>JBDREM010000001.1:0-2900 GCA_043819695.1 Planctomycetota bacterium
CGATGAACCCAATTTCTGACGACGGATTGGCCTCTTTGGCGGCCGTTCTTTGCAGGGGCGATGTGACCCCAGCAACGGAATCGATTCAACGTCAAGCACTTATATAGCTCCTCTGGGTGAGATAGTTGCGGGACACGAGGAGATATTCAGGGCATCTCTGAAAGAGCGTGTCAAGCCATCTCGGCGCTCCTCTACGGGCCGTTGTTCAAGCACTCTTGTCCAAGATAACTTTCTCTTGAACAGCATACTGATGACAACTGGGCTGGCCCATATGTCGGCAAGAGGCACCCGAGGGCGTCCTGAGCCGTTTTGTGGCCTTTCTGGGCATCGCTCAACGGAGCCTGGCGTCTTGGACAGCATATTCTGGACAAGGACAACCTCATTCTTGGGCCTTGGCGAAACTTGTCCGAAACGGCGTTTCAAGGGGTTCTACGAGGGCCTCGACCGGGAAACTCGACTATCTTGGACAGCAGTGGGACAGCAGTGTATGTGGATAGTCAATGGCCGTGTTTTTTTTTCCTTTCCCGACGTCGTCGTCGGTGCTCTTTGTGTTCGAACTGTTCAGCCCTGTGGCATCCTGCTATTCGTCCTGGCCCCGGATGGGGCTGGCACAAGAGTTCTATTTCGTTCGATATGGCTCGGCGGGCCGACAGTCTGGCACGCGTGACAGCACGCGAGGGCCTTCAAACAGGCACTTGATAACGTGGTCCCGCCGAACGGTTCCGCCTTGTGGCCGTGAGCTCGAGGGCGAACGGCCCGAGGGCGGCTGGGCTGAACGAGCGTTGTCAAAGAGCGTGCAACGTTTCCGGCCGCCTCAGGCGGCTTGTTCACCGAAGCGAATCTGTCGCAGTTGCCAGTAGATCTTGACGGCGAGGTGCCGGGCCATCGCGACGATGGCTCGCTTGGGCTCTCGCCGCCGTGCGATGCGGCGGTAGACGGCGGGGTGCGGCTCACGATTATGGCTCTCGGCGAAGCGGGGCCGCAGACGAATGTACGGGGTGAAGTGACGAATGACCAATGACGAATGTCGAATCAATGACGAAATCCGAATGACCAAGGCGCCCGCGGCCGGCCAGCGGCTTCACCAAAGCCGTCAGAGCCCCAAGTGTCGCTGCATTCGTTATTTGCGCATTCGTCATTCGGGCTTCGTCATTCAGCCCCGGAAACCATAATATTCTTCCGCACCCAGACGGCGTATGCCGCTTTGTCCTTCCGTATCCAGGCCCACGCACACTCGACCAGCACGCCGCGAATGAACCGGTTGCCCGCCTTGGTGATGTGGCCGCGGTGCTGGCGCGATGAGAAGCACTACGGCTTGTCTTTGAGTTCGGCCTCGAGCTCGCGGGCGCGCTGCCATGCGCCCTGCTCGTTGCCGGCGACGGCGGCGCGGAGGTAGCACCGGAGTGCGATCTCCTTATACGCCCGCTTGCCGGTCGCGCCTGCCGCGTCCTCGCAGAGCTTCCCCCACGCCGCGGCCTTGAACTTCGACTTGGGGCCGTAACGCGCGGCGAGCCGCATCGCGCTCTCCGGCTTCTCCCACTGCCTGGCCAGGATGCTCCCGCAGTTGTAAGCGGCCTCGTCGAACGTTCGCTGCGACCCGTATGACTTGTCCTTCCAGGTGCCAAACCTGGCGAGCGCCGTCAGGCACGCGCTCTCCTGGCCGTACTCGGCGTAGAGCTTGGCGAGCTTCGCGGAGGCGTCGGCCCAGCGCCCGACCACTGCGTCGGGGGCGAGGTGCCGGGTCGGCGACGTGTGTCCGTCATGTTTGGCGACGTCCGCGGCCAGGCGGTCCACGTCCGCGGCCGCCTTCGCGACGGCGGCCCGTTGCTCGTCGGTCAGCGGCTGGTTGAGGGCGAGCTTGTCCTCCTCCGGCGGCTCGGGCGCGGGCGCAATGACGTGGATCTTGGGCTCGAGCTTGGTTTTGGCGCCGAGTTCCGCCTCGAGCTCGGCAATGCGGCGCTGCAGCGCGGCAACCTGCGCCTCCAGTTGCTTGATCTTTGCGGCCTGATCCTCCGCCTGCGCAAGCGCAGGCGCGGCGCACAAGGTCACAATCGACGCGGTGACGGCAATGACGGCGCGCTTCATGACTTGGTTCCTTTCAGCGCACATTCTCGGACGAATCGGTGTTGGGTGTGAGCGGCATCTTGTCAATGGCCCGGGAAAAGCCCCGTAAACGGGCGTCAACGGCTACGCAAGCTGGCGGCGAGTCAGACGTGCCACCCGTTGACTCGTTCTCGATACGGTGATAGCATTTAGTCATGTCAGATAGGGGGTACGAGCCGAGGACCTACGGCCTGAAGCCGTGGCGCATCGCCGCCTGGCTGTCGGTGTTTCTCGTTGGGTTCGGGACGTTCGCGTTCGTTGCGTCGCGGCACTGCACGGGTCGGAGCCTCATGGCGACGCTCACGTTCGTCGAGTGCGCCGTCCTGGGCGGCGTTATTGCCATGTTCGCGGTCAACTACGACCCGCGGGAGCTGCGTATCCGGGGGTTCGTCGTGCGGCTGCTGGTGGTGTGTGTGTGCACGCAGTTGCTCGGGTCGGGCATCCTGGCGCTCGGAGCGGCGGCGTGGGGCGGCGGCCCGCTCGCCGGAGGCCTGGCCGCGCAGCTTGTTATCCTCGCGTTCTGCATTCTGCTCGGCTCGATTTTTGCCTTCGTTCGCTGCAGCGGCTCCGAACTTTTATTCGCGCAGCTCGTTACGATATTTGCCGCGTGCGCGCTGATCGGGACGGTATTCTATGCGGACCCGATCGTCGAGGTTCAGAAGAGCCCGGAGGCGAGGAGCATGGCGATCCGCGTGATCCTGGGCTCGAACCCGCTCACCGCGATCTCGTGGTCGCTGCTCGAGTTCGACCTGATGCGGCGGCAGTTGATGTACGACCGAATCTCGGTGATCGGGGGC
>JBDREM010000002.1:0-14075 GCA_043819695.1 Planctomycetota bacterium
ACCGTCCCGATCACATCGCCAGAGAAAGGACGCGCCGACTTCAACGCAATGAACAGGCACGATTCTACCACTGGAAGAGACATAACCACTTGGCCCCCTTGCGGGTTAACCAACGAAGATGAAGCAAGACAGTAAAACTAATCACACAGACATTGGAACGGTCGGCCCCGGATCGGATTCCCGCCCCTCGATCACGTGACGACCGGGATCAGCGTCTGCCGGACGTACTCGCCGTTCTCGACGGTGACGGCGTCGGGCTCGATCTCGGCCCGCACCGACTCCTCCTCGGCCATGATCCAGCCGTCGTGCTGCATGAAACACGCCGCTCTTAAACGCGAGAGCGGGAAAGCGGCCAAGCAGCGCGTCAACTGCATCATCCCCGATTTCCGCGTGACCGGCGGCGAGCCGGGTTGGCGCCGCGGCCCGTGGCATGCGCCTGCCTGTGCCGCGGCAGACAGGCGTAGCGGGCGTCAGAAGCTGGCTGCGTACCCCCGGCTTACGCCGCGGGCCATAATCTGCCGGCCTTCCGGGACTCAAGGCCGGAGACGAAACTGGGGATAACTTGGCGGCTAATAAAACACCGCAGCGGCACGATGGCCGTATATAATCGTGTGGGTCAAGGTTCGCGGCGCCGGCTCGTTCCTGCGCCTTTCTTGGGAGGAAGAACTGTGGCAATTCTCGGCGTGCCTCCTGAAATCGTGTCCAACATAATCCTGAGTCTTGCGATCCTTGGCGGCGCGGTCATGTGCTTCTTCGGCATCCGCCTGTTCAAGGTCGTGCTGGGCGTGGCCGGCTTGGTCCTCGGCGCAGCCGTCGCGGCGTACTTCGCGGTGTACTACACCGTCCCGCCGGAGCAGGTCCCGCCGCCAACGTACGCCGGGCTGATGACGGCCATCGAACTGGCGCATAGCCCGATGGTGCTCTTCGTCTGGGCCGTGGCCGGCGGCGTGGCGGGGGCGCTCCTGTCCGTCTTCCTTCACCATGCCGGCGTGTTTGTTCTGGGCGCATGGCTGGGGAAGATGCTGGCCGAGCTCACCACCGCCGGCACGTCGCGCGCGTCGCACATGATGGTGCTCGCGATCCTCGTTCTCATCGGCGGCGTGCTCGCACTGGTGATGCGCAAGACCATCATCATCGTGTCGACGGCGCTCAACGGCGCATGCGCGCTGATGTTCGGCGTATACGCCCTGCTGCAGAAGAGCCCTTCGCCGCAGCAGGCGGTGAACGCGCTGCGGCAGCCCGGCAACGACAGATACGTCCTGCTCGGCTGCGCCGTCATCCTCGCCGTGATCGGCACCTACGTGCAGTTCGCGACCGCGCCGAAGGAGAAGAAAGAGGACCCGGTCTACAAGAAGGTCAAGCCGAAGAGCGGGTCATGATCCTGCCGGCTTTCACCTGAGCTTGTTGGCGTCGCAGAAGAACGGGTCGAGATCTTGCTTCATCGTAACACTCCATCCAAGTGAAACAAATCGCGGACAGCGGGGACGGGCCTCCGTTCGCCGGCCGGGCTATGGCCCGCACAGGCAGCCAGCGGGTACCCGTGGGGCTGTTGAAAAAGTGACTTTGTGAGCCTGAAAGGCTCGAATTCACCGCCCCAGAGCGAAGCAGGGGGAGCCCTGTGAGGGCGATAGAGGCTCTGTAGCGCCCTTCCAGGGCTGGATCCCGAAATGTACCCGTTAACCAGGGCTTTGCCCTGGGCTGATGGGCAAGCGTCGCTCGTCCGCTTCGCTGCAAGCAGGCCGCCGCCGCCGGTGTATAATATGGGGGCGGCACCGGAGGGCGAACAATGCAGGCGCACAGAATCCTTCCGCTCGTGATCGGGATCCTTCCGGCCTTCCTGAGCCCGGGGCCGGCGCTCGCGGCTGAGCGGCGCGCGGACTGCGGCACGCTCCTCGCGCAGATCGAGGCGGAAATGCGCGTGATTCAACAGGCGCAGGCGCTCGAGGCAAAGCGGGCGCCGAAACCGCCGCCCACGGCCGCAGAGAGACTGCTGGACGAGGAACGCGTCAGGGAGCACTTCAGGCAATTGCGGCCGCAACGGCCCGACCCTGTGGAAAAGGCGCCGGAGCCGCGCGGCGACCCGTTGGAGGCCGCGCACAGGCTTGTCGAGAACGAGCAGCGGCGCGCGGCCGAGCTGCATGACGAGCGGCTGGGCCGCCTCCTCGCGTCGGCCACGCGGCATCTCGCACACAGGCGCTTTGATGCGGCCGCGAACGCGCTCCGAAGAGCGCTCGAGCTCGACCCGCGGAACGCACAGGCTGCCGGCCTGATCGAGCGCGTCGAGGCGGACCGCGCCGCCGCGCAAGCCGCGCGAACCGGCCTCGCCATGCGGCGCGAGACGGCAAAGAGCATGCGGTATATTGATCAGGCTCGGATTCCGCAGGCGGACGTGCTGACGGTTCCGAAGGATTGGGCCGAGCGGAAGCCCCAGGCGGCCGTGTTCGTCACCGAAGTGCCCGGGGCCGACCCTGCCGAGAAAGCGGCGGCCGTCAAGAAGGCGCTCGCCAAGCAGATATCCATCGAGGCGGTCTCGATGTCGCTGGGCGACATCGCCGCCTACCTTCGGCAGGCCGCCGGGCTCAATATCGTGCTCGATCAGGACGTGGCCGACAAGACGGTCGACCTGCGCCTCGCGAACGCGAGCGTCGAGTCAATCCTCGCCTGGGTGACGAAGCTCACGGAGTTGTCGTACGCGGTCCGCGGCGGCGTGGTATACGTCGGCCCGGCGCAGAAGATGACCGGGGAGGCGGTCGTGAAGGTCTACGACGTGTCCGACCTCCTTCGCGTGCGGCGGCTGCTTCGGCGGGGCCGCAGGCGGCAGGGCGACATCGTCGGCGATGAAGTTGAATCGCTCGCCGACCTTGCCGACGAGCTCATGGACTTTGTCAAGGAGGTCACCGGCCGGAAGAGGTGGGGCGACAATGCCGGGCAGGCGCAGATGAACTTCCGGCTCGGCCGGCTCGTCGTCAACGCCGAGCCGCCGCTCCAGTTGAAAGTCCTCGAAGTTCTCAGCAAAATCCGCGACTGACGCCCGGGCGCGCGGCCGCCAACGTTGTTGCCGCGCCCGGTCGGCGAAGGCCGCTGGGCTGCCGCGGATTATTTGCGCCGCCACAAACCCGTGATGCCGCAGCGCTTATGATTTTAATGGGTGCCTGGCACCCGTTCCGGGGGCGGGGGAGCTCTCTCGGCTATTGCAATGACCGTGCGCCGCGCTACAATCCCGCTGCGCGTCGGCTTGGAAGTTGACCGAGGAGGAATAGCTCGTGCATAAGATACTGATCGTCGGCGATTCGATTTCGATGGGCTATACGCCGACCGTCGCAGCGGAGCTGGCCGGCGTGGCGGAGGTCGTCCACAACCCGGGCAACGGGGGCGACAGCTCGAACGTCATCAGCGGCATCGGCGAATGGATCGCGGAGGCGAGGCCGGACGTCGTCACGCTCAACTGCGGCCTGCACGACATCAAACGCGAGAAAGCCACCCGGCTCTGCCAGGTCCCGCTCGACTTCTACAAGATGATCCTGCCGGTCGTCATCGATAAGATTCGGTCTGCCGGGTGCCGCGCCGTTTGGGTCAACACTACGCCCGTCATCGAGAAGCGGCATCAGGCGGTGAAGCCGTTCGGCAGGTACAACAAAGATGTCGACGCTTACAACAAGGCGGCGGGGGATGTTGCGCGGAAAGCCGGGCTGCCGGTCATCAATTTGCACAAGGCTGCGGGCGACCTGGGCCTGGAGAGGGCGCTCGCGGACGACGGAGCGCACTTCACGGCGGACGCGTATGAGGCGCTCGGGAGAAAAGTCGCCGCACGGCTGCGCGAGATGCTGCAATGAACGCCACACTTGTTTACGTAACGGCGGCGGATGAAGACGAAGCGGGCCGCATCGGCCGCGAGCTGGTCGAGAGCCGGCTGGCCGCGTGCGTGAACATCATCGGCGGGATGAGGTCGATGTACTGGTGGGACGGCTCGGTCCACGAGGGCAACGAGGCCGTGCTGATCGCCAAGACCCGGGAAGCCCTTGTGCCCGAGTTGATCGAAAAGATCAAGAAGCTTCACAGCTACGACTGCCCGTGCATAGTGTCGCTGCCGATTCTCGACGGCAACCCGGACTTTCTGAAGTGGATCGAGGACGAGACGAAATGAGGGCGGCGGTTTATCACGGCAAGGAGGACGTCCGGCTCGAGGAGATCGACACCCCGAGGATCGGGCCCGGCGGGGTGCTGGCGAAGGTCGACGTCGCGCTTACCTGCGGCACCGACCGGAAGATGTTTCTCCGCGGCCACCCGCTTTTCCCGCCGCCGTTCGTGTTCGGGCACGAGTTTGCCGGCACAGTCATCGAGGTTGGCGACGAGGTCGAGGGCTTCAAGCGGGGGGAGCGTGTCGTCGCGATGAACTCGGCGCCCTGCGGGACGTGCTTCTATTGTGCGCGCGACGCGCAGAGCATGTGCGAGAACATGTTCCTGCGGCTGAGCGGCGCGTTCGCCGAGGTCATCGACATTCCGCGGCCGATTGTCGAGAAGAACCTGCTTGTGATACCGGACGGCGTCCGCTCGCGTGACGCGGCGCTCGTCGAGCCGCTCGCCTGCGTCGTCCACGGCATCGAGCGCTCGGGGATCGAGCCGGGCGACAGCGTGGTCGTCAACGGAGCCGGGCCCATCGGGCTGTTGTTTGTCCGGTTGGCATCGCTGAAGGCTGGGCGGGTGATCGTGACCGACGTGCGGGCCGACCGGCTCGAGCGCGCGGAGCGGCTTGGCGGCGATGTCGTTCTGAACGTCTCGTCGGTCGGCGATCCGGCAGGTGCGGTGCGTGGGATGTGCAACGGCGGCCGCGGCGCCGACGTCGCCATCGAGTGCGTCGGCCTGCCGGAGACGTGGGAGAGCACGATCCGGATGGTGCGCAAGGGCGGGATCGCGAACCTCTTCGGCGGGTGCGCCTCGGGCACGACGATCGAGGTGGACACGTCGCTGGTTCATTACTCCGAGGTGCAGATCCGAGGCGTGTTCCACACGACGCCGAAGTACGTGCGGCGCGCGCTCGAGCTGATCGCCGAAGGCGTGGTGACTTCGGACGAGCTGGTGACCGGCGAGTTGCCGCTCGAGCGGCTGGACGAGATGCTCGAGGTACTGGTGGGGCGCGAGGGGATCAAGACGGCGGTCTATCCGTGAGCGGTGACCGTTCCAATGTCCGTGTGTTGCTGTAGCCGAGGGCACTGACCTCGGCCGTGCCGCCCTCAGTGCGGGCGGCTACGGAAACAGCGCACTAAGCAGATCGGGACCGCACGGACATTTGCACGGTTACGTGAGCGGGCGGGCTTGCGTGCGGCTGGTGCAGCGGCTATACTTGGCGAGCGGCGGCGGGGTCCTGGAGAAGCTGATGGCAAGACCGAGCTGGGACGAATACTTCCTGAGAATAACGGAGCAGGTGGCGGAGCGGTCGACGTGCTTGCGGCGGCACGTGGGGGCGATCCTCGTGAAGGACAAGCGGATTCTGGCGACGGGGTACAACGGCGCTCCTCGCGGGCTGCGGCATTGCGAGGAGGTCGGCTGCCTGCGTGCGCGGAACAAGGTTCCGTCCGGCGAGCGGCACGAGCTGTGCCGCGGGCTGCACGCCGAGCAGAATGCTTTTCTCCAGGCGGCGAGCTTTGGCGTCTCGAGCGAGGGGGCGACCCTCTATGCGACGGTCTACCCTTGCTCGCTGTGCGCGAAAATGGCCGTGAATGCGGGCGTCCAGCGGATTGTGACGATGGGCGACTATCCGGACGCGCTTTCGAAGGAAATTCTGGAGGAGGCGGGTGTGGATGTCGAGGTTGTAACAGGCTAGCGCGGAGAGACTTAGGGTGACAGGCTGCGTTGTGGGCGGGCTTTACGGTCGATTTCGGCGGATTTTCGGCAAAAAAAGTTTGCGGCCCGGATATTGTGTGATATAATTCCTCTGCCCCCAAGATGTGGGGGTTTCGGCCATAAAACACACTATATGACGTGTCGTATGTTTTCAGCTATGCCGCTTCAGGGGCTTGGCGGTTTTTTTGCCCCTCGTCATAGATGTAACCTATTGTAGCGACACGTGTTCCCTCGAGGCGGCGTTCGGCGCCGAAGAATTCGCTTGAATTGTCCTTTCTGCAAAGCGGACACCGACAAGGTTGTCGACTCGCGCCCCGCGGAGGACGGATTTGTGATCCGGCGGCGGCGCGAGTGTCTCGCCTGTGGGAAGCGGTACACAACGTACGAGCGCGTCGAGGAGGTTCCGCTTCGTGTCGTGAAGAAGGACGGATCGCGGGTGCCGTTCGAGCGGCCGAAGTTGCTCGGCGGCCTGCTGAAGGCGTGCGAGAAACGCCCCGTCCCGATGAGCGCGCTCGAGGCGATTATCGAGCAGGTCGAGCGCGAGGCCTGTAAAATGACGGACAACGAGATCGCGTCCCGAAAGATCGGGGCGATGGTCATGGCCGCGCTCCGCGAGATCGACCACGTCGCGTATGTGCGGTTCGCGTCGGTCTATCGGGACTTCAAGGACGTGAACCAATTCCTGGACGAGTTGAGACCGCTGCTTCAGAAGGGCAAGGCGAGGGAAGAATGAGAGGAGGAGCCCCAACATGGGAGAGCTGCGGCGCGTAATCAAGCGTGACAACAGGGTTGTGCCATTCGACACAAGCAAGATCGCCGACGCGATCTACCAGGCGGCCTGTGCCGTCGGCGGCGAGGACCGCCAGACAGCGGAGGATCTCGCCGAGATCGTCACAGTGTTCCTCGAGAACAACTACAGCGACGAGTCCCCGCCGGGGATCGAGGACATCCAGGACCTCGTCGAGAAGACCCTGATCGAGACCGGGCACGCGAAGACCGCCAAGGCGTACATTCTGTACCGCGAGAAGCGCGCGCGGCTGAGATATTCGCTCCGCGTGCGAAAGCCCGTTCGCGCGGACCGGAACACGACCGACATCTCGCTGCTGGTCGACCCCGGCTCGCGCGATGAGCTTCTGAGCTGGGACAAGAGCAGGATCGCCGACGCGCTCGTCAAAGAAGCCGACATGGACGAGGACGCGGCGCGCGACGTTGCGAGCGCGATCGAGAAGAAGGTCTTCGCGTCGGGGATGCAGCGGATCACGACGACCCTCATCCGCGAGCTCGTCGACAACGAGCTCTTCGAGCGCGGATATGACTGCACGCTCAAGAAGCAGGCAATGATCGGCGTGCCCAGGTACGACCTGGAGCAGCTCATCTTCTCGAAGAGCAACGAGAACAGCAACATCACGGCGAACAACCCCGAGGCAATCAACCTGACCATCGCGGAGCACGTGCTGAAGCAGTTCGCGCTCGAGACCGTCTATTCCGAGGAGGTCGCCGAGGCACACCGGCAGGGAAAGATACACGTGCACGACCTCGGGTACCCGACCCGCGTCTACTGCTCGTCGCACTCGCTCGAGTACCTGAAGAAATACGGCCTCTCGCTCGATAACCTCGACACGTCGTCGCGGCCGGCCAAGCACGCCCGCACGCTGACGGGCCACTTGAACACGTTCCTCGCGTCGATGCAGGCCTACTACGCCGGCGCACTCGGGATCGGATACATCAACGTGCTCTACGCGCCGTACCTCGAGGGAATGACGGACGGCGAATTGCTCCAGGAAGCACAGCACCTGATCTTCTCCGGTTCGCAGAGCGCGTTCTCCCGCGGCGGCCAGACGCTCTTCCTCGACTTCAACATCCACACGGGCGTGCCGGGCTACATGAAGAAGCTCGCGGCCATCGGCCCGGGCGGCAAGCCGACCGGGAAGACGTACGGCGACTACGAAGAGCTGGCGATGAAGTTCACGCGGGCGATGCTCGATGTCTGGCGCCGCGGCGACGCCGACGGCCACATGTTCGCCTTCCCGAAGTGCGACTTCCACGTTAACGAAGAGACGTTCAGCGATCCGAGGCAGTACGAGGTCTTCCAGTTCGCCTGCCAGGTTGCGAGCGAGAACGGCTCGCCGTATTTCGTGTTCGACCGCGACGAGGTGACGTTGAGCGCCTGCTGCCGCCTGCGCACGAAGATCGAGGACAGCTACATGCTCCAGCACATCGAGAGCATGCGGTTCTGCGGGTTCCAGAACGTAACGGTCAACCTGCCCCAGGCGGCGTACCGCGCGGGGTACGGAAACATGGAAGCGTTCTTCGCCGAGGTCGTCGCGATGATGGAAATCGCGATGACGGCGCATCTGGAGAAGCGGCAATTCATCGCGCAGATGATGTCCGGGCCGACCATGCCGTTGTGGCAGGTTGGCAAGGTGGCGGCCGACGGCCGGCCATACATCGACCTCGACGAGTGCACGTACATCATCGGACTGTTGGGGCTGAACGAGTGCGTGAAATACCTCACCGGGCGCGAGCTGCACGAGGGCGACGACATGATCAAGCTCGGCCTCAAGGTCGTCGCGTTCATGAACCTGAAGGCGAAGGAACTCGGGAAAAAGCACGGTATGAAGGTAACGCTCGAGGAGTCGCCCGCCGAGAGCGCGGCGCGGCGGCTCGCAAAAATCGACCTCCGTAACTTCCCGTGCGCGCGCGAGTACGTCCGCGGCCACGTCGAGAACGACGAGTACTACTACACGAACAGCATTCATCTCCGCGCCGACGCGCCCGTCGACATGCTCACGCGGATCAAGCTCCAGAGCAAGTTCCACCCGCTCATCGAGTCGGGCGCCATCATACACGCGTTCGTCGGCGAGAACCTGCCGCCGGCGGCGAGCATCGCGAGCCTCGTCGAGAAGACGTTCCGCCAGACGCAGGCGGCGCAGTTCACCATCTCGCCCGAGTTCACCATCTGCAAACCGTGCCACGAGATGAGCATCGGACTGTTGGAGACCTGCCCGGCATGCGGCTCGGCGGACGTCTACGGGATCACGCGTATTGTGGGATATTTCAGCCGCATGAACAACTGGAACAAATCGAAGCTGGGCGAGCTTCGCGACCGGCACCGCGGCGACTACTCCGTGGGCGCGCCCGCAGAGGCGCCCGTGGCCGGGGCGGCCGGAGCGTAGGCGTGGAGAGAGACGAAGCACCGGGACCCGTTGCTACAAGTGGAGGGAACGGCGTAATGGCGGACAAGAAGATCCTCATTTTCGGCAAGCAGAACTGCGTTGCGTGCGCGAAGGTGAAGAACCGGGTGGGCCACTACGTGAACAAATGGGGGCTCGACGGCGAGGTACCAGTGGTCTTCATGGACATGGGAAGCGTGGAAGGGCTGACGGAGGGCGCCTTCCGCGATGTCTGGCACGTACCGACGACGATCGTCGAGGAAGGCGAAAACACATTGGCGCGGTGGGATGGGGAACCACCGAAAAGCAAATCGCTGCAGACGTTGCTCATGGCGTGAGCAATCGGCCGCGGGCGGGAGAGAAGGACAAATACACGGGGGAGCAGCTCCGACGATGGTTCTGCTTGTTTCACGCGGGGGAGTGAGCGCGCCCGAGAGCCTCAAGCGGCCATGTGCAGTTGCGGTCGTGGGTTAGCGGGAGATTGCGTGTGCCAATATGTCCATTGTGGAACACCTGAAACGCGGGCGAACCTGCCTGGTGCCATAATGGCATCTCGCGGCGAGGGGTAAATTGGGCCGGAATTGGTAAACTTCTGTAAGTCTTGTGTGAGACGAGGGCTGTAACTCGCTCTCGCGCCAGAGCTTCTGTGTCGCGATGTTTCGCCCGGTCGATACAGCGCTGGCATGGCACGGAATTTGCTTACAAGAATCCCGTTCTTTGAGTGTTTAATATAGTGAGGGGCCAGTTCCCCGGCATCAGCGGGCCCCGTCGCTTTGGCCCAGCAAATCGCTCTTTGCCAAGGTACCTCTCTCTGGCCCCGGGCCGGCGGCTGCATTTGGCAGCGGCCCGGGGTCGCCCCCCCTGGGAGGGCGGGTCTGAAAGGTGGCAAGATGGGTACGAGCATACAGGAGAAAGGCAATAGATTGAACGTCTGGGACGGATCTCAGCCCAGCCGGTTCATCTGGAAGTTTGCCGTCTTCAGCACCGGGCGAAGGTCGGAACCGGGGAGGAGCGCACGGCCCGCGGGCCGTGCGGAAAGGAGCGCTCGCGATGGCCGTACGAGACCTTAAAACAGATAAGCGATGGATGACCTGTCTTCGCTGCGGCAGGAAAATCTACACCGACGTGTTTCACCGCCTTTGCCGGCGCTGCAAGATACGGAACGCGGAAGTCAGCCACAGGGTCGGCCGAGTCTCCCGAGAGTTCATGTCGCTCATACGGCATGGGGGATTCGACGACGCCTTCTAGCGCCTTGCCTGGACCCGCCGGCCAGTTTACAATCATGGCTTGCCTTGGGTCAAGCAATGGAGGTGGAACGATGAAATCCAGCACGAGTGTCACGCGCGTTTTTTCGGTCGTTGCTCTGGCGTTGGCAGTGTCGGGAAGTGTCGCGCGCGGCGGGGAGGCGGCGAAGTCGGATGGTGACGTGCTGCGGGCGCTTAGCCGCGCGGTCTCGACACTGGCGGCGCAGACCCGCCCCGCGGTCGCCAGCATCTACACGACCAAGACAATCAGGATGAGGGGATTCGGCGAGACGCCGTTTCCGTTCGGTTCGCCGTTCGACGAGCTTTTCGGGGGCCGGGCCCCGGGCGACCAGGCGCCCAGCGAGCGGAAATTCCGGCAGAGGGGCCTCGGCTCCGGCTTCGTCATCGACGCCGAGAAGGGGTACATCGTCACGAACAACCACGTGGTCGCCGGGGCGGACGACATCAAGGTGCGGCTTTTCGACAAGCGGGTGCTCGACGGTAAACTCGTCGGGGCCGATGCGAAGACCGACATCGCCGTCGTGCAAGTCGAGGCGAAAGACCTGAAGGCCATCAAGCTCGGCGATTCCGACAAGCTCAATGTCGGCGACTTCGTTGTCGCCGTCGGCAGCCCATTCGGCCTCCGCGAGACGGTCAGCCTCGGCATCGTCTCCGCGAAGGGCCGCTCGAACCTCGGCATCGAGGACTACGAGGATTTCATCCAGACCGACGCGGCCATCAACGTCGGCAACTCCGGCGGCCCGCTCGTCAATATCGATGGCGAGGTCGTCGGCGTCAACACGGCGATCTTCTCCCGGACCGGCGGCTCGGTCGGCGTGGGCTTTGCGATCCCGGTCAACATGGCAAAGGAGATCATCGCGCAACTTGTCAACACCGGCAAGGTCACCCGCGGCTGGCTGGGAGTGATGATCCAGGACCTGACGCCCGAGGTGGCCGACAAGTTCGGACTCAAGCAGGCCGAGGGAGCGCTGGTGACACGCGTGGTCGAGAAGACACCCGCCGCGAAGGCCGGGCTCGAGCCGGGCGACGTGATCATCGAGTACGGCGGGCAGAAAGTCGAGAACGTGGCCAAGCTGCGGCACCGCGTCGCTGCCACGCCGCCCGGCAGTTCCGTGAAGGTCGTCGTGCTGCGGAAGGAAAAAGAGAAGACGCTCACGGTCGAAATCGAGAAGCTCACCGACAGCGTCGTGGCGGCCGTGACCGGCGGCGGCGGCTCGACGGACTTGGGTCTCTCCGTCCAGGACATGACGCCCGAGCTGTCGAAGAGCCTCGGGATCAAGGCCAAGGGCGGCGTGGCCGTCAGCGCCGTCGACGAAGACGGGCCGGCCGCCGAGAAGGGCATCAAGCGCGGCGACGTGATCATCGAGGTCAACCGGCAGCGCGTGAAGAACGCGGCGGATTTCGAGGCGGCGCTGCGAAAGGCGGACCTCGCGAAGGGCGTCTTGATGCTCGTGGCCAACCGCGAGGGCAGCCGGTTCGTCGTGTTGAAGGCGGACAAGAAATAGCGGATGAAAACCGGGCCGCGCCCGGCGTAGGGCAACGGCCCGCGGGGTGATTCTGGCCGGGATCACCCCGCCTTTTTTCGCTCATTGTCCGGCGGGGGGAGCCGGCGCAGCCCCGGACGGGCCGCCGATTCGCCGCCGATTCGCCGCCGCCCCCGCCCACACGCGCTCTATTGAATACTGCCCGAGAGATGCTAGAATAGGCGTGCCGCAGAACGGCGGAAGACGAGACTCATGAAAGAGATGATTCGAAAAGCCCAACTGCACGACGTTCGCCAGATCCACGCGCTCGTCAACGGCTTCGCTGAACGCGGCGAGATGCTCGCGCTGTCGCTGAGCGAACTCTATGACAACGTGCGCGACTTTGCCGTGGCGACGGCAAACGACGCGGACGGCGAACGAATCGTCGGGTGCTGCGCCCTGCGGGTGTTCTGGGAAGACCTCGCCGAGATCCGATCGCTGGCCGTTGCCGAAGGCTCGCAACGCCGCGGGCTCGGGCGCGCCCTCGTCGAGATATGCCTCGAAGAGGCGAGGGCGCTCGGCGTCCCGCGCGTATTTGCGCTCACGTATCTGCCCGAGTTCTTTTCGCCCATGGGCTTCAAGCAGCTCGGCCGCGACGAACTCCCGCACAAGGTCTGGGTCGACTGCCTGCGCTGTCCGAAGTTTCCGGAGTGCGACGAGATCCCCGTCGCGGTCGATCTCTGATCGAAGAACATTCGCGAGGTCGGAGCTCTTGGCAAAGGGACGAACAAAACGGTTCCTGATAACCGGCCTGGCGGCGCTCCTGCCAACCCTGCTGACCGTGTACCTCCTGTACGCGATCGTGGTGTGGGTGCACGAACACATCGGCAGCAAGTTCAACCGCTGGTTTGGAATCAAAGAGACGAGTTGGACCGTCTTCGCCGGCGATGCGATCGCGTTCGTCGTCCTCGTCGGGATTGTGTGGCTGATCGGGTTCATCCTCGCGACATATGTCGGCAGGGTGCTCTTTCGCCGGCTCGACCGCGCGTACCGCCGGATTCCGTTGATCCGCATCGTATACCCGGCCGTAAAACAGGTGACGGACTTCTTCCTGGTGCGCCGGAACGTGCGGTTCAGGCGCGTCGTCGCCGTCCAGTACCCGCGGCTCGGAGTATACTCCATCGGCTTCATCACCGGCGACGGCCTCAGCCAGGTCCGGACCGATGACGGCGAACAGTTGATGAGCGTCTTCATCCCCAGCTCACCCGCGCCCATCACCGGATACACGCTCTTTGTACGCCGCAGCGAAGTCGTCTCGCTCGACCTCTCGGTCGACGAGGCCGTCAAGCTGGTCATCTCCGGCGGGGTGGTCGTGCCCGACCGCGAGAACCTGTTGATCGCGCCGGAACTGGGCGACGAGCCGGCTGAAGACACGCCCGAAACACCCGTTTTGGAGGGGTGACGATGCCTGACCGGAAGGCTGTCGCGGACCGCGAGACGAAGGAGACCCGCATACACGCCGAACTCTCGCTCGACGGCGACGGCGTATCGAAGATACAGTGCGGCGTCGGATTCCTCGAACACATGCTCGACCTCCTCGCCAGGCACGCCCGGCTCGACCTCACCCTCGAGGCCGCCGGCGACGTCGAAGTCGACGACCACCACACCGTCGAGGACGTCGGCATCGTGCTCGGACAACTCATCGACGAAGCCCTCGGCGACCGCGCCGGCATCACGCGCTTCGGACACGCCGCCGTACCGATGGACGAAGCACTCGCCGAGGCAGCCATCGACCTCAGCGGGCGCGGCGCGCTCGTCTTCAACGCCCAGTTCGGCCAGGAGAAAGTCGGCTCATACGACACCACGCTCACCAACGAATTCTTCCAGGCGGTCGCGGCGAACGCGCGAATGACACTCCACGTCAACGTCCCCTACGGCCGCGACGGCCACCACGTCACCGAAGCGATATTCAAAGCATTCGCGCGAGCGCTCGCTCAGGCCGTCCAGCTCGACCCGCGCGTCAAAGGCATCCCATCCACCAAGGGCACCCTCTAGCGTCGCTTCAGGTTTGTTCTTGTGCGGAAAGGGCCGGAAAGGGTGCCCGGAAAGGGTGCCTACGGAAAGGGTGCCTGTCACCCGTTGGGCGCATATCCTCTTGCGCGTCCGTGGTTTATGCGACCGATCTGAATTATGCCTCGTGTCCCGCAACTATCTCACCCAGAGGAGCTATATAAGTGCTTGACGTTGAATCGATTCCGTTGCTGGGGTCACATCGCCCCTGCAAAGAACGGCCGCCAAAGAGGCCAATCCGTCGTCAGAAATTGGGTTCATCG
>JBDREM010000003.1:0-13021 GCA_043819695.1 Planctomycetota bacterium
GCTAACGTCCGGCTCAAAGGACATCGTGCTCTCGGTGGAGACGGGGAACTCCTCGCCCGACGACAGGTTGCAGGCGTAAATCTCAAACCCTATCTCGCCACTGCGATCATCGACCCAAGCCACTATGTCGCCGTCGATAGCGGGCCAGAGCTGGTCGCCGGGGCTGGTACAGACGGCAAATTCTTCGCCTGTTGAAAGGTCACGCCCGTAGATGTCGCTAGTGCTGTTCCGGCTGTCCCCCCACACGACAAGATCGCCGCTGACGTCTGGCCGGTACTGAGACCCGGCGGCATCACACACAGTGAACTCATCGCCCGTTTGCAGGTTGTACCCGTAGATGTCGGCGTTCGACGAGTTTCGATAGTCCGTCCACACAACGATATCACCGTCGATCGCCGGATCGCCCTGGTACCCCGCAGCGGTGCAGATAGGGAACTCCTCCTGTGTGTCAAACCTGTATCCGTAAATGTCGTAGTTCTGTTCATGCAAGTCGCTGCCGCCCGGGTCCATGATTCTGTTGCGATCGTCTTGCCATACTGCGAAGTTGCCGCTGACGTTCGGCCAGAACTGCTCTGAGTCGCCCGTGCTGATGGGGAACTCTTCGCCCGTTGACAGATCGTACCCGTAAATGTCGGCAGCGGCCTGTGCGTCGGCGGCCGCGCCAACCGCCAAGGCGCACGCGATCAGTACCACAGGCAATGCTCTCATTTTTCGACTCCCTTTTCATGTTCGCATGTCGTCGCGCACAGACTGCGCGCAGACACCACGAGCCGGGCCGAACGCCAGGCCGGGTGTGCGCAGCACGAGACGGCCGCCTATTGTCCAAGTACCAGCAGGGTCGACACGCCTAACGCGCGTTGCCACATGTCCCCGCTAAGCCATGTCGCCGCTCAACCCCTCCAGTCCATACGCCCCCTCCTTCCCCGAACCGCGCCACCGGCCATGAACGGACTCAGCCCCATAGCCCCGCTCAGGGCGGAGCCACAGACGGACGCACGCCCCAGGCGCGTAGCAGAGCGTAACGCCCTTTTGGGATATGCAAGCGCCGTGCCAACAGGCCGCACAATCGGCGCAGAATCCGCATGTCTGCTACGGTGAAGGGTTTCTGCGGGATTGCGTCATGCAGGATTCGAGACAGGCCTGAGCGACGTTGCACGAGCGCAACAGACAGGCTCCTCGCGCGGTGCCTCGGAGCAACGCAACCTGGTATGCGCGAGTTTTTCCAACGCCGCGCCACTTGATTCGGCCGGGACGCTTCGCTATGATTGCGGCGTCACGAATCGGGGACTCGCATGAGAACGCACAGCCTTGTGATCGCTTTGCTCTTGGCCGCGCTGCCGGGGTGCGTCTTGCATCATGTCTCGTCGGACTCGGACGCGGCGCGGTTCGCGGGCGTATGGGAGACGCCGCGGCTGCCGCAGCAGGCGATCGTGCTCGACTTGAAGACGGAGGGCGACTGTGACGTCGCGGCCGCGTTCGCCGACGCGACGAAGATACTGGTCGACTCGGGCAAGTTTCGCCCGGCCGCGGCCGGCGAGAAGGCGGCGGTCAAGATCGAGCTGACCGTGCGCGTGCGCCGCAAGACGCACGTCCTCAAGACGGTCTGCAACGCGCTGATCCTGTACGCGTGGCCCATCGATGCGCAGGACTACATCTGCGAGGTGTTCGCCGTGGTCCGGAAGCCGTCGGGCGAGCTGATCGAGCGCTGCTACGTCCAGGGGCGCGGGCGGGGCGAACTGTGGCTGGGATACGCGTTCTGGCCGAAGTGGACGTGGAACCGGGAACGTGCGGACGTCATCCGCCGCGATGCGCTGAGGGCCGCGACGGTCAAGATGTGCCGCGCGCTGATGCCGGAGGTGAAGAAGTGATGCCGGACTGCTCGCGAACGCCGTGGACGGGGCCGACGGCCGCTGCGCGTTCCGCCCGCGTCTTGCCCGCGCTCGTGATCCTGCTCGCGGCTTGCGCGGCGGGGTGTGTCGGCTATCGGGATCATTATGATCCGGCCGCCGACCGGTACCAGTTCGCCACTTTCATCGATCGCGTCGGCAAGCAGGCGCACGAACGGACGAAGCTGAGTGCCCGCTGCGTGGTCAACGTGACCTGCTACGTCGGCGGGGAACTGGCGGAGCCGGCGTCGAAGAGATGGCCGCAGTTCGAGGAGCTGGCGCTGCGGACCATTCGCGACATGCGCGTGTTCGAGGATGCGAACATCGGGGCGGAGATCGCGAAGCCGGACTACATTTTCACGTTCGGCATCCGGATCGACATCTCCCGGGAGCCCGGGTGCTTCTCCGGCCTGATCCTGCCGTTCTACAGGGTGCAACAGGCGACGGCCAAGCTGCAGGTCCTGGACGACAAGGGCGAGCCGTTCGCGGACTACGTCGCGTCGTCGGAGACGTTCGAGGTCCGGCACATTCTTCTGATCCCGCTCACGCCGTTTTACTGGCCCGGCTGGGCGGAGAGCCGCGCGCGGCGCAACCTCTTCGAAGCGCTCGCCGTCAAGCTCATCACCGACCGGAAAGAGTTTCTGTAGCCGCAAAACTTGGCAAACCCAGGGGCAGGTTCTATAATGAACTGACCGGGCTGGAAGGGTTGGAGCGCGCTTCCAGGGTATACCGGGCCCCTTCTGCGGGGGCACTTCTCGGAACAGTCAGCAATGCCGACACGCCAGGACGTAGATCTCGCACGCGCGGCAATTGACCGCGGATTCCTCACGATCAAGGAGTCCGTCAAGTGCCTCGAGATTCAGCGGGATTACGAGAACGCAGGCCAGGAAGTTCCCCTCGAGCGAATCTTTATCGAGAGGGACTTCCTCACCCAGCGCCAGCTTCACCTGCTGAAGGAGAGCCTGGCCAAGGCGGACGCGCTCCGCCACATCGGGCACTACGAGATCATGTCGAAGGTCGGCGCCGGCGGCATGGGAACGGTTTACCAGGCGAAGGACAAGAAGGCGGAGCGCATCGTCGCGCTCAAGGTCCTCTCGCCGGCGCACGCCAGCAACCGGGAATACATCGCGCGTTTCCTCCGCGAGGCCCACGCCAGCGGCCAGCTCAGCCACCCGAACATCGTCCAGGGCATTGACGCCGGCGAAGCGAACGGGCAGTACTACTTCGCGATGGAGTTCATCGACGGCGTCACTGTGGCCAGCATGCTGAAGGACGGCCGCCCGATCCCGGAGCAGCAGGCGCTCGACATCGCCATCCAGATATCGAAGGCGCTCGAGCACGCCGAAGAGAACAACCTCATTCACCGCGACGTCAAGCCCGACAACATAATGATCACAGAGGACGGCACGGCCAAGCTCGCCGATCTCGGCCTGGCCAGGCTGACCAAAGGCGACCCCGGCGCGCAGGAGCAAAAAATCTTCGGCACGCCGTACTACGCCTCGCCCGAACAATGCCAGGGTAACGACGAACTCGACACCAAGACCGACATGTATTCGTTCGGAACCACGCTCTTCCACATGCTCGCCGGCCGCGTCCCGTTCGACGACGAGACGCCCGAGGAGATAATGACCCGGCATCTTCGGGACAAGCGGCCTTACCTGAAAGACCTCAACGTCCAGCTTTCCCACGGCGTCTCCAAGATCGTCCGCAAGCTGATGGCCGTAGACAAGCGCGAGCGCTATCCGTCGATGAGCGAGGTCACGAAGGACCTGACCCTCGTCAGGATGGGCCGGTCGCCCAGGCTCGGCGAGAAGTCGCGCTACGACAGCAGCGAATACCGCTATCGCTCGGAGACCGGGACTTGGCGCACGAGGCCGGTGAACCGGCAAAAGACCATCGTCCAGATCGCGGTCTCCGTCGCCGCCGCCCTCGCCATCCTCGCAATTGTGTTCCTCGTGTTCCAGTGGACGCAGTCGGGCCCGGACAACAAGCCGGACCGGCCGCCGGACAAGCAAGGAGCAGCGACGCCGCCCACACATCAGTCCTACTTCGAGGATCTTCTGTCGAAACAGAGGAGCCTGCCGTCCGCCGAGTTTCTCGATAAACTCGACTCCGTGACCGAGAAGTACCCCGGCACCGAGTCGGCCAGGCGGGCCGCGGAGGCCGCGGCGAAGATTCGCAAGAAGCTCCACAGCGAGGCCGAGGCGCTCTTCGGCAAGATGGCGGCCGAGGCCATGCGGCTTCGCGACCGGCAACGTTACCAGGACGCGATCAACAAACTCGTCCCACTGCCGGCGAAGTACGGCCGGACGGAGTTCGCCGAAGACCCGGCCGAGCTGCGCAAGGCGATCAGGCGTCAGGCTGAAGTCGAACTCCGCAAGATCGGGGACGCCGCCGGAAAGCTCGCCGCCGAGAAGAAGTTCGCCGAGGCCGCCGGCCTCTACCGGCCCGTCGTCGAGAAGTTCGGCATTCCCGAGCTGAAGAGCCAGGCGGAGGCAGAGATCAAGAGGCTCGAGAAGACGGATGCGGACGAAAGGGCCCGCGCGACCGAGGAGGCGGGGCGGAAAGCCGAGGAAGAACGCGAGCGAATCCGCAACGAACGACGCGCGATCCGGACGGCGTTCGAGGAGGGCCGCGGCCTCGTCGAGCAGAACGGCGACTTCGGCGGCGCCGCCGAGAAGCTGAGGGCCGCGGCCGACGTGTCGGCGGCTGACAGAGACAAACGCCCGCTCGTCCGCGCGGCGTCGGACCTCGACGAGCTTCGGAAATTGTTCGACGGCCTCAAGCGGGCCAGGGCCGCCCTCAAGGACAAGCCCGTGACCCTCGTCCGCAAGGACGGCGTCAAGCTCACGGGCGCCGTGTTCAGCGTGACCGACGAACGCATCTCGCTTGTCTCCGGCGAGCGCGCCATTCGCAGCGTGGCCTGGCGCGACATCGCCCCACACAGCATCAAGGAGCTTGCCAAGGCGAAAAGCGGCGGCAAACTCTCCGCAACAGACCACCGCGCCATCGCCGCCCTCTTCCTGTTCTCCGGCCGCGCGGATGACGCCAGAACGGAGCTGCGCGCAATGGCCGCGCTCCAGGATCAGGCGGACGCGGCCGCACGCCGCCTTGAAGACATCGAGTTCTTCCTGAAATCAATCGCGGCGCCTGCGACAGCGCCGGAGAGCTTCTGACGGCCGGGCGCGATCCGCCGCGGATCAGCTCTCCGGCCGGCAGGATGTTGCGGCCCCGCACATCGAGACGCGGCCCCCGCCGAAGATCGCCCGCATCCGCTCGCAGATCAGCGTCAGCATGACGGCCGTGTCGCCAGAAGCGCGCTCGCCGCCCGCCAGCCACCCCTTCTCCGGGTCCTCGTACCAGAACGTCCGCCCGCGCGGGATCCCCGCCCGCAGGCCCGGCGCGCGCGACGACAGTTCGCCGGATATCTTCGCCAGAGACGTCAGCACGCCGGCCCGGCCGGCCGCTTCTTCCGAAGCCACGGCGATGAAGGCAACGACGCCCGCGGACGGCGGGAGCGAATGGAACCCGCCGCGCTCGGGGGACTGCGTCAGCGCATTTGTGAGAAGCGGCATCGGCGAGGCCCTGTCCGGCGTGAGCAACTGCAACTTCAACGGGCCGGACGAACCGCCGCCGGACACCATCACCACGTAGATATACGACGGCGCCCTGGGCTTCACGTAGCATCGCACGCCGGACCTCGAGCTGAACGACGCGGGAAACGATCCGCCCGAGCCGACGACGCGGTCGGGATTCGAGATGTCGAGCCAGAGCGCGACCGGGCCGCCGGCGACCGCGGCCCGCAGCTTCGACTCCGCCGGCAGAGCCGGCGCCCCCGGCGGAGCCGGCCCCTTCGTGAAGTACCACAGGCCGAAGCCCACGGCGGCGAGCAAGAGCAACGAGCCGATCGCGTGCGGCCAGTGCCGCGGCCCCCGCCGCGCGCGCCTCGCCACCTCAGCGCCCGGCCTCGCAGCAGTGAAGACCTCGGGCGGCGCCGAGGAGAAAGCCCCGCGCTCGCGCGCGTCGAGAATGCGCGTGTATGCCAGCGGCCGATCGCCCGACGTGAACCGTTCGAGATCGGCCCGCAGCTCGCCCGGGGTCTGGTATCGTTCGGCCGGATCCCGTTTCATCATCTTTGCGGCCACGGCGGCGAGCCACTGCGACACGAGCGGGTTCACGGCCGTGCACAGCGGCGCGTCTTCGTTCACGTGCCGCACCATGACGGCCGCGGCCGAATCGCCCTCGAACGGCGGCCGGCCCGTGACCATGTGAAAGAGCGTCGCGCCGAGCGCGTAGATGTCGCTCCGGACGTCGACCTCCGCCTTGCCGAGCGCCTGCTCGGGTGACGCGTAGTGCGGCGTGCCGATCGCCAGCCCGGCGGTCGTCAGGCCCGCGTTCTCATACGAGCTCCGCGCCAGCCCCAGGTCGGCCAGCTTCACCTCGCCCGCCTTGGTTATGAGGATGTTCGCCGGCTTGATGTCGCGGTGCACGATGCCGGCCTCGGACCAGGCGTGGTCGAGCGCGGTCGCGACGTCGATCGCGATCTGCGCCGCCCTCATCGCCTCGATCTTGCCGGTGCGCTCGATGATGTCCTCGAGCGACTCGCCGTCGACGTACTCGATCACGAAATAGTAGAGGTCCGGCTCGCCCTCGCGCTCCTGCGCGCCGACGTCGATCGCCGACACGATGTTCGGATGGTTGAGCTTGGCCGTGGCGAGCGCCTCGCGCCGGAACCGCGCCACAAGCTTCTCGCTCCGCGAGAAAACCGGAGGCAGGATCTTGATGGCGACGAGCCGCTCGAGCGACGTCTGGCGCGCCAGCCACACGGAGCCCATCCCGCCCTCGCCGAGCTTCTGGAGAATCTCGTAACCGTCGATCCCGGGCGGCCCCTCCTCGCTGGGTTCCTCGGTGGGTTCCTCGGAGCCGCGCGGCGCGTCCGAACCTGATTCGCGGAGCACCCGGCCGGCCGACTCGCGGTCCAACACGCCGCCCTCGACCATCGCCTCGGCGAGGCTGGGCGCGTCGCCGTCGACGACCGTCTTCATGCACTCGCTCACAGCACTCTCGTCGGCCAGCTTCAGGCGAATGACCGCATCGGCAAACGACTTGTCCGCTTCCGTCGCCATCGCTTCCTGTAAACCCCAGGCCTACCTCGCCACTTTGATGACAATATCGCCGAACCGCGCTCCGGACCGGACCGAGGCCAGGCCGACACCGCCCGCGGCGTACGCGCCGTCCTCGGCCACGAGCACCTCCTGCCCGCGCAGCCACACGCGAATCCGCTTGCCGCGGGCCTCGACCATAACATCATACCACTCGGCGCCGCTCACCTTCACGCTGGATTCCGCCAGCGTCTTCGCCTTGCCGTCCTTGACACTGTGCAGCGTGACCTTGCCCGCGCCGGCCGCGAGCTCGACGTAATACCCCCGGCCCGCTCCATCACCGGTCCACCGGAACAACATTCGCGCCGCGCCCGGCGCCGCGCCCGGCAGCACCTTGGCACTGAAAACGTAGTCGCGCCAGGCCGCGCTGCCGGTGGTCATGACGCACTCGGCTTTCCTTGATGCAGTTGCATGCCCTTCTGCGAAGGTCCAGTGGCCCGGCGCGGACAGCGACCACCCGCGGGGGTCGCCCCCTTTCAGCAGCGGGATGCGGGGGGCCGCCTCCCACCGGATGCTCTCGATCTTCGCGCTCCTGGCCGGGTCCACAAGCTCCTTTTGCAGCCAGTCGCGGTCGAGCTTGCACCGGACCGTCAGGCCGGTCAACCGAGCGCCGAAATTGAACCCCGCCAGCACAAGGTAGCCGGGGCTGCGGGGTGCGGTGATCCGCACGCGATGCGCCAACCGGTCGCCCGCCCGCGCCGTGAGCATGCCGCCTTTGACCTCGAGGCCGAGCTTGACGGTGCCGATCACACGTGACCGGGGAAGCTGCCTCTGCCGGTCGAGCTGCGTGCCCGCGTGCGATACCGTCGAGACGGCGCCGGCCCCCGACCGCTTCCACTCAAAGCTGTATCCGCTCGTTGCAGGAGAGGATGACGGCGCCGGCATGCCGAACCGGATCGACGCGGCCCGAAGGTCTTTCGCATTGATCTCCACGCTGAACTCGCCCCGGAACGGGACCTTGAAGAACGCCAACCCCGACTCCGCCGTCATCTCGCCATAGCCGGGCTGGATCGGCCACCGGCCCAGCGAACGCTCCCGCCAGACGGTCGGCCAATCGTGCGACTGCTCAGGAGAGCGGAAGTCGTACACGAACTCAGAGACGCCGCCCTCGAGCGCGGCCGCCTTCATGACGAGAAGAGCGTCGACCGCGAGGTGCCCCGTCTCGGCCTCGATCAGGAGCTTCTCGATCTCGGAGTGGTGACGGGCGTAGAAAGGCGTGTGCGCGTGACCTCGCACCAGCTCCCACAGCGCCGGCGCCGCCTTCTTGCGCTCGACGCCGACCCGCCTTGCGTTTGCGAGCAGCTCACCGGCCTGGGCCTCGGCGCGCTGTTCGAGCGCCAACCTCGCCCGCCGGATCCGGTCAAGCGCCTCCGGCGTTCGGAGGCTGTCGGGAAACATGCCATACGCCGAGATCGCCTCCGAGAACCGCCCCTGCTTCGCCAGCGCCTCGGCCGCTTGGTCGCATGACTTCAGCGCGGCCCGAACGGCCGACTCGAGCCGCGCCTGGGCCTCTGCCCGCAGGCGCTCCGCCTCCTCATGCACGCTCGACCTCTTGTGATCCTTCTCCGCCGCTGCGAACCGGGCAGCGATCGCGACGAACTCGTCCGGGTTATCCGCCGCGAACCGCTTCGCGCCGGCCAGAGCGGCGCGCGCCGCCCGTTCACGCGAGCCAAGACCGTCTGGTTTGTCCTGTCCGACAGGGCCGCCGCTTCGCTGTTTCCTGTTGGGCTCGCCGCCCGTGAACAGGATGGAGTAAACGACGATCCCGACAAGCAAGAACAGGAATGCCGTGGTCCCGGTCTTCAGCCACCGGACGCGCCCGTGCCTGCGCATTTCTTGCGCGAACCGCCCGGCGTCGGTCGGCGCTTTCCCCGGCTTCTCCTCGGCGCTCCCGGGCGCCGCCTTCGCGCTCTCGGCGTACTGCGGCGGCTTGCCCTCCATCACCAGCGCGAGATCGGTGACGAGATCGGCGGCTGTGCGATACCGGTCGGCGCGGTCCTTCGCGAGCATCTTCAGGATCACGTCGTTGCAGCCCTGGGAGAGGCCGGGCCGCCGTGTCATCGGCGCCACCGGCTGCTCGTTCAGGTGCTTCAGCATCGTGAGCAGCGACGTCTCGCCGTGGAACGGGACGGCGCCTGTTACCATGTGGTAAAACGTCACCCCCAGCGAGTAGATGTCGCTGCGAACATCGAGCGACCCGGCCGCCCTCGCCTGCTCGGGCGACATGTAGTTCGGAGTGCCGAGCGCCAGGCCTGCCTGCGTCGTTGAGTCGTCGGTCACCCCCCGCGCCAGGCCGAAGTCCGTGAGCTTCGCGAGCCCGTCCTCGGCCACGATGACGTTGCCCGGCTTGATGTCGCGGTGGACAATGCCGGCCTGTTCGGCGTCGCGCAGCGCGAGCGCCATCTGATGGGCGATGTGCGTCGCCTTCAGCTCGTCCATCGCACCGTCGATCGAGATCGTGGTATCGACCGACTCCCCCTCGACGTACTCCATCGCGAAGTAGTAGTAGCCGCCGGAGAAACCCACGTCGACCGTCTTGACGATGTGCTCGGACTTGATCTTCGAGGCGGCCCGCGCTTCGCGGAGGAACCGCTCGACGAAGTCGCCCCGCTCGGCCATTTTCCGCGGCAAGACCTTGAGCGCGACGAGCTCGCCCGTCTCCTCGCGCTCGGCCTTGTAGACCGTGCCCATACCGCCCCGGCCGATCTTCGACAGCACCCTGTAGCCCGCGATCCTGCCCGTGTGTGTCGAACCGTTCTCGATCTCGGCCTCAACCTCGATGATCTGCCCCTTCGTCATCCACCCCTCGTCGGCGAGGATATCGCGCAGGAAGCGCCGGCCGGCTCCGTCCTCCTCGGTGGCGCGCTCGGTACTGAGCGCTTCCTCGGCGCGCGCGCGGTCGAGGTACCCCTTCGCCACGGCCATTTCGATGAAGAGCGCGTCGCCGCGGTCGCTCATGTGCCCGTCCATCGCCGCAAAACTGCGCACAATCCCTTAAGAATTATAGGCATCGCGGCGAACGAGTTCAATGGAACCTCGCCCCGGACGATGCCCGGCTGGAATCGCGCCGGCGCCGCAGTTGACAATCCCGCACTGCGGCCATACAATCCGCCGCGAACCGCAAACACTTTGAAAGGAACATTCCGATGCCGAACGTGACACTGATGGGCGCCGGGAGCTTCTTCACGATCCCGCTGTTCAGCGACATTCTCCGAATCCCCGACATCGGCGGCGGCGTGATCGGCCTGGTCGACATCGACCCCGAACGCCTGCGCCTGAGCGCCGGCGTCGTCCAGCGCGTCATCGTGAAGCTCGGGCTCGAGAAGAAGTGGACGATCAACGCGTCGACGAAGCGCCGCGAGATCCTCCCCGGCACCGACTACCTCATCAACTGCATCGAGGTCTCGGGCGTCGCGACCGTCCGGCACGACTACCGCATCCCGAAGAAGTACGGCGTCGACCAGTGCATCGGCGACACCGCCGGCCCGGGCGGCCTGATGAAGGCGCTCCGCACCATCCCCGTCTGGCTCGAAGTCGTCCGCGACGCCGAAGACCTCTGCCCGAACGCGCTGCTCCTGAACTACACGAACCCGATGTCGATGATGAGCTTCGCGACGCAGCGGTCGACCGACATGCCCTACATCGGCCTGTGCCACTCGGTCCAGGGCACGTCGGGCCTGATCGCGCGATACACCGGCGTGCCGTACAACGAGATGAAATGGCGCTGCGCAGGCATCAACCACATGTCCTGGTTCACCAAGCTCGAACACAACGGGAACGACCTCTACAAGCTGCTCCGCCGGAAGATCGAGACTCGCGCCAAGCTCGACGGCCAGCCGCTCTACGAACACGACCCCGTCCGGTTCGACCTCATGATGCACCTCGGATACTTCGTGACCGAATCGAGCGGGCACATGTCGGAGTACGTGCCCTACTACCGCAAACGCGAAGACCTCACCGACAAGTACTGCCGCGACGGATACCGCGGCGGCCGCGGGTTCTACGCGAACAGTTGGCCGGGCTGGCGGAAGGACGCGGACAAGGGCCGGGCCAAAATCCTCGCGGGCAAGCAAGAACTCCACATCTCGGAGCACCGCGGCCACGAGTTCGCGTCGTACGTCATCGAGGCGCACCAGAAAAACCAGCCGGCCCTCATCCACGCAAGCGTCGAGAACAAGGGCCTGATCGACAACCTCCCGAGCGAGGGCGTCGTCGAGGTCGAGGTGGTGATCGACAAGAACGGGTTCCACGCGTGCCGGTTCGGCAGCCTGCCGCCGCAGGTCGCCGCACTGTGTGCGTCGAACATGCGGCACTTCGAACTCGCCGTGAAGTCGATCCTCGATAGGGACCGCGACGCCGCGGTCCACTCGCTGATGCTCGACCCGCTCACCGCGGCGGTCTGCTCGCCCGCCGAGATCAAGAACATGTTCGAGGAACTCGTCCACGCCGAAAGAGACTTCCTGCCGAAGTACATCACCCGGAGCATCGAGCAAAAATAGGCGTGGCCCGTTACCCGGACCCGCGGCATCGAGCACAAATACGCGTGGCCCGATATCCGGACCCGGGGCATCGAGCAAAAATAGGCGTGGCCCGATATCCGGACCCGGGGCATCAAGCAAGAATAGGCGTGGCACGATATCCGGACCCGGGGCATCTAGCAAGAATAGGCGTGGCCCGATATCCGGCCCCGGGGCATCAAGCAAGAATACGCGTGGCCCGATATCCGGACCCGCGCCATCGAGCAAAAATACGCGTGGCCCGTTACCCGGACCCGCGCCATCGAGCAAAAATACGCGTGGCCCGATATCCGCCAGAATCGCCGCGCCTGGAATATGGTAATTTTCAGGCACAGGTGTGCTTCAGAATTACCATGTTCGTTGGTGGTTCGGCGGGTAAGCCGTTGTCACAATTACCATTTCCGGCGGCGGCGCCGCGGCTGAGACGTTGTGCGTCTTTGTGCGTCGTTGCGCGTCTTTGACCGACATCCCGCCGTCTGAATATGTGACCGTCTGGACGTTCAGACGAACACATTCATCCGCCGCGTGCTGCAGTTGATCGCACCCCTCATCGTCGCGCGGCCCGGAGTTGATCGCACCGCTCACCGTCGCGCGTGCTGGAGTCGATCGCACCGCTCACCGTCACGCAGTCCGGCCGCGAACGACCTCGATAACGCCATCCGTCATCGCCGTGCCGCGGATATGGTAATTTTCAGGCACAGGTGTGCTTCAGAATTACCATGTTCGTTGGTGGTTCGGCGGGTAAGCCGTGCCGCGGATATGGTAATTTTCAGGCACAGGTGTGCTTCAGAATTACCATCTTCGTTGGTGGTTCGGCGGGTAAGCCGTGCCGCAGATATGGTAATTTTCAGGCACAGGTGTGCTTCAGAATTACCATGTTCGTTGGTGGTTCGGCGGGTAAGACGTTGTCACAATTACCATTTCCGTCGGCGGCGCGGCGGCTGAGACGTTGCGCGTCTTTGTGCGTCGTTGCTCGTCTTTGTGCGTCGTTGCGCGTCTTCGTACGTCGTTGCGCGTCTTTGACCGACATCCCGCCGTCTGAATATATGACCGTCTGGACGTTCAGACGAACACATTCATCCGCCGCGACAAAACACCCCGGGTCTTGCATATCGACTCGTCCGCGAACCCCGGTTTGCTCAGCAGGAAGAGGTCCGCTAGAATGGCCGCTGCGAAGGACCAGCGAGCGCTATCATCCTCGGGCAGCATCGGAGAAGAGCCTTTGGCCAACCTCAACGTCTGCGGAATGGTGTGGAAGACCGAGGGCATCCTCGACGTGAACGAGCAGTTCGAGTGGTTCCGCGAGGCCTCCTTCGACGGCGTCGGCTTCCAGGGCGGAGAACGGTGACTGGCGCCTGCGGAGCGAAGCTGGGACGTGCCCGCTCCGAAGGTGCGCGTCACCGCTTTCCGAAGAAGGCCCCCCGCCTCCCATTGCCGGTATGTCGCTCAGTTCCAA
>JBDREM010000004.1:0-13447 GCA_043819695.1 Planctomycetota bacterium
GACCTGCGTAGTGGTCCCGTCACCTGAGTTTATGAAGACACCTTGCCATTGCAGCGTCCCGCTCGTGTTGATATCGAGCGTGGCCGAGCCAAGTGTGGCCCCGCCGACAGAGAAGTATGAAGCGTGGGTCGTCGACTGGGCCCCGCCGACCGTGAAGGTATCCCCGCCGCCGATGTCCGGAAGGTCGCTCGCGCTGGCGTCCGGGGTCCAGTTGGTGCCCGTACCCCAGTTCGTGCCGCCGCTGCCGTTGAAGTCGTACACCACGGCCTCGGCCACGCCGGCCATCCCGATCAAGCCAACCATCGCCACAATTACCATCATTCTCGTCTTCATCTCTCTACTCCTTCTTAGCGGCAGGGGTGAGGGGTCAGGGGTGAGGGGTGAGTGAACCACCCGGACACCTGCTTCCCGATTCACGTCCTGTCTCTCCTTGCTGCCCCCTTTCAGGGCGACTTGCTGCGTCTTCGGACCTGTCCGCCACCACGGCGGGCAGACGCCCGAAGATGGTGCGTCTCACCGCTCAATCGTCATAAGCAGTCTCTCCTCACTAGTGGACTCCTCCAAGTCCAAGGCCCACGTTCAACGCCAAACGACACAGGTGTAACATCAGAATCTCCTTTCACCGCAGAGGTCGCAGAGCGGCCGCCGTGCCGGCGGCTCGGAGTTGCCTTCGGCAACATCCGCACAGAGAACCATCTGCGTGCTGCCGCTCACTGCGGCTGCCATCTGCGTCCATATCACGCGGCTGCCGTCCTCCGCTTCTTGCCGAGCGACTCGGCCGAAACCGTGCTCTTGCACGCGGGGCACTGCCACAGCTCGACCGGCGGCTGCTTGCCGAGCCGCTGCACCGCGTAGAACCGTGCCCGCTCGTGCTTGCAAATCTGTCTTGGCGCCATGCCTTACCTCCTACTCGCGGAAAGCGGTGACAGGCACGTCTCCGCTCATTTCATTCGCTCCGCAGGTGCCAGTCACCGTTTTCCGCACCTCTGTTCCGTCGGTTAATACCCAATACCCAAACCCCAATACCCAATGAAGGTCCAAGCCCAAATCCCCAAAGGTCGCGTGGTCCCGGCTTGAGGCTTGGCCCTTTGGATTTCATTTGTTATTTGAGCTTTGGCCTTTGTCATTATTCGTCCTCTTGCTCTTGCTCTCTCGCCACGAAGACACGCAGGCACGAGGGGCCGCCTGCCGCGCCACCTCGCGGCGAACATTTTCCACCGCAGAGGCGGACCGAAGACGGCCCGTCGCCGAGCCCTGTTGTTGTCCGGCGGGGCAGACATTCCTGTCTGCCGACCGGCCTGTTTGGTCCCGCGCGGCAATCGGCTGATTGGCGTGCCGATCAGCCGCCGCCGCATCGGAGCCCTTCTGGTCCCGCCCGGGAGCTTCCGCCCCCGGACGGGGCTTGCGTCGGAGCACGGCAGCAGGCCGCGCCCCTGCAACGTTACGAACGCTTCCTCCGAACGGCCAGGAGCGCCAGCCCGATCAGGCCCAGGCCGGCCGGCTCGGGGATCGGCTCGACCGTGAGCAGCTTGTCCTTGCTGATCATGAACGCCTGCCCGGGTGCGATGCTCCGCTCCGACCACTGAAACGCCCAGGTCAGGTCGGCCGGGCCGTGACCAACCTTGGAGCCGTCGAGATCGTCTATGCCCCCGTTTGTCAGTTTATCGAAGGTGGTCGAGAAGACTGCCACCTCGCTCAGGTCGGGGCTGCCGGTCGTCACGGTCTCAGACAGTGTGATCAGGGCCGGACCGTAGCCGGTCTGCAGGACCCTGTTGCCGCCCGTGATCGCGATGCTGTGGTCGAGATCGTCGCCGCTCAGGTCGAAATCCGAGTACTGAAAGATGTCGAACGTCAGCGTGCTGTTGCTGAGGTTCGTCACCTTGACGTTCTCCATCAGGTCGGCGGACAGGAGGCCGGCCCCGCTCGTCAACATATACGTGACCTGAACGGAGAACCTGGGCGGGTCGGCCGGGTCGGCCCGCTCCTCCGTGTAGGTCAGGATCGCGAGGTTCGGCATCACCGGAATCTGAAGGACGTTCGGCGTGCCGAGCTCGTCGATGGAGTACTCGCGCGCGTTCCACTCGGGAAGGTTTGTCCTGAACCAGAACCACTGGTGCTCCAGGACGGACAGCTCGCCGATCGACCAACCGAACACGCCGAGCGAGCTCTCCGTCTCTATCTTCACCGTCGAGCTGCCGTCGGCCAGCGTGACCACGCCGCCGTATGCCGCCCCACTCAGGCCGACGAGAATGCCCATCGCCGCCGCCATCACCACCGACCTCGTTAGCTTCTTCATCTCACCACACCTCCAAATAGTCGTGAAAGTGTCCGTTGCCCACCTGCCGGGCGCCCTGTTCCACACTTTGCCCGCCGATCCGTTCATTTTCGCCCCCTGTTCCATTTCTGTGTCCTTTCGTTCGCGCCGTGCGGCGTCGCCCTTTCCAATCCGACCGGTCCCGTGCGGCCACGCCGGCCGCTTGGGCCACATTCAGTATTTAAGTCCCATAATTCCTCATTGTGCTTACGCCTCTCATGTCGTCGTCAACGGTTGCCTTTTTTCATGGCCCAGCCGTCAGAGGCTGGTACACCCGTGTTCCTGTTTCACAACTCCTTCTTGCCGCCGTTCGCCCGGGGTCACATTCGCCCGGGCTCTTCTCTCTCACCCTGTCCGGCGGCGTTGGCCGCCACACAGGAACGCGACACCGACTCGCTCCGCGGGCCGCGGAAACGAGAATCCCTTTCCCATTTTCCCCGGCTCCGCCAGGGAACCGCCCTTGCCCTCTTTCCTCTACGCCCTTCCGTCCGCGCTCACCGGGCCCGCCGCTTACTCCGTCACGAGGCCGCTACCTGCTTGCGACGCTTGCCGATGCTCTCGGCCGACAGCGTGCCCTTGCACGCCGGGCAGTGCCACAACTCGACGGGCGGCTGCTTGCCCAGCCGCTGGACGCCGTGGAACCGCGCCCGGTCGTGCGTACACCCTTGACGTGGTGCCATATCACGACTCCTTCAGCTCACGCGAGGCGCACGGGCCCTGCAAGACACCATATCCCGTGCCACACCGCAATCCGTGCCCTGACGGCTTCCCATACGGACATTTCAGTACCTGAACAAGCCTTTATCAGCCTGCCTCCTATGTCCGGCACAACGTGCCTTCATTTTTCCGGGCGGCTCCGGCGCCGGGGCTTCATTGCCCCGCGCTGCCATTCCCGGAGAGCGGCGACACCTGCGTCTCCGCTCGCCCTCTTGCTCCGCGGGCGGCCGCTCCGAAGGAGCGCGTCACCGTTGCCCTTCGCCGCGACGGCCGTCCAACCCGCTTCTCACCGGCCACCGGTCAATCACAACTGATGACTGACCGCCAGCCTCTCTCGCCCCGCCCGGAAGCATCTGGCCCCCGGACGGGCCCTCCGTTGGGGCGACTGCGGGCCGCCCCTGCAGGTTCACGAACGCTTCCTCCGAACAGCGAGGAGCGCGAGTCCCACAAGCCCCAGCCCCGCCGGCTCGGGGATGATTGGCCCCAGCGCGACGTGCACCGGGCCGGCGAGGTCCGGCATCCAGGTGGCCCCGCCGTCGACCGACAGCTCGGTGAACACGTCGAAGAAGCTGTCGATATGGTACAGCCCTCCGCCGAGGTCCGTGATGTCCGTTTGCCCCGTCGATGCCTCCTCCTCGTGCTCCCGGATCTCGATGAGCATGCCCCCGACGTTGCCCGACAAGCTCATCGAGACGATCTCCGTGGCGAACGTGCCCGTGGTGCTGAGGCGCCTGTTTGTGACGACCGTTTGGACGGGCCCCGTCAGCGTGACCGCTGTAGCGACGGGGCCGAGACCGATGTCGACCGTCGCGGTGGCATGGAGGACAGAGTCGAACGTTTCGAGCTCGTCGTCGCCGACCGCATCCCGGATGGCCCCGGCGAACGCCCGGTGCCGGATGCCCCGCAAAACAATGTTCAGCCCCGGGCCGTCGTACTCGGCATGCACCTGCTGCGGCGTGCGGTACTCGCCTTCCGTCGGCGGCAGCTCCGCGCTGTTGGTGTCAATCCCTTCCAGGAACTGCGCCCGGGCGCCGCCGGCCGCCAGCACAACAGCCACGCCAATCAGTGCCACTACCAGTACTTGTCCATTAATGCGAGGTTTCATCTTCATGTCCTCCATTCCCAACGTTCCACTTTCCTCGCCACATCGCCCACGAGATGCGCCGGCCGGCCAATGCTCACCTGTCTCATGCGCGCCTCCTTTCCGGTGCAACGCACCTCCGTTCCCGTCGGTCGCGCCCCGCCTTCGGCCGCGCGACCCGAGTCATGACGCCCTACGTCTCCTCGTCCGCCGCGCCCCCAGCAACGCCTCCGCTCGCCCTGCTTGCTCCGCGCGCGCGTCACCGTTGCCCTTCGCCGCGGCGGCCGCCCAACCCGCTTCTCGCCAGCCACCGGTCAATCACAACTGATGACTGGCCGCCGGCCTCTCTCGCCCCGCCCGGAAGCACCTGGCCCCCGGACGGGCATCTTCGCCCCTCGCCAGCGACCGGCCCTCCGTCGTGGCCGCTTACGCCGCCGCAACCTGCTTACGGCGCTTGCCGATGCTCTCGCCCGACACCGTGCTCTTGCACGCCGGGCAGTGCCACAGCTCGACCGGCGGCTGCTTGCCCAGCCGCTGCACGCCGTGGAACCGCGCGCGCACATGTTTGCACACCTGTCTCGGCGCCATTCAGCAACTCCTTCCTGTCGCCGTCCTCGGCCGTTCCCCGTCACCACGAACGGCACGAAGAACACACGGCCGTATCGCAAGCCCATGCCGCTTGGACGAGCCTTCTGCCTATTCAGTACCTGAATAGCACTTTCCTCATACAACTCCTATGTCCGGCATCTCGTGCCTTCTTTTCTGACGCCCGGGCCGGCACGCGGGGTTCCGCGCCCGCGTCACCGATCCCGTTTCGCCTGGCGGGCCCCATGCCCGCCATCGTTGTCCGACGAAGCCCTCCACCCGTCGGAGGGCGACGTCGGATGATCGCGTGCGGCCGCCTTCGCCGCCGCACAAGCCCCTTCTGTAACCGGCCGCAGCCAGGCCGGCCGCCGAGGGCCATTCCCTCGGCCGCAGTCGCGTCGCGGACGTTTCCGTCCCAGTGGCGGCAGCGCCCGGCTTCTCAGGGCGGGGCCCGCCGGCTCAGGCGGAGTTCCGCTCGATCGGGGGCGCGCATCCCCGCACGCCCCATATCCACGCTATGCGGTACTGCAATACATGATTGGCACGACAACCATCATGCCGCAGCACACGCCTTCTCTTCTTCCACGGCGCCGCCGGGGGCGCTTGGCCCCCGACAGGGCGCCCTGCATCACCGGGTCCGGACACCCCCGCCCGGCGGCGGCGCGCGGCCCCGCGGGCTTACCGGCCCGTTTCTCTCTGGTCCCGCGCGCCGGCGTTAGCCGGCGCAACGGGGTCACTCGTTCCCGCGTCCCGCACGGCCATCCTGGCCGTGTTTGACCACGGGCAAGATGCCCGTGCTGCGGACGCGCCGGCCTATGCGGCGGCCACCGGCTTGCGTACCTTACCAATGCTCTCGGCAGACACCGTGCTCTTGCACACGGGACACTGCCACAGTTCGACGGGCGGCTGCTTGCCGAGCCGCTGCACGCTATGGAACCGCGCGCGCTCGTGCCTGCACGTCTGCCTCGGTGCCATCTGTGTCGCCTCCTTTCAGTCGGCGAAGCTCAAATGCCCAAGCCCCAATACCCAATGAATATCCAAATCCCCAAGGGTCGCGTGGCCCCCGCTTGGGGGCTTGGCCCTTTGGATTTCATTTGTTATTCGAGCTTGACCTTTGTCATTGTTCGCTCTCGTCCTCTTGCTCTTGCTCTTGCTCTCTCACCACGGAGCACACGGAGCACACCGTGCCGCTTCGCGGTTCTGCCCGGCGTCCCGGCCCGCACATCGGGCCGGAGCCGCACATATCAGCCACTCAAGATCAGGCCGGGCCCGTTGTTGCGCGCAACGGGCCGTGACCTGGGCCGTTGGGTGGGTGGGCCCTCCGCGCGCCGCCTGCGCGCACCTGCTGAAGGGGCCGCCCTCACAACGGCCGGTCGGCTTCGGACGAACATACGACTGGCGCTGCGGGCGCAGGCGCACCGCCCACCGCCCGCAACAGGGCTAGGGGCCCGCGTGTCGCGCCCCCGGGCTGCGCGCACACCAACACGTCGGTGACCGCAGGCCGCCCTCCCTGTGTGCCCGCTGGTCATGCGTCGGCGCCGCGCACGATACCCGGCCACTGCATCACCAGTGACCTGGCGTGCACGCCGGACTCCGGAACGGTTCACGATCGTTTGACCGAAGACGCGCGCAGCGTCCTCCGCCCGACACGATCCTCGACGCCCCCTCGGGGAAGGCACAAACCTTTCCCTTGGCGCCGCCTGTAACCGTCCCTCGGCCGTCCGAGGCTTTTCCAAACCACCCAACGGCGCTGGACGGGCTCCGATGAGCCGGCCCTAGCACCTATGTGCAGGGTCCTGTCCCGTCAGCAGCAGAGGTGCGCAAGAGCCTCTGCCTCGAGGCCGGGACCCCGTGCAATGAACCCGTGTTCGCCGGCCGCACTACGCGGCCGCGATCTCCTTTCGTACCTTCCCCAGCGCCTGTGCCGAGATCGTGCTCTTGCACGCCGGACAGTGCCAGAGCTCGACCGGCGGCTGCTTGCCGAGCCGCTGGATCGAATGGAACCGCGCTCGCTGATGCCTGCAAACCTGTCGCGGCGCCACAGCCAACCCTCCTAACAACGTTCCATCGTTGCCGACGCGGACCGTCCCGCGCCCGGATGCCGGCGCGAATGCGCGACGCCTGCGCACAAACAGACGTTGCGCAGGGCGCAGGGGACGGTCGGGAACCGTACCCGCACCTGCTCTGAGCCAGCAATCGTTGCCCCGAGTAGCCCCTGCCGAGCTTCCTCGGTTCATCCGGTTCATCTGCCAAGCTAAACGCAAGAACCGTGCCAACGAGGCGCCGAAACGTAAGATTTTTGGCGAGATGTGCATAAGGGATTCGGGCCACAACGCTTACAGCTCACCGGGACCGGAAGAACTTCCGACGGCGCGCGGCGCGCGGTTCCCCGGAGTCTATTTTCGGCAACATGCCCACCCCGGGACCGGCTCCGGAACGCCTGTAACCGGCACTAACAGCAGTAGTTGTGGGATGTTGCCACGAATCATCACCGAGGGGGCGGCGCGACATCAACAGGCATCGCCCTCTGTCTCATGGCCGCCGCGCTGGCCGGCCGCTATCTTCAGTAACGGACTTCGGTTACAGGATGAAGGCCGCGGTACGCGGGTGGGGAGGGGCGTCGCCCGGCTGAGCACGGTCTGATAAATCGGTCAGCGGCCCGCCCGCTCCCAGAGCGGGCCTGCAAACGGCCGCAACAGGGCCGGGTCACTGGCGTTGCCGTGCTAACGCCCGCCGGCGTTACGCTGGAGGAACGCCAGGACGATGCAAAGTGTGGTGGCCACGAAGAGGAGAACGGCCCAGAACTGCAAGGCGCGCCAGACCGGCCTCATTTCGTCATCTCCGCGACGCGCCGCCGGAAGTAGTCGGCCGTTATCCGAAGCCCTTCGCGGCGCTCGACCTTCGGCTCCCACCCGAGGACGGCCCTCGCCCGGGAGATGTCCGGCTGCCGCACCTTCGGGTCGTCTTCGTAGCCCTGCGGGAAGGGCAGCTTCATGATCCTGCTCTTGCTGCCGGTGATCTTGATGATCTCGTTCGCAATGTCTATCAGGCGGATCTCGACCGGGTTGCCGATGTTGACGGGCATTTCGCCGAGTGTCTCGCGGCCGACCTCGAGGAGGAGCATCAGGCCGTCGACGGTATCATCTATGTACGTGAAGCTGCGCGTCTGCTCGCCCGAGCCGAAGAGGGTCAGGTCCTCGCCGCGCAGGGCCTGGCACATGAAGTTGGGGATCGCGCGGCCGTCGTCGAGCCGCATCCGCGCGCCGTACGTGTTGAAGATGCGGGCGACGCGCGCATCCGTGTTGCTGTGCCGATGGTAGGCCATCGTCATCGCTTCGGCGAACCGCTTCGCCTCGTCGTAGACGCCGCGGTAGCCGACCGGATTGACGCTGCCCCAGTAGTCCTCGCGCTGCGGGTGCACGAGCGGGTCGCCGTACACCTCGGACGATGAAGCGAGCAGATACCGCGCTCCCTTGTGGTGGGCGAGGCCGAGGGTCTTGTGCGTGCCGAGCGACCCGACCTTCAGCGTCTCGATCGGGTAGCGAAGGTAGTCGGACGGGCTCGCCGGCGAGGCGAAATGGAGCACGTTGTCGACGGGACCGTCGACGAATATGTACTCGGTCACGTCGTGCTTGACGAACTTGAAGCGTTCGTTGCCGGCGAGGTGCGCGACGTTCCGCGTGTCGCCCGTTATCAGGCTGTCGATGCAGATGACCTCGTGGCCTTTCGCCAGCAGCCGGTCGCAGATGTGCGACGCCAGAAAGCCGGCCCCGCCCGTCACCACCGTCCTCATGCCAGTCCTCCTGCTGAGATCGCTCGACGATTATAGCGTCACCCGCCCGTGGTGTCAAAGTTTAGCGGCCGGACGCGCGGCGTCAGCCGGCTGGGAAGACGAAGTAGTAGGTGGCGTCGAGGTCGAGAATGTCGTCGGCCATCTTGTGACTGTGGAAATGCTCCTGGTCCGCCCACAGTCCGAGGCGAAGCCGCATGACGCCGCCCGGCTTCAGCGACGCCGCGGGCAGGTCCTTCCCGCCGTCCATCGACATCAGTACGGCGATGAAGCGCTGCTGTGGCGCGCGGCCGGAAATTACCCGCCGCACCCGGAACTCCGCCGTCATGAAAGCCTGCGTGTATGGGAAGATTTCGTTCAGGGTCATGGGCGTCGAGATGTGAACCGCCGCCGCCTCGACGACGGCGACGACCCTTCTGCCGGCCGGCGTCTCGCGCGGCACCCCGATATCCCAGCGGCGGATCATGTCGCGCGCCTCGAGCATCGCCCGGGTGTCGCGATAGCTCGCACGCAGCTCGCAGTAGCCGGCACGCAGCGCACGCAGCGCCCGAACGTTCTGTTTCGCCAGCTCCGGATTCCCGCGGAAGCTCCGCGCGGCTCCCTCGGGAACGGTAACGGCCGCCTCCGCGCGACGCATCCTTTCGATGACCTCCCATGCGGCCAGCTCTCTGCGGAACGCGGAGTCACCGCGCAAGAGGTTGGCGCGCTCGAGAGCGAGGCGGGCGCGCTCGCGGCCTCCGCGCTCCGCCGCGATCCGGTCGTAGAGATCGAGAGCCGCCTTAGGCTCCACTGTCTCGAGCCGCCTGGCCGTCGCCATCATCCCGTCCGCGTGCTGGCCTTCGTCTGCGGGTAGCACTTCAGCCAAGTGAAGCGGCGGAACGCGGGGACAGCCAACGGGGTGGCGGTCCCCGTTTTCCGACGCCGCCCCCCTCACCCACACGTCCGGGAACCGGTCGAGGACGTGGCCCTGCTGCAGGTCGTCATCGGCGCCCGCTGTGAGCAGTTCGGGGTACATGCTGTGGTCGTTGAACGAATAGCGAGCCGTGGGGCCAACGGGGAGCAGCGTCTCGGGATCGAACTCGGCCAGGAAGATCTCGTAGTCCGCGCCTCTGTGGCTGTGACGCAGCCAATTCTTGTTGCTCATTGCGCCGCAGACGCTCGGCGGGAAGCGGGACGCGCCGAGCACGAGCATGCGGCGGTCGCGGCTCAGGTTCGGGAAGTAACAATGATGGTATGGCTCGTGCGCGTCGCGGATCATTCGCCGCAGCGGCAGTATGCCGCCGCGCTCGTGCCCATCCGCGCCGGCCAAGTCCAGCACTGCGACCTTGCCCGATGTCCGCATCCAGAGCGCGAACTCGTCGCCGGCCGTGACGACGGCCTGGCACCCCGGCAATTCCATGCCGGGCCCCGGGGTTGCGACCGGCCCGGCGCGGTCGAGGCGCTGAATTACGACTCCGCCCGGCGACGCCCGGAAGAGGCTCGTGCCGCCGGGCGAGAGCAGCGTGCAAGCATCCACGTCCCGCACGACCTTCGCGCCGATCACCCCCGAAACAACGTCCAGCTCGAATATCCCGCGCTGACTCGGAATGTTCACGTAGACGGTTCGGCTGTCCTTCCACTCGAAGAACCGGTCCTGCCCGGCGGAGCCGAGGAGGCCCCGCACCGCGGCGAGCTCACGCGGCGCGCCCGCGTCGAGCGAGACGGGATCGATCTCGACCACCCAGGCGTCGAACGGCGGAGCCACGTAGGCGCCCGCGTAGAGCACGTCGGCGTCCGGGTCGCCGCGGTCGGAGCTCCAACTGCGCCCGGCGAAGATGACGAACCGGCCGTCAGGCGAGATCCGCGGCCCCAGGTGAGCGTAACCGTCGGTGAACGGCGCGCCGCTGACCATGGCGAGGCGCGAGCCATCGAGGTTCCGCTTCCAGATGCGGTACTTCAACTGGCGCGTGCCGCTCGGCCGCCGCGACTCCCATACGACGAAGCCGGTTCGGCCTCGTGCGAACGCCTTCATCCTCGCGACGTCGGCGGGCGTCGCCCGGTCACCCGTCAGGAACTCCGTGCCCCAGGTCTGCCACGCGGCGGGCGCCTTGCCGCTGCGTGGCCCCGCAACGAGTGTTGTATAGCCCGCCCGGCTCGGCATGCCCAGCATCGCACCAAGAGCCTGCAGACCGAGCAGCGCGGCCAGGCCGCACGCAGCAACAATGCGTTCCCTGCGTCGGCCCTCAGTTGGCGACGCGCGCCCGCCAACTCCCGCCCCTGCCAATTGGTGTTCGTTATCCTGCCGCATCGGTCCTCCGTTCACATGCCGCCGCCTCACATGAGCCGGCGCTCCTCGCCGTCCCACCCCCGCACAGCAAATCCTGTGCCCTTCCCGGTATCCGAAACGGGAAATCTCGCCGCCGTTCTTCGCTCGACCTCTCATGCTGATGGCGCCGCGGCTCGTGGACGGCTTGCAACTCGCACGCATGCAGCCGCTTACGACGACGAATAACTCGGCACCGCCGTTCGCCCAGAGGAGCGCCTTGAGGCCGATTCCTGAGAGAGCGCCCGCGGACTCACTTGCCGGACCACCTGCGCAGCCCCGGCGAGCGTGGCTCTGCCGCCCCGCCCGGCGTACGCCGCGGCGCAACTCCGTGTGACAGCGGCTGTTACGCCTGGCCTACGGCTTTCGTGGCCACAGACTCGCTCCACGTTGGGCCGGCCCCGGATGTTCGTTTCTGATACATTCGACACCGTGCCAGCCTTGTAATGTAACCAACTGGGCTGCAAGCGGATATGGCCACTCCGTTCGCGGGCGTATCGTTATAAGACATGCGGCCGCCGTTGCGCCGCGTTTGTTCCCACGCTTTTTTCGCCTTTTCTTCGATCCTTATCATCTTGTCTCACCGCGCTTTAGCGTCCTGCCGGCCACGGCATCTCGCTGGTCACGGCCGAACTGGCACGCTCCTTGCTAGATACCAGGCGTAAATCGCCGAGGAAGACGTCTCTTCCTCACGTGAGTGCGCAACATGCTGATACTTCTGGCCGGGCTGAGAACTCTGGAATGGAGAACGAGCGGGCGCAGTCACGCCGCCGCACTCATTGCTTCACACACCGATGCTTCAGCGAAGAGCTAACACCATGAGAAAGCATACCGACTCGACCCCCGGACGGACGCGTTCGCGCGTTCTACAAGAACTTTCAACTCCCGCCGCGCCGACCTTCGAGGCGCTCGAACCCCGGCTCCTGCTGTCGTCCAGCGACCTCCTCATGTTCGGCGCCGGTCTGGCGGGCGACGCCTGGCAGGGCGACATGGTCGCGATGTCGAGTGCCGAGCCCGGCGGCGGCCCGCTGGCGGTCCATGCATCGCTCGCCGAGGACGGCGACGGCGGCGACGGCGCCGGCAGCGTGGGGTCCGTCATCATCGACGGCGTCCCCGCGTACGTCTGGCGCTACGGCTGCGGCCCGACGGCTGTGGGCATGATCATCGGCTACTGGGACAGCCACGGGTACCCGAACTTCGTGGAGGGCAGTGCCGAGATACAGACCTCCGCCGTGAACGCCATGATCGCCAGCACGGGACACTACGAGGACTACTCCAAGCCGGTCGACAACGCAGGGACGGGGCTGCTCGCAGACAAATCGAGCACGGGCGGCGCGCACGACAATAACAGCGTCGCCGACTGGATGTACACGAGCTTCAGTTCTCGACAGAACTATTACGGCTGGAGTTGGTTCAGCAACATCGACGACGGATTCGAGGGCTACGCCGAATACGTGGGGTACGCGGAAGCGGACGCACGGAACAAGACCTGGGGGGTGTTCACGTGGGAAGCCTACGTTGCCGAGATCGACAACGACCGGCCCGTTGGCCTGATCGTGGACACGAACGGCGACGGCTGGACGGATCACTTCATCACGGGCATCGGCTACGACGAGAGTACGCATCAGTACGCCGCGTACAATACATGGGACCGGTCGGTTCACTGGTACGACTTCAAGCAGATCAGCAGCGGCCAGCGATGGGGTGTGTACGGCGCAACGTTCTTCGATCCGGGTCCGTCGGCCGTCGACGCAGTCGCGCCGGCCGCCGAGCTCGCCGCGGCGAACGTCACGGCCCCAGGAGCGACCACGTACACGTTTACCGTCACGTACTCGGACAATGTTGCGGTTGACGTTTCGGACATCGACAGCAGCGACGTCCGCGTGACGGGGCCGAACGGATTCAGCCGGTACGCGACGGTCGTCGGCGTAGACGCCGCCGGCGACGGCACGCCGCGGACGGCGACGTATCAGATCAGCACGCCGGGCGGGACCTGGGACTTGACGGACAACGGCACCTACACCGTGGCGCTCGCGGCCGGCCAGGTGAGCGACACGTCCGGCAACCTGGCTCCGGCCGGCGTTCTCGGCACGTTCGAGGTCGCGGTCGCCGACGTGACGGCGCCGACGGCCGCTCTCATCGCGGCGAACGTCACCGCCCCGGGAGCCAGCACGTACACGTTCACCGTCACGTACTCGGACAACGTTGCGGTTGACGTTTCGGACCTCGACAGCAGCGACGTCCGCGTGACGGGGCCGAACGGATTCAGCCGGTACGCGACATTCGTGGGCGCTGATGTGGCAAGCGACGGCACGCCGCGAACGGCGACGTATCGGATCACGGCGCCCGGCGACGGCTGGGACTTGACGGACAACGGCACCTACACCGTGGCGCTCGCGGCCGGCCAGGTCAGCGACACCGCCGGCAACCTCGCTCCGGCCGGCGTTCTCGGCACGTTCAGCGTGAACGTGGCGCAGCCGGAGCCAGAACCTGAGCCGGAACCCGAACCGGACTCGCAAGAGACGACGCAGAAGTTCGGGAGCTTCGACGGCCGGACCGGCGTTCGCCTCACGCTGCCGGGCGCCAACGGCGTCGCCGTGACGTACTCGCTCAAGGGCAGCGGCTACGGGCAGATTGAGGGCGACGCCGGCAGCGAGC
>JBDREM010000005.1:0-2996 GCA_043819695.1 Planctomycetota bacterium
GAGCCAAACTTCGACGCGTGGTCCTGCACGTTCCGGAACGGCCACATCGGCAGCAAGGCCTTCAAGGAGTTGACCCGGCTGATCTTCGACGAGTGCATTCCCAACGCCGAAGTGAAGGATCTCCTGCGCTACAAGCCCTAGCGCAGGCTTCGGGCCGGCAGAAAGGAGGCCCAACACCCAATATGCAGCAAGGAATACCGAATCTTGTTTGTCCCTATTCGAGGAGAAGACCATGAAGAAGATCATCGCAACATCACTGTTTGTCTTGGCCGCCATCGCTTTGCTGGGCCTCGCGAACGCGACTGCCGCCGAGGAGCGGGTCGTCCATGTGAAGGTTCGTGCAGACAGCGAACATCCTGGCTTGGAGGCCTTCCGGGCGATGGACGGCAATCCCGGGTCGATCTGGCATTCCCTCTGGAAGCCGCCGGCGGCCGTGACCGAGCTGCCCCACGAGATCGTGGTCGACCTGGGCGGGGTCTATGAGATCAGCGGCTTCACGTATGTGCCGCGCCCAGGCACGCGCAACAGCAGAATCAAAGACTATGAAGCGTACTTGGGCGGGGCCAGTACGACATCGGTGCCGCTTGCCGGGAACATCGGCAAACCGGTCGTCAAGGGCGCGTTTCCGAAGCCCGATGGCGAGAACGTGATCAAGTTTCCCGCTCCGGTCAAGGGCCGTTACTTCCGGCTGCGGGCGCTCTCCAACGTCACCGCCGGACAGAACACCTGGGCCGGGATCGGGGAGCTGAAGCTGCACTGCGAGGGCGTGAAGTTCGTGGGCAAGCCGTGGTCCGTGGGCGTAAACTTCCCGAAGGCGGGGAACGACGTGATCGCGCTGATCGAGGGCTTCCCGCTGCTGGCAAGACTGCTGGAACTGGGCGACCCCTGGAGTTGGGACCCGATCGCTCTGAAGGACCAGATCTTCCCCGACGGCATCGAGCCCTTCGGCGGCAACGAGAAGCTCGGCGTGTTCGTCGATCGTCGCATGACGTACAACTGGCGGAAGGTCAGCTACGCCGAGGCCGCCGAGCGGAAGCCGGTCGACAATCCCGGCCAGCAGATATGGGAACGCTACGCGTACGAGACGAATTACTACGCGCTGGCTTCGGCCCGCCCGTTGATTCGCATGCATCTCGGCCGGCCGCTGCTGAACCATGTCGACAAGATGAAGGTGCTCTTCCCGAAACTGGCGCAAACGGCGCGGCAGGACATCCCCGCGCGGATGGACCGGATTGTCGAGGCGCTGAAGCCCTACGGGGCCAAGAAGCTGCCCCGGAACTATAAGAGCCAGCCGTATCTTCTCCCCGGCGGCACGCGGATGACGATCACGGACTACACGGTCGACGGGTGGTCCGGGCGTTATGGCGACAGCGACTACGACGACGTGAGGATCAAGATCGATTTTGAGCCGGCCGCGGTGCCTGGGAATCGGACGCTGATGCCGCAGTTTGTGCCCTGGCGGGCGGCCGAAGCGGGGCGGAAGGACGAGCGCTCCAAGGGCATGACGCTCGGCCATTTGCAGCCGCTGGCCGCTGCGGCCGCAGGTACGAACGTCGCCGGCGGGAACGGCTCCGCGCGGCAGTGGTCCGACAAGGCCGACGGGTTCGCGTCCGTCGATGCGCTGGGACAGAACGGCACGACCGGCGGCGCCGGGGGCAAGGTCGTGACGGTCACCAACCAAGCCGATCTCGAGAAGTACGCGCAGATGAAAGAACCGTACATCATCCGCGTGAAGGGCGAGATCAAGATCACGGAGAAGAAGAACCCGAAGACCCGCTACGATTTTCTGACGACGAAGGAAATTCACATCGCTTCCGACAAGACGATCGTCGGCGTGGGCAAGAGCGGCCATATCGTCAACGGCGGTTTCTTCATCGGGCCGGGCACGCACAACGTGATCCTGCGCAACCTGACGATCCGCGACTCCTTCCTGGCCGGCGACTGGGCCGGGGTGCGTAACGATTTCGACGGCCTGCAGATGGACAACGCCCATCACATCTGGGTGGACCACTGCCACTTCAGGCGCCACGGAGACGGGTGCCTGGACAACCGGGAAGGCACGACGTATGTCACCATCTCGTGGTGTGTCTTCAGCGATCACAACAAGACCTTCGGCTGCGGGTGGGACAGCAAGGTCACCGCGCATATGACGCTTCACCACACGTGGTTCCGCAACACCGCCTGCCGGGCGCCCGGGGCCGGCCAACTGCTCCGAGCGCACTTCTACAACAACTACCTGAATGGCATCGGGGTGCACTCGCACCTGGTCCTGATCGGCACGAACATGGTCATACAGAACAGTCTCTTCGAGCGCGTGGCCAACCCGATCCTCCGGGTGGACGGCACGTGCACGATCGCGAACTCCGGAAGCGTGTTCCGCCACTGCGGGGGCAGGCACGATATCGCCGGGCGCATCTTCTTCGACGCGAGCCGTTTCTACCCCTACACGCTGGACAAGGCCGAGGCCCTGCCGGGGCTGCTCAAGAAGTACGCCGGCCCACAGGAGAACATCGGGAAGTAGGACGGAGGAAGTACCCCGACTCGAAAGGAGGAGATGACATTGAAGAAGCTGGCAATCATGATGTGGGTGATCGCGACGGCGTCGATGGCGGCGGCCCAAAGCCCCGCCAATCCCGAGGCCGACCCCTATCCGGGCGTCGACTACAACCAGAAGTACCGCCCGCAGTTTCATTTCACGTCCAAGAGAAACTGGCACAACGACCCCAACGGGCTGGTCTACTACGATGGGGAATACCACCTGTTCGTTCTGCACAATCCCTCGGGGATCAACTGCGCCAACACGGGCTCGGCCCACGCAATCAGCAAAGACATGGTCCACTGGAAGCAGGTCCAGCACGCGATCCTGCCCCATGATGGCGGAGACATCTGGTCCGGCTCCGGCACCGTCGATTGGAAGAACAGCACGGGATTCGGGAAGGCGGGCAAGGACGCCCACAAACCGATCGTCCTCTGTTATTCGCACGCGCGCAAACCAT
>JBDREM010000006.1:0-12036 GCA_043819695.1 Planctomycetota bacterium
ACAAGCTTGACAACGAGAGAGCGCTGGAACTGCTGCACTCCATCCCAATTATCCATGTGCACGGGATTCTGGGCGAGTATCCCACGTTCCCGTACTCACACGGCGACCGCAACGACGTAATCGAAGCAATTGCCGCTCAGAGCTTGTGAAAGAATCAACACTTCGCCAAGATAACCACGAGAACGACGGTTCGGCTCTTGGCGGAGCCGATTCGCGGATTCGTCGCCCGAAAGCCGCGTTTCGCTGACGGAACGCGGACAATCGACACGGACGGGCCGTGCCCTCATTTCCTACCGGCGCAATCGGCCGGATTCAAGCCCCTTTTCGTCTCTATACGGCCTCCGCGATTGCCTCGGCGCGCAGTGTGACCGCACGCATGAGGTTGTGAGCGAGCGCATACCATAACGCCACGGCCCGAACCTTCTCCAACCCGCGCACCAGGAACTGGCGCAGCCCTCGATTCCGGGCAATCGCGTTCACGCACTCGGCGGTGGACGCGCGCTCCTTGTAGATTTTCTTCGCCGCGTCTGTTCCCATCCGTTGGCGCCATTCCGCAATCGTCTCGCTGTCGCCGGGCCGCGGAACGTGCGGGTCTCGCTCTGCGTTCTTGGGCTTTGGAACCGGGGCGTACACCGTCGTGCCGGTCTCCGGCGAACTGACTTCCTCGATGTCCTCGTGCTTCGCAAAACCGCCGTCCACCAGCATCTCGTCCGGGGGCCGTCCGTAGCGCTGCTTGTGCTGCTCGACCATCGGACTCATCTGGCCCTGGTCGCTGCCGCTGTTGATCACCTCCACGCCGGTGATCACCTGGCTCTCGGTGTCCGTCGCAAACTGCACGTTGTGAGCCGGGCGGAAGCCGCCGTCGGCCATCTTCATCACGCGTGCCTCGGGGTCCGTCGTCGAGACGCGGGCCTTGTCTTTGTCCGCCGGCTTCTTCTTCGCTTCCGCCTCGGGCAGTTCCGCCAATGCCCGCCGAATCCGCTCCGACCGCTCGCGGGCGGCCCGACGGCGAGCCGCATCACGACGCCGGTTCTCCGCCCCTGGGTCGCCTTTCAACTCCGCACGAAGCGAGTCCACCTGCTCCCGCGCCTCGGCCTGACAAGTCTCCAGAGTCTTGCCACGCCGAAACGACGACGCCCCCGCACTCGCCCGAACCCGCATCCCGTCCTGAGCCACCCGATTCAGCGTCACCAGACCCTGGTGCATCAGCGTCGCCACGCTCTGCGTCAGCAACTCGTCCAGCAACTCCGTGTGAGCCGTCCGGAAGTCCGACAGCGTGTGATAGTTCACCGACACCCCGCCGCAAATCCAGCGATACGCCACGTGAGCCTCGCACAGCCGGTCCACCTCCCGAGCCGAACCCACGCCGTCCAACGTCGCATACAGCCACAGAGCCAGCAGAATCTTCGGGTCGATCGCATCCCGGCCCGCCCAGCCCTCCAACGCGCGAATCTGCTCGTACAGCGGCGTCAGGTCCAGCCCCTCCGCGTACTCCCACACCAACCGAGCCGTGTGATCGTCCGCAACCAGCGCGTCCAACGGCAACACCTGCATCTCCACCTGGTCGCGACAGGCACGCTGAACCCGCGGAACCCCCGTTTTCTCGGATAATGACACGCACCCGTCCTCCGCATCCATGGCCGGCAAATCGAACAGCACCCGCTGAACCGGGCACTCGTCCGAGGTTGTCTTGACTGATCTGGTATTCACGGCCCCCTTTATAACATTATTCGGCGCCCAAGTCCAGCGGTATTTCTATGCCCCCTTTTGTTCTTCGCACAAGCCGATTTTTTCACAACCTCTCAGTTCTTTGCGAGAGCCGCGCCCAACACCAGCGCCAACGCTGTTCTCTTCATCTGCTTGCCCCTTTCCTGTGCCTTCATTTCTCGGCTTGCCACTCCTTTTTCAGCCCGCTCAGCCGGCCGAGCAGCAGGTCCATAGTCTTGGCGGCGGGGCCGTCGAGGGCGGCCCTGATCCCCTCGAGCCGCCGCAGCATCGGCAGGCCCCAACCGAGGTCCGCGTACAGTTCGACCCCGGGCAGGCCCGTTATGTGCAGTGTATACGCCGGGCCTTTCGGGTACGTGATCTTCTTGTTTGCGATGTTTGCCATCTCGCCCAGAAGACCGTCCTGCGCGAACTGGCCGACGATCTTTTCCGCCTGAGCCTTCGAGATCTGCGCCGCGGGCCAGAACGGCGGGCGGCGTTCGGGCGCGAGGAACTTAAAGACGGGGACGCGCAGATCGAGCGAGTAGAACGGCTTGTCCTGTTCCCCGAAGTAGCGCAGGCTGAAGATCAGCGCGTCGGCGCGAGCGTTCAGTTGCTTTACACGCGCCGCGGCAGGCGGCAGCAGCAGGAGGTTTCCTTCGGCGCCTGCGTGCCCGGGCGCCGGCATCCAGCCGTGCGGGCCGAAGAGGCGTTTCGGCGTCCCGACCCAGTACATCGGCCCCCACGGCGTCCGGTAGTGGTCGTTGATCTCGGGCTGGGGAAGTTCCTTGCCCGCGTGGAACAGTGCGCCCCACGTGCCTTCGCTTCTCGTGCCCGCGAGCCGGACCGTGTGACGGTACTCCCACCGGCCCGACTTGTAGACGGCCGACTTCTTCGGATCGATCTTGTCCTTCCCGGGCCCGGCCGGCGGAGCCGGCGGCTCGGCCTTTGCTCCGAGCGGCGCGCGGCAGTGCTGGCACTGGCCGAGCTTGGCGCTGCACGTCCTGCACAGCTTGAACGCGCCGCTCGACGTGTGCCCGCCGCAGGCGGCGCACTTGCCGATGTCAGCGGTGTACATCTTCCCTTTGCAGCGCGCGCAAAGGGCGCCGAGCGCGGGCGCGGCGAACACACACACCGCGGCCGCCGCGAACACAGCGAACAGGACTCGCTTCATTGCCTCATCTCCTTTCCGGCCATAAAGCACCTCATTATAAGGCGTGGCCTCCTTCCCGACGAGGATTCTACGCGGTTTTCTTGCCGCACAACATGATAGACGCAACTTGCACGCGCCTGGTTCCCGTTTCTTGCGGCCTTGATGGCGGCGCGGGCGTGCGCTATGATGCGGCCGTCGCCGCCTGGAAGGAATGCGGCTCTTTCTCGCCGCTCTGACAGAACGAGGAAAGAAGATGAAGCGGATCATTGTCCTCGCGCTTGTCGCGCTGCTGCCGTCGTGTTCGCTCTTGCAGGGCGAAGCGGTCGACCGGCGCGAGACGCTGGCGCAGGTCTCGACCATTGATGCGATTCTGGCCGGCGATTACGACGGCAAGGTCTCCTGCCGTCGCCTGCTCCGGTTCGGCGGGTTCGGCATCGGAACGTTCCACGCGCTCGACGGCGAGATGATCGTGCTCGACGGCACGGTTTATCGCGTCGATGCCGCCGGCGAGGTGCACGTGCTGGCGAAGGACGTGAAGACCCCGTTCGCGTGCGTGACGTCGTTCGAGCCGGACATGGAAATCGCCGTGACGTCTTCGGGAACGGACGTGGCGCTGACCAACGACGGATGCCCGGAGATATTCCCCGCCGACGCTCTGCACGCCGACCGGGCAAAGGAAGCAGTCGACTCGATCTGTGGTACGCCCAATCATTTTCTGGCGGTGCGCATCGACGGCGCATTCAGCTATGTGAGAACGCGGAGCGTGCCTCGGCAGAAGAAGCCGTATCCCCGGCTCGTCGAGGTGACAAGGAACCAGCCGACGTTCGAGTTACGGAACGTGAAAGGCACGATTGTGGGGTTCCGCTGCCCGGCGTTCGTGAAGGGCATCAACGTGCCCGGCTACCACCTGCACTTCATCACCGAGGACCGCACCGGCGGCGGGCACGTGCTCGACTTCAAGCTGATCAAAGGAGAAATCGGCGTGGACGTCACTCCGAACTTCTACCTGATGCTGCCCGCGGGGGAGGGCGCCTTCGAGGAGCTCGACCTAACGGTCGACCGCGAGAAGGAAGTGCGCGAGGCGGAGAGGTGACGGGTGCAAAGAAGGCTACCCCAGGCCCTCCGGAGGCTCTTGTCCTGCGGGCATCTTGGTGAGCTTAGGGCCGGGTTTGGGCTCAATGACCTCTGGGCGGCCGTCGGCCATGCGACGGATCTCGACGTTCCTTATCTCGCTCACTCGTGCGAGTTTTGCCAAGTGTTGGGGTTTCGCTGTCACGAAAACCACCCTGCCCAATATGCCATCTTTCTCAAGTCGAGAGATGAACTCGTCCAGGAACGAGAGCGATAAGAACTCCACGCCGTTCAGAAGCAGGTGAATCTCGTCGCCATCGTCTCGGGACAGAAGGGCCTCGGCAGCCAATCGTCCCCTGCGGCGCGTCAGGCACGGTGTGGTAAGCTCCGCTATCGCCAGTTGCATCTCAGGTACCTCAACCCGTTGGGAAATGGACAGCCAGTTGCACGCCAGGGAGATCGACAGAAGCTATCCGTCTTTCTACGTGTGATAATCCGCGTTGATGGTGACGTACTCGCGGCTGAAGTCGCAGGTCCAGACGGTGGCGGAGCCCTTGCCGAGGCCGAGGTCGAGTTCGATCTCGATCTCCTGGGTCTTCATTGTCGCGGCGAGTTTGGCTATGGGAGTCTTCGCGGGCACGCCCCTGGCGAACGCGAGCACCCCGCCGATTCGGAGGGTGGTTTTTTCGCCGACGAGCTTCGCGCCGCACCCGGCCGCGCGGCACACGATGCGGCCCCAGTTCGGGTCGCCGCCGTTAATGGCGCACTTGACGAGCGGCGAATTGGCGACGGCCTTCGCGACGGTCTCGGCGTCGTTCGCAGTGGCGGCATGCTTGACGCGCACCTCGACGAATTTCGTCGCCCCTTCGCCGTCACGCACCAGCATCTTGGCCAGGTGAATGCAGACGAACTCGAGCGCGGCGGCGAACTGATCGAACGAGCGCCCGGCCTTGTCGATGCGCCGGTTGCCGGCGGCGCCGTTCGCGAGGACGAGCAGCGTGTCGTTCGTGCTCATGTCTCCGTCGATCGTGATGCGGTTGAAGGAAACGTTGACCGCGGCCCTGAGCGCGCGTCGAAGCATCGCCGGCGAGATGCCGGCGTCGGTGGTGACGAAGGCGAGCATCGTGGCCATGTTCGGGGCGATCATTCCCGCGCCTTTCGCCGAGCCGCCGATGGTGACGACCCGGCCGCCGATCACGGTCTGCGCCGCGACGGACTTGGCGCGGGTGTCTGTCGTCATTATGGCCCGGGCGAACGCGTCGCCGCTCTTCGCGTCGGGCGCGAGCGTCTCGGCGGCGTCGGCAACGCCTGCGACGATCTTCTCGAGCGGCAGCGGCCGGCCGATGATGCCGGTCGAGGCGACGCAGACGTTCTCGGGGTCGAGATCGAGCTGGCGGGCCGCGGCGACGGCCATCGCGGCCGCGTCACGGGCGCCGCGCTCGCCCGTGCACGCATTGGCGTTGCCGCTGTTGACGACGACCGCCTGCGCGGCTCCTTTGCTCACGACCGACCGCGTCCAGCCGACCGGGGCCGCGGGGATTGTGATGGTCGTGAAGACCGCGGCGGCCGAGCACGGCCGGTCGGAGAGGACCATGGCGAGGTCGAGGGCGCTCTTGTTTTGTTTGATCCCGCACCGCACGCCGGCCGCGGAGAATCCTCGCGCTGCTGCGACACCGCCTTCAACTCGTCTGAACTTGACGCCACGCGGCATTGGCCGTCCTCCTCGAAGGTGTCATTCCTGTTACGGCGCCACCCAGATGGGGCTCGACCACGCGCTGTCTTCGCCCGATTGAGTGGCCCGAACGTAGTACCAGGCCGGCTCGGCCGGCGCGGGCTCGTCGAAGTACATCTCGAATGCCTCCCGGCCGCCGATCTTGTGATGGATGATCGATCCGTTCTTGAAGACCTCGGCGCGTTTGATCGGGCGCGTGCCGGTCGCCCGGACATGGATGCGCAGCTTGCCGGCCTCCGTGATGACGCTTCCCATTGGGGCATGATTGATGGTGAAGTGAAGCTCGATTCGTTCGCCGGTTGTCGCGTAGCAGAGGCGGCTCTTGAGGGCGTCGAAGACGGCGTCCCGCGAGAGTTCCTCGGCGTAGACGCCGGTCAGGCCGCCCTTGTCATATCGGGCGACGTTCGCCCAGTCGTTCTCCCAGAGCTCGCTGCCGGGCATTCCGAAGTGCGTTCCGCTGCCGCCGATGAAGCCCGGTTTGAACCCGGCGAGCAGCGCGTCTTGCGCGTAGCCGTGCGGCCGCGGCGGCTGGCCGGATGCGTCGGTGACGGGGAAGGGCGTGCCGGCGGCGTCCGAGGACCCCCATTTCGAGTGCATCTCGACAAGGTCGACCTGATAGCGCGCCGGCGCCTCGGGCCACGTGTACCCGTGGCGTGCGGAGCTGCTGTGGATTACGGCCTTGAGGCACTCGATCTCCTTGTGCTGATCCCAGATCTCCTGCATCTCGGCGTCGAGCTTGATGGCGCCCCGCCGGAGCCAGTCGCGCTGGGGGTGGCGCGCCTTGAGAAAGGGTGTGTCGTCCTTCCTGTAATAGAAGCACACGCTGCCCGGCGTCTCGCCGTCCCAGGACGGTACGGTTCGCTCGCAGGCGGGGAGGGTGACGAACCTGCCGGGCTCGTCGAACTTCCTTGCCGCGGCCTGAAGCTTCCGCCATGCATCCTCGCCCATCAGCCCGAGCTTCGCGGCCGGCACGTTGTCGACCTGGTCGGTAAGGGCGCAGAAATCGAGCTTGGCGGTGTCACGAGCGTACGCGTAGTGGTCGTCCGGCGAGCGGAGCCCGTCGGAGAGCCTCGAGTAGCCGCGCAGGTCGCCCCAGTAGATGTTCACGGTCTTCTCCTAGAGGCAGCCCTCGTTCGCCAGGCTGGTGTAGCCCGTTTCACTGACGATGACATGGTCGAGCACGCGTATGCCGATGACGTCGCCGGTCTGCTTGAGGCGCTTCGTGATCTCGATGTCCTCGCGGCTGGGCGTCGTGTCTCCGGACGGATGGTTGTGCGCGAAGATGACCGAGGCGGCCGAGTCGCGGATGGCCGGCTCGAACACTTCGCGGGGATGGACGATGCTCTGCGTCAGGCTGCCCTGGGATATCGTGAGGTCCCGTATGAGCCGGTTCTTGGCGTCGAGCAGCATCGTGACGAACGTCTCGCGTTTCTCCATCCCCAGCTTGTGGCGGTAGCGCTCGAACACGGCCTCGGGGCTGAGAAAGGCGCCGGGCTTCGACGTGGCCGGCGGCCCGTTGAACCGCCTCGCGATCTCGAGGGCCGCTTTGATGCCGGCCGCCTTTGCCGCGCCGATCCCGTGGACCTTCTGAAGCTCGGCCGTCGAGCATTCGGCCAGTCTGCGGAACCCGCCGAACCGCACGATCAGGCTGCGGGCAAGCTCGACCGCGGTAATGTCGCGAGCGCCGCCGCCGATGATTATTGCGAGGAGTTCGGCGTCGGTCAGGTGCTGCTGGCCGAGCTTCGCCAGGCGCTCGCGCGGGCGCTCGCTCTCCGGCAGTTGCTTGATGGTCGGCTTCTTCGAGAAGAACGGACAGCCGGCGGTCAGCGGGCACTGGTGGCACTTGGGCGTCTTCGCGCAGATGCCGGCGAGGCGGCCGTTGCTCCTGCAGTACGCGGCGAGCACCGCCTTTGCTCGCGGCTGGTCCGTGGTGGTCGTGCGTGAGATGACCTCGATGGCGGCCAGGATTGTGTGACTGGCGGACGCGGCCGGCTTCCCCTGGGGAATTATGCCGATCCGCCGGAAGAACCGCTGGACGTCCTTGTTGTCGGTGAACGGCTCGGCGACTGCGGGCGGCCCGGGCGGGACGAACGCGGCGATTTCCTCCTCCATCAAAGGGTAGTTTTGGGCGAGTTCCTCGGGGGTCATTTTCGCTCTCCGCCGCGCCTTCCGTCGAGATTCTAGCGGCATATCGGCACACTGTCAAGCTGTCGGCCCGCCGTTCGGCGGCCCCTTTTGTGTCTAAACTCGCCGTTTTGCCTGCCGATAACTACTTGTGTCGCAATAGTTGCGGCCAATAGTGTCTATCTACCCCTGGCAGCGGGGACAAACGTGTCAGAGTCGTCCTCTCAAACAGGAACGGGCCAGCCTGCGCAGTCGAAGTCCTGGCCCGAGATGCCCGAGCTTCGCATGCTGCTGTCGCTGCGCAGCCACGAATCGCGGACGCGGCGAAGGCTGGCCCTGTGCGACGAGCTCTGCGGTTCGCTCGAGGCAATGTACCGTGCCGCGCGGGCGCTGGCCGCGTCGGGCCTCGGCGGGAGCTCGAGCCAGGCCAGCAGTTGCATCAGGAAGGCGCCGGCTTCCGTGCACACCATCTGCTCGGTCGTTCGCGACTTTGCCGACGCTTTGAACCGCGTGTTCGAGGTCGTGGGGTTCGACATGCACGGCGATCCCGATGAGCCGGCCGCCGCCGCCGAGAGCCCGCTCACGCCGGTCGTCCGCGAGACGCTGTTCAAGGCCATCGACGAACACACGGCGCTGCGCTCCTGGGACGGCGTCAGTTGGGTCGGCCTCTCGGTCGACTCACGGCGGCGGATCGAGTTTCACTGGTCCGTCGCGATGGAGTGCCTGCGAACCAATCCGCAGAAGGGGTACCCCGCGTTCCGGCCGATCGTCCTGCTCGCCCGCCGCCTGGCCGATGAGGGGCTCCGGCTGCTCGACCCGGCGACCGGGCCGATCGCCGAGGAACGGGGCAGCGCCTACTCGACAACGAAGAAGCTGCGGGCGCAAATCGACCGCATCCGAGCGCTCGTCAACTGCAAGTGCGATGCGCTCGAGGGCGAGATGCGGGCCGTTCAGACCGCGATCATCAAGGCGCAAAGCCAGACGATGTCGCTCGTCAAGAACCTCTCGAACATCGGGCCGGCGGGGTAGGCCAGGGGCGCCGCGGGCTCACATCTTCCGGCTCTTCTCCAGCAGGGCCGTCAGGCTGGCCGCTATCTTCTTCTCCGCGCGGTCGTTGAGGTCCAGGATGTTGCGCAGAGCGTTCGCTATGTGCGGTATATAAGAGCTTATGTACTCGCGCTTCTTCGCCGCGTCGGCCTCGCGCCGCCGCCGCTTGATGTGGACCGACATCCGCCGGCCGCACTCCTGGAGCCCCAGCTTGATGTCCTTCACGATCTCCGGATAGTGGGCGATCGCCTCCTTGCTCTCCGACGTGAACGGGACCCACACGCTCGCGAGGTGCACCAGGATCGCCGCCGGGCCGGCCGGCAGACTGTTGCCCGATTGCCCGAGGCCGTAGTTCTTCCATGACGTCTCCGAGACGGCCGCCGTGATCGCGCAGGCGCCCTGCTGATACAGCAGCGGAACGCGGTTCGCGTACCGCAGCAGCCTGATGGCGCCCTCCTCGGGCAGTTCGCCGCCGTATGCCACGCCGACCTCGATCAGGAACGGATTGCCGCGGTAGACCGACGGCGGGCGGGTGACCGAGGTGTAGAAGTCCGCGTCGATCCGTTCGAGCCCCTTCAGGATCAGCTCCTCGCCGATGGGCGAGATGCAGTCGGTCGGCGGGTTCATTATCTTCGTCGCCTGGATCGCGCCGAGCAGCCGGTCGGCCTCCTCGCGGGCGATCCGCGACGGCCGCGCGTTCTCAGGGATCCGCGCCTTCTCGAGAACCTCGCCGGCGATCCGCGCGCTGACGCGCGAGAAGTCCGACTGCAGGCAGCCCTTGACGCTGCGCGACCTCGTCGTGTGGAGCATCTTGATCAGGAGGCCGAGCTCGACGCCGTACGGGTGCGGCTTGATCTCGCGCGCCTCCGGCGGAAGCTGCTCGGTCGAGCGCTCGTAGACCTGCTTCTCGCCCACCGGGTTGACGTAGCTGATCGAGACGTGCGGGTTGGCGATCGCGGTCTGCTTGATGTATTCGTCGATCGACTTCAGCCCCTTCTGGTACTTCGCCTCGAGGTCGATCTCGACCATCGTCCCGTGGCCGCTGCCCCAGTCGATCTCGTCGTCGCGCTGGACCCGCGGCTCGTTCTTCTGCGTGTCGATCGTCACCTCGTAGTAGTGGGCCGGCTTCTTCGGCGAGATGCACGACGTGATCCGCACGGGCCGCCCGGTCGTGAGCTGCCCGTACATCCCCGCCGCCGAGATGCCGATCCCCTGCTGCCCGCGGGACATCTTCAGCCGGTGAAACTTCGAGCCGTACAGCAGCTTCCCGAAAATGTTCGGAATCTGGTTCTTCACGATGCCGGGGCCGTTGTCGCGGACGCGGACCGTGAACCGGTCCTCGTGGTTCGGGATCGGCTTGACCTCGATGAAGACGTCGGGCAGGATTGCGGCCTCCTCGCACGCGTCGAGCGAGTTGTCGACCGCCTCCTTGATTGTCGTCAGCAGCGCTCGCCACGGGTTGTCGAACCCGAGCAGGTGGCGGTTCTTCGTGAAGAACTCCGAGATCGAGATGTCACGCTGCCGCTTGCCCATCGATTCCGCCGTCTCCGGCGAGCGGGGCTTCGGCGGCTTCGGAGCGGGCGCCGGCGGAGCCGTCTGCTTCTTCCCGGCCTTTGCGGCCGGCCTCTTCTTGCGCGACGACTTCTTCTTCGCGTCCGCCTTCTTCCTGGGAGCCGGCTTCGATTTCGGCGCCTTCCTCTTCGCGGCCGTCTTCTCTTTTGCCACTTTCTTCTTCGCCATCTGCTCCTTTCCGCTATGCGCCCGCCCAAGCTCTGTCTGACAAATACAGGCACAGCGGGGCTGTTGACCAATTCATCAGACTAGTCTGTTTCTTCGTACCACCCCGAGCTCTTGCTGTCATAGGTGCACACGATCCAGCCGCAGGAGTAGGTCAAGGTGAACCCATTTGCATCGCTGCGCGAGTATTGGAGATCAAGGACCTCGTTGTGCCGGCAAAGTTGCGTTGGCAGAGACCTGCCGCTATCGGACAGCTTCTCCGGGTATTTGCCGTGCTCGTTGTGATAGGTTCTGACCTCGGCGACGACGAGGTCGGCCAGTGCGCGGCTGCGGCCGAGCTCCTCCAGGGAGCGATAGGTTCCGACGGCGCCGCCCGCGCAATAAGCTGCGACGAGAATCACGATGCACCAGAGGACGATCTCCATCTGCAAACGCGAGCGGTAGAAGGAACGGGCGCCAAAGGCGACACCGATCGCTACGGCGACCGTGGGGGCGACAAGGAAGATGAACGTCGCCCCGAGCCAGCCGACCGCGTCGTCGATGCTATCGCAGTGTCGGGAGACAGTGTACGCCAGCAGGAGGGCAAGCACCGTGGCGGCCGCTGCCATCGCCGTCAGCGTGCGGAAGATGCCAAGCCCGATTCTCTCGCGTCTCGTCACACTGAATCCCTGCTGATGCCTCCTGACGGCATCCATTTTACCAAACCGCGCCGGACGCCTTCAACGCGCATTGCGAATGAGTCCCTAATGGCACTAACATAAGGGGCTCGGCCCATGTCGCAGAGCTCCGCTCATAATCGTAATCTTACTCCTAATCCTAATCGCTGTTTCGTAAGTGCCGCTGCCGAGTAGGATTATGATTAGGATTAGGACAAAGAAGCCGTCGGGCCGCCCGTTCTCTCTGGCGGCGGATGATCGGCTTAAGTTAGTGCCATTGGAATGAGTCCCCCTATCATTCTGTTACGGGTCATCGCTCGGTTCGTCTTCCTCCCGGCCGCTGTCCCGGCCGGCGTTGTTCAGCCCGAAGGGCTGACATTCTCCAGCCCAGGGCGAAGCCCTGGGAAATAGAGGGCGCAACCACGGAGCCCTGTAAGGGCGAAACAAGCTGTGCCGCCCTTACAGGGCTTCGCCCTAGGCTGCTGAACGCGAGCCTTTCAGGCTCAACAGATCACTTTCTCAACAGCCCTGCTATGCCGCGATTTCGGCGACCGCCAAACACGTGCTCGCGAACTCCACGCGGGGAGGGGCCGCGGGGGGGGGCCCTTTTCCGAACCGGCCTCCCCCGCGGGCGCGTACGATCAGTTCTTCTTTTTCTGCCAACTCAGCCCGGCGATCTTGTGCGAGAGCATCTGCGGATTGCTCGCCCGGCGCACGAGCCGCGCCCAGGTGAGAACGCGTTCGCCGTAGCGGTCTCGGATATCGTCGGCGGCTCGGATCATCCCGTCGTACTTGCCCCAATACTCGCGGTC
>JBDREM010000007.1:0-28050 GCA_043819695.1 Planctomycetota bacterium
GCTGCTCGGCGTCGCGATCGTGAGCTACGTCAACATCTTCAACCCCGACGCCGTCATCCTGCACGGCGGGCTCGTCAACGCCGGCGAAATGCTCCTCGACCCGCTCAAGGCCAAGGTGGAAGAGCTGTGCTTCGAGGCATCACTGAAGGATCTCCGCATTTTGCCGTCCGCTCTGAAGGGCGACGCGGGCATCGTCGGGGCCGCCGGGCTGGCGTTCGCGCGGGCCGAGGATATTCCTTGACACACGGCCCGTCGGCGGTGGTATAATCTTCCCCCGTTCGGTGGCCGTGAGCGTTTGGAGGCGTCAAGATGGCTGAGAATCACGGGCCGGCCGACCTCCAGGAGGCGGTCGAACGCTCCTATCGGGCCCGGTGGGGAGGCAGACGGTTCTGCTTCGTCACCGCCATCGTGCTTCTCGTGCTGGCCGTCCTCAGCGCGGTCGTGCTGCTGGCCGCCCGCGCGTGGTTCGGGCTTAGCCCGGGCGGCCTCAGGGTCGTCGAGCTTGCCGCGCTGACAACCAGTCTGGTGTGCTTGATCGCCGCCGTGATGTCGGGCCTCGAGGCCCTCATCCGCTGGCAGCGCGAGAAGGGGCAACTGCCGGACCGCGTCATACACGCAGCGCTTTGCTGCAGCGCGGTGACGATCGCAAGCCTGGTGTTCCTCTTCTTCGTATCCACCCAGTCATGGGAGGGGAGGGGCATCGACCATAAGCTGGCCGGCATCATCAAGTTCATCCTGTTCCTCTTCTCGGGGATGGCGTGGCTGGCATCGGCGGCGATGAGCTCGGCCGGCGTGACGATGCTCGTCACGCATCGAACCGATCTGCTCGAGGTGAACGACACGAACGAGGGAACCGCCCTGCTCTTCCGGAAGGGGCATTCCGCCGAGCTCGTCAAGCTCTCGATCGCCGCACTCATTCCGCTCATCCTGTTCGTGGTGGCGCTCCTGATGGCCGGCGCCTACCTCGTCGGATGAGGCGCCGCCGAACAATCCCCGCCTGCCGCTTGAACACTTCCGCTTGATGACCTACCACGTCGGCATGCCGTATGCGGGCAGGCCGTAGGCGCGGTGCAGGACCTGCACCGGATGGAGTATCCGCTTCCCGGCCCCCTGCGCCAGGTGTGCGGCGCACGAGCCGCATTCGGTCACGCCGCAGCGCACCTCCAGGTGCCGCAGCTCGTCGAACAGCGGCCGGCCGATCTTCATCGAGAGATCGTAGTTCTTCTTCCGCAGCCCGAACGTGTCGGCCATGCCGCAGCAGCCGCCGCCGAGGTCGGCGATCGGCAGCTCGGGGATGAGCCGGAGCAGTTCGAGCGACGGCTTGCCGATCTGCAGCGCGCGCAGATGGCATGGCGCGAAGTAGGCCAGCGGGATGGGCACCGCTCGGAACCGCGTGTCGAGCCGGCCGGCGCGGTGGAGGCTCAGGAGGAACTGCATCAGGTCGAACGAGGCCGCCGCGACCGCGCGAGCCGGCGGCGAATCGACGCAATCGAGTATGGCCTTCCTGAAGAACAGCGTCGACTGCGGGTTGGTGAAGACCACGCGAAACCCGTCCACGACGAGCGGCTCGAGCCGTTTCACGTTCCGCTCGATGATCTTTCGCGCCCCGGCGATGTCGCCATACATCAGGCGCGTCGCACCGGTGTCCGCGCCGCTTATGATCTCGACCTCGGAGCCGTTGCGGATCAGGACGTCGAGCGCACACTGGGCGATCTCGGGATTGCAGCAATCGACGTACCGGTCGGTGAAATAGGCGACCCGGTCGCGCGCCTTCGTGAGCGTGGGCCTGTGCCGGCCCCTGAGCTCGCGCCCGCGGAACCGTGGCAGCTCGCGCCTCGCAGCGATCCCGAACGCCTTCTCCGCGAGAAAGCGGACCGCGCGGTTCTGCATCAGGAAATTGCCGACGGGCGAGAAGGTCGCCAGAAACGACATTATCGTGTTCCAGCGCTTCGCGACCTTCTCGTCCCACGCCAGGCCGCTCTTCTCCGCCCGCCGCGCGCGCAGCTCGATCATCAGCTTGGCGACGTCTATGCCGGCGGGACACTCGACCGAGCACATCTTACAGTTCACGCAGAGGTCGGTCAGGCGGGTCATTTCCGCGACGACCTCATCCTCGGGCGGCAGGCTGCCCTGGCTCGAGAGAAGATGGCGCAGGATGTTCGCCTTCGCGCGCGGCGACGCCTCTTCGGTCTGAAGGGCCTTGTAGACGGGGCACATCGCAGCCAGGCCGGTCATCGAGCGGCAGGCGCCGCAGCCGTGACACTTCTCGATCACATCCTCGCGGGGCTCGCCGGCGTATTGCAGCTTCGGCTCGACGTGCCGCCGTGAATAGTCGGGGCCGTACCGCAGGTTCGAGACGATCGTCCCGCGCTCGCCGCCGACCTTGATGCCTGGGTTGAGCAGCCCGCCGGAATCAAAGATGCGCTTGACCTCGGCGAACACGTCGCACAATTCGCCATACTGCCGCCGGAGGAACTCGGTGCGGGAGCGGCCGTCGCCGTTGACGCTCGAAATCGTCCCGCCCATCTCTATGACCATGTCGAAGACTTCCTCGGCGACCTCTCGCATCGCGCGGATGTCGTCGGGCTTCTTCAGGTCGAGCAGCGGGCGGGCGGAGACGTTGCCATGGCCGACGTGGCCGTTGATTGTCATGTCGAGCCCGCGCTTCTTCATCGTCTCGCACAGGCCGTGCACGCAGCTCGAGACCATGTCGGGCGGGACGGCGATGTCCTCGATGAAGGGCGTCACGCGGGACGGCTCGCGGATATTGTGGGGCACGTTGAGCGCCGCGGCCCGCAGCTCGCGCGCTTCGTCCATGTCGGGCTCGGCCGTCGCCAGGATCGAGTCGGCGGCCGTGCCGCCCTCGTCGGCGATGAGCCGCTGCGTCTCGAGGAGCTTCGGGATGATCTCGTCGTTGTCCTCGCCCTCGAACTCGACTATCAGCACCGACTCGGCCCCTTCGCGCAGGAAGTGGCCGAGGTCGGGGCGGCCGTTCTTCACAAGGTCCAGCGCCCGCGCGTCGATCATTTCCACCGAGCGCGGTTCGGCTTCGAGGATCGGCACGACGCTGTCGGCGGCGAGCTGGGCGTTCTCGAAATAAAGGATGATCATCGCCGTCATCGCAGGGCGTTCGACGGAGCGGAGCGTGGCCTTCGTGATCACGGCCAACGTGCCTTCCGAGCCGGTGAGCAGTTGCCCGAGGTCCATGTGGCCGTGTGCGAGTGTGCGTGCGAGCTGGTAGCCGCTCGAATTCGTGAGCAGGCTGGGCGTCTTCGAGCGCGTCAGCCCGCGGTTGTCGCGGAGCAGGTCGTAGACCGCTTTCGTGATCCGCGCCTCGGCGCTGTCGCCGGCGATGAGCTCCTTGAATGCGCCCTGCCGCACGTCGTGCATGCAGGTCTCGATAACGGAGCCGTCGGCAAGGACGAGTTCGAGCGATTCGACGTACTCGATGATGGAGCCGTACTTCGCAGAGCCGATGCCCGACGTATTTGTCGCGATCATTCCGCCGATGGTGCGGATCTCGCCGCCGGGCGGGCTCAGCGGCAGACACCGGTTGAAGGACGCGAGCGCCTCGTTGAGCCTCGCGAAGACCGCACCGGCGGGGGCCGTGATCATCTCGCCGTGGACGTCGATCTCTGCCGCGCTGCCCATGTGCGTGGTCATGTCGATGATGATGCCCGAGCCGAGGCAGGCGCCGGTCGGGCTTGTGCCGCTGCCCCGGATGGTGACTGGCACGCCGTTCGCCGCGGCCCATCGGAGCGTCTTGATGATGTCGTCGCGGCACTGCGGCCGGACGACGGCGAGCGGGAGGATCTGGTACACGCCCGCGGCGGTGGCGTACATCGCCCGCGCGAGGTCATCGGCGAGCACGTCGCCCCCGATCCCGCGGGCCAGGTCGTCCATCATCATCGTATCGAGGAGCGCCATTGATGTCGGAGCAGCCCTCATCTGTCCTTGATCAACACACTCGCCGGTTGTGTGAAGCGCCGCGCAACGAATCCATTTTAGAAAATGGTCTGCGGCAAGACAATGACGAGTTCACGCTGTTGCGCGCCGTGCGAGCACGCCTCGTCATCAGGGGGGGCGGTAGCGGCGCGGGCGCTCTTCGCCGTCGAGAACGCGGAAGGCGCCGCGGGCGAGGGCGGGCATCTCCATCTCACCGGGAATGACGCGGACGGGCGCGATGAACTTGACGCGCCGGCGAATTCGACCCACGAGCGCCCTGCACCGGGCGAGCGCGCCGGTGAGAACGACGGAATCCACCTCGCCGGCCAACACGGCGGCGCACGCGCCTATCTCCTTCGCGACCTGATACGCCATCGCGCCGATCAGGCCGCGCGCGGCCCCGTCGCCGGCGCGGGCGCGCCGCTCGACCTCGCGCATATCGTTCGTGCCGAGGTACGCGGCCGCTCCGCCGGCTCCGGTGATCTTGCGGAGCATCTCCGCCCGGGGCGTCTCGTACGCGAGGCGGACGAGATCGCCCGCGGGCAGCCCGCCGCTCCGCTCGGGCGCGAACGGGCCGTCGCCGTCGAGCGCGTTGTTGACGTCGATCGCGCGGCCGCGGCGATGCGCGGCGACGGATATCCCGCCGCCGAGGTGAGCGACGACGAGGTTCGAGGTCTCGTAGGTCCGCCCGAGCTCCTTCGCGGCCAGCCGCGCCGCCGCCCTCTGGTTCAGCGCGTGCCAGATGCTCCGGCGCTCGATCTCCGGAATGCCCGAGGCACGCGCCTCGTCACACAGTTGGTCGACCACCACGGGATCAACGACGAAGCACGGCGCGTTCGCCTTCTGCGCGATGCGGGCGCCGATAACGGCGCCCAGGTTGCTCGCGTGCGCGCCGCAGCGTGCCCGTTCGAGATCGCCGAGCATCTCGGGCCCGACAAGGTACGTGCCGGCAGGACATGGCTCGAGCAGGCCGCCGCGCGCGGCGACGGCGTCGAGCATCTCAGGGCGGACGCCGCACCGCTCGAGCATCTTCAGGGCCGCGGCCTCGCGCATGGGCGCCTGGCCCATGATGCTCTTGAACTTCGCGAGCGACTTGGCGCTGTGGAGGATCGTCTCCTGCGCGACGCAGCGGCGGCCGCGGCAAAGGGCGAGCCGGGTCGAGGTCGAGCCCGGATTGATGACGAACACGAGGTGCGTTCTGCCCGCTTTCGGCCTGGTTCTTGCCAAGACTACGCCTCGATCATTGCGGCGGCGAACGCTATGCTGAGGAACTTGGCGCGGGCGGAGTCGGCGCGTGCGGCGAGGACGACGGGGGCGCTCGCGCCGCCGACGATGCTGGCGCCCTCGAGCCCGGCGAAGCACGTGAGGGCCTTGTAGCAGCAGTTCGCGGCCTCGATCTCCGGCGCGAGCAGGATGTCGGCCCGGCCGGCAACGGGCCCGCTGATGGCCTTGGTGCGAACGACGTTGCGCGAGACGGCGTCGTCGAGTGCAAGCGGGCCCTGGACGACGACGTCGCCCAGCTCGCCGGCCTCGGCCATGCGCTCGAGGAGCCTCGCGTCGAGCGTGGCCGGCATTGCGGGCAACTCGACATACTCGACGGCAGCGAGCACGGCGACCTTCGGCCGCTTGACGCCGAGCTTTTGCGCAATCTCGGCGGCGTTCTTCAGAATCTCGATCTTCTGCGCGAAGTTCGGGCGGATGTTCACGGCGCAGTCGGTGAGGAGCACGGGCCGCCCGAGCAGCGGAGCGTCGAACAGCGCGACCTGGCTCAGCATCCGGCCCGTCCGGAGGCCGGTGTGCTGATCGAGCACGGCCTGGATCAGGCTCTTCGTGGACAGGTGCCCCTTCATCAGTATGTCGGCCTCGCCGTCGCGGACGAGTTGCGACGCCCGTCCGGGGACATCTTCCTGCCCGGGCACGTCGCGGAATCGGAACCCGTCGAGCGAGATCCCGAGGCTCTGTGCAAGCGTATGGACGGTGCGTTCCGGGCCGACGGCCAGTGGCTTGGCGATCCCCTCATCGGCCGCCATGCGGAGGGCCTCGAGCGATTCGCTGTCCTCCGGCGCCGCACACGCGACCGTGACAGGCCTCTGCCGGCCGCGCACGAGCGCGACGAGGCCCTCGACCTTTTCCACGCAGATCACGGCAACTCTCCTGCGCTGACCGCGACGCGCCCGCTCCGGGCGCACTCCCTGATGCCGAACGGCTTCAGCAGGCGGACGAACGCGGATATCTTCTCCTCGGTCCCCGTCATCTCGATCGTCATGTCGTCGTGGCCCATGGCAACCACGCCCGCGTGCATCAGCTCGGCGATCTGCATCAGGCGGGGAACTTCGGCGGGCGAGCAGGCGACCTTGACCAGCACGAGCTCGCGGTCGAGGAAGCCGCTGCGGTCCAGGTCCTCGACCTCGACAACGTCTTCGAGCGTGCCGGTATCCTCGGCCATCGCCTCGAGCTGGTCCCTCTCACCCTCGATGACGATCGTGATGCGGGAGACCGCTTCTCCCTCGGATTCGTTCGCCGCGAGGCTGTGGATATTGATGTTTCGGGCCGCGAACGCGCCGGCGATTCTCGCAAGCACGCCCGGACGGTTGCGGACGGAGCAGGAAATGGTATGGCGCATCGCTCAGGCTCCTTCAGGTTCATCGCCTTGTCAACTGCCGGATTCTTCGCCGCCATTTCATGTTACCGGTGCAGTTGAACGGGGTCAATGCGCGTTTCCCGCCGCGGCCCGCGTGGGGTGGGTGCACAAAAAAGGCCCCGCAGCCGAGCAAGCCCAAACTCTGGGAGGGAGAGAGCGAGCGTTTCGGTCTGCAGGGCCCTTTCTTCGCGAGCGTCTTGCCCTCCCGTGTCGCCGCCCGCGTTTTTTTCTACCTTCATCAAGGAGGGCAAACGATGAAACAGCCCGCCATAAATCGGAGCGGCTTTCCTCTCGGACGTGCCGCGCTTTATGTGTCCTCTCGTTTGCCCTCCGCGCTTGATTATCGGCCGACACCATACGTGAATTAGACTTTTTTGGCGGTTTTTGGCGCGGCCTGCCGGTCCCACCCGGCTGCGTCGCCGAGCAGCCTTCGCCTCGGCGCCGTCCGGCCAACAATCTCCTTGAATCGGTTGCACATACGAGGTTAGAATCAGGGGAAGAAAACGCGCCGGGTCTATCCTTTGGAGCACGCAATGCCCGTACCCACCATCGAATGGGTCGGCGGCGTCGGCGGGGCCGCAAGACTCATCGACCAGACGCTCCTGCCGGCCGAGACGGTCTTTCTCGACTGCCCCGACATCGAGACGATGTGGGAGGCGATCAAGTCGCTCCGCGTGCGCGGCGCGCCCGCGATCGGCATCGCGGCGGCGATGGGCGTCGTGCTGGGCGTGCAGGGCTCGGCCGCCGGCTCCGGCAGCGAGGTCGCCGCCGAGGTCGAACGCGCCGCCGACTACCTGGCGACGTCGCGGCCGACGGCCGTGAACCTGTTCTGGGCGCTCGACCGCATGCGCCGCGCCGCCCGCGAGTCGGCCGGTCAGGCCCCCGAGCAAGTGAAGGAACGCCTGCTCGCCGAGGCGACCGCAATCCTCGACGAAGACAAGAAGATCTGCCGCCGGATCGGCCGGAACGGAGCCGAGCTGATTCACGACGGCGACACCGTCCTGACCCACTGCAACGCGGGCGGCCTCGCCACCGCCGACTACGGGACCGCGCTGGCCGTCATCTTCGCCGCACACGAGCGGGGCAAGAACGTCTCGGTCTTCGCCGACGAGACACGCCCGCTGCTCCAGGGCGCCCGGCTCACCACGTGGGAGCTGATGCGGGCGGGCATCGGCGTCACGCTGATCTGCGATAACACGGCCGGGCTCGTGATGAAGCAGGGCAAGGTCGACCTCGTCATCGTCGGCGCCGACCGCATTGCGGCGAACGGCGACGCCGCCAACAAGATCGGCACGTATTCCCTGGCGGTGCTCGCCGGAGAGCACGACGTCCCGTTCTATGTCGCCGCACCCCTCTCGACGTTCGACCTGACGCTCGACTCCGGCGACAAGATCCCCATCGAAGAGCGAAGCAGCGAAGAAGTCACCTGCGGGTTCGGCCGCCGCACCGCGCCCGAAGGCGTCAAGGTCTATTCGCCGGCGTTCGACGTGACCCCCGCGCACCGCATCACCGGTGTCATCACCGAACACGGCATCATCGCGCGACCGACACCGAACGCCGTCGCCGAACATTTCGAGGAGGCGAACCGATGAAATGCGTGTGCATCCCGGCGATTGTCTGCGCCGTGCTCGTCCTTGCCGCGCCCGCGCCGGCCGAGGACAAGGCCACCGGCCTCACGGCCACAATCACGGACACCTATGACTTCAAGATGAAGCTCGACGCCCTGGCGTTCAATCTCAAGCTGCGTTCCGGCCTCGCCGGGAAAGCCGTCTCGCTCGATCACATCCCGTTGATGGCCGGCGACAAGCGTGTGAACCTGTGGCTCGCGCAGATCGCGACCGCGACGTTCAAGCCGAAGGCCGGCGGGCAGACCGAGGTGAGCGCGCTCTTGCAGGGCGAGGACGACGTGGTCGCGGGCGTGCTGCACAACACGTCGCGGTGCTCCTTCGAGGGAAAGATCGCCGAGGGCGACCGCAAGGGCCGCGCCGTGCGGCTCCCGCTCGCCGAGGTCAAGGCGCTCGATATACACACCAAGTACACCGGCGGCGCTCGCCTCGGCAAGGGGCAGATCATCCCGATGCCTGCGCCCGACCAGGACGTGCTCTGGATCTCGTCGGTCCCGCTCGGCGCTCAGGTATTCGCCAAGCCGTTCGACTGCGAGGCGGCGCTCGCGTGGAAGGATTACGTGCAAATCGGCCGGACGCCGCTGATGCGCGAGCTCGGCCCCGGCAAGTACGCCATCAAGGTCCACGTGCCCGACAAGCTGGCGACGAAGCTGCGCCCGGCGACGAAGCTAGGCGAAGATGCCATTCCGTTCGAGCGCGGTACCTGGGGCGAGGTGACGTTCCGCAAGGGCGAGAACGTGATCGCGTCGGTCACGTACACGCTCGAGAAGCGCGAAGGCAAAGCGGCGACGCTCATCGCCCTCTTCCAGCGGAAGGGCCTCACGCTCGACGAGGTGGTCGAGAGCTGCCCAGAGGGCTATAGTTTCAACTTCGACGACAAGAAGCTCACCGAAGCGCTGCTCTACCAGGAGGTGCCGAGGGCCGACATCCCGAAGGTCCTTGACGCGCTCCACCGCGGCGGAAAGATGATCTGGCACGGCGAGAAGAAGTCGCTGATGATCGAGCTGACGCCCGGCCCGCGCGGCTGGAGAATCGGCGGCGCGGAACGGCCCAAGAAAAGCACAGGTGGCGAATGATAATTGCGCGTGCGACTTTGTTGACGGCGGCCCTGGCCCTGCTCGGCGGCGCCGCGCCGGCCGCGAACTTTCACACGATCGACGGCAAGACGGTCACCGGCGGGCTGCAGTCGGTCGACGCCCAAGGCCTGATGACGATCCGGCCCGAGAAGGGCGGCGTGGTCACGGTCCCGTCCGATGAGATCATGCGCGTCGAGTTCGGCGACGATCGCGAGCCGGAGGAGCCGCTCGGCGGCACAGTGCTGCACTTGCCCGGGGGCTCCCGGATCAGCGGCTCGCTAAAGAACTGCTCGCAGGCGAGCATCGAGGTGCAAAGCCCGTCGCTCGGGGTGATCGCCCTGCCCCTCGAGCGGCTGCTCGCGGTCGAGTTCCGCCGCACAGGCCAGGAGCCTGAGACTGCGGCGAAGATGCGGGCCGCCATGCTGGACAACAAGACGAAGAGCGACATTTCGTTCTCCGTCAACGGCGACGAGATGCCGGGCATTCTGATCGAGTTCAAGCCGGACAAGATCGTGTTGAAGGCGGCCCTCGGCGAGATACCGCTCGAGACCGCCCGGCTGTTCGGCGTGTCGTTTGCGGCGCGGAAGCGCCCGCCGCCGCCGGCCTCGCTGCTCGCGGTCGCGCAGTGCATCGACGGGAGCGTCGTCACCGGGAAACTGATAGCCTCGACAGGCAGCCGGGTCAAGCTCGCGCTATTGGCCGGCCCGGAGGTCGAGATCGCGGAAAACGCTCTGATCGAGCTCGCGTTCAAGCAGGGCAAGCTCGTGTACTTGTCCGACCTCAAGCCGGCGAAGGAAATCCGCCGGCCGTTTTTCACCGGCGACCACACCTGGCCGTATCAGTGCGACCGGAACTACGACCGCAAGCCCATCCGTCTCGCCGGGAAGGTGTACCGGAAGGGGCTGGGGATGTTCTCGGGCATGACGCTCACGTACGACCTGGGCGGCGGGTTCAAGAAGTTCACGGCGCTCGTCGGCATCGACGACGCCGACGAGAATCACCTGGGCGACGTGACCGTGCGGGTGCTTGCCGACGGCAAGGAGGTCCTCAAGAAGGCGGGCATCACGCGAAAGACCGGGCCCGTCAAGATCGACCTGCCGGTGAACGGCGTCAAGACGCTCGAGCTGTCCGTCGAGTTCGGCGGGAACATGCTGTTCGGCGACTTCACCGACTGGGCCGACGCGCATCTGATTCGATGACGCGCCCGCCCTGATCCGGCGCTACTCTTTCTTTTCCGCCTTCTTCCCTTCCTTCGGCTCTTCCTTCGCCTTGTCCTCTTCATCCCCTTCGGGCGGCTCGATCTGCTGCATATCTTCGAGGACGTCTTCGACGGGGAGGATCACGGGGAGCATGCCGGCGCGGCCGCCGCGGTTCACGCGAATGGTCACGATGCCGATCAGCTCGCCCGCGGCGGTGAACGCGGGGCAGCCCAACTCCCGCATGCTCGAGGCGAAGTCGGTCACGTAGAACCGGCGAGGCTTGTCGATCACGGCGCGAACGCGCACGATCGACACGCTCGGCTGGCGGTCGCCGACGGCCTCGAGGCGCGAGAGCGTGATGACGTGGTCGGCGATGGCGAGCTTCGGCCCCTTCTTCTTGACGCCGAGCTGCGGAAGGGCGAGCTTCTTCTCCGGCCGCAGGAACATCAGGTCGAGGTCCTTGTCGCGAAGCACGATCTTAAGCGTGACCTCGGTCCCGTCCTTCCGGATGAGCTTCACGGCCTTGAGCTCCGACTCGATCTTCACACCGGGCTGCCGGCCGCCGCCGACACGCGACGGATCGGCGGCGGTGTCCGACGTGACGATCAGGCCGGTCTCGTCGAGCACCGTCCCGAGCACCTCCGACTCGCTCTCGCGGCTCGGCATCTCGCGGCCGCGATACGTCACCTTGACCGACGTGACGATCTTGACCGGTACGACCGTCGCGGCGCTCTTGTCGACGACCGCCTTCGCCGCGGCCTTCAAGCCGGCGTCGGCGGCAATGGCCGGCCCGCAGGCCAGCGCGGCGAGGCAAACGAGCGGTGCCAGAGCTTTGCGGCATGCCATCAGTTCCTCCTTTCGTGCCGGGCGCCGAGCCCGGCGGCGCCATCTATTCCTTCCCGACGAGCCAGGGCGTCTCGGCCTCGATGAAGGCCGTGTGGATGCCGCGCTGCACGAAGAACACGATCCGCCCCGGCTTCTCCTCGTGCACGTTCGCCATCACTTTCTTGAGCGCCGGCACGGTCGCCGTCGGCTTCCCGTTGACCGACACCACGATGTCCCCGACGCGCAGGTCCGCGACGGCCGCGAAACTGCCCGGCTCGACCTCGGAAACGGTCGGCCCGGCAACGTGCTCTTCGATGCGCTCGGTACGCCGGTCCTCATCCGAGAGGTCCCGAACCGTGAAGCCGAGCTCGACGTCCCGATGACGCTTCATCTCGCGCGTCGCCTTCGGGCTGCGCTCGAGCTTGACCTCGACGGCCAGCTCCTTGCCGCCGCGGATGACGGTGAACTTGGCGACGTGCCCGACCCGCCGCTGCCGGACCATCGCCGGGAACACGTCGGCGTCCTCGGACCGCGACGCGCGGACAACGTCGCCGTCGATCGCGGTGATGATGTCGCCGACCTTCAGCCCGCCCTTCTCGGCGGACCGGCCCGCGTAGACGTCGGTCAGCCGGATGCCCGTCTTGCCCTTGAGCCCGAGACCCTCGGCGAGGTCGGTCGTCAGCACCTGGAACGAAGCGGGCAGCCACGCCTTTCGCGCCTCGGGGCTGCGATCGGGCAGGTCCTTGATGCCGACCTTCACGATCGTGAGCCACTTCTCGTTCTTGCGCTCGAACGCAACGACGGCCGGGACAGGGTCCTTCTGTCCCTCGACGATCTTCGCCGTCCGGGCAATGAGCTCGGCGACGTTCCGCACGGGCGCCCCGCCGAGGGCGTAGATGACGTCATCGTCCTGTATGGCGGGCTTCGCCTCGGAGCACGGGCCGCCGGGCCGGGTGTTGGTGACGAGCACGCCTTCGGTCGTCGGCCGCTTGAGCGCCTTCGCGATCATGTCGGTCAGGTTCTCGGCCGCCAGCCCCCATTCCTTGATCTCGTGCGTCTTTGCCCTCGCCTTCGTGCGCCGCTTCGTCGTCACCTCGAGCGTCTTCTGCTTGCCGTCACGTTCGACGACGACATCGACCGTCTTGCCGACGGGCGTCGCAAAGACGAGGCGGTTGAACACCGGCAGGTCCTCGCCGAACTGCGCGGTGACCGGCCGGCCGTCGTAGGAGATGATGATGTCGCCCGGCTTGAAGCCGGCTTTCTCGGCGGAGCTGTCGGGAATAACGGAGCTGACGAGCACGCCCCGCTTGCGGCCGCCGCTCTTGAGGAGCGGCTGGATGACGAGGCCGAGCGAGCTGCGCCTCGCCTCGCCCCGCTCGATGATCTGGCCGATGACGGCCTTCGCGAGGTTGCCGGGGATCGCGGCGCCGAGGCCGAGCCCGAGCTCGTTGATGCCGATTATCTCGCCGGCCGGATTGACCAGCGGCCCGCCGCTGTTGCCGCCGTAGATCGCGGCGTCGTGCGCGAGCCACTTCACGAGCGCCCCGACGTTCTCGCCGTCGAGCCGCAGCCGGCTCCCGCCGCCCGGAAGGATGAGGTCGGTGTTGCTGATCACGCCGACGGTCACCGACTGCGAGATCGAGCCCGGGCTGCCCATCGCCAGCACGGTGTCGCCGACCTTCAGCTTCGACGAGTCGCCGAACCTCGCGTGCGGATAGACCCGCTTCTCCGTCAGCTTGAGCACGCAGATGTCGGCGAGCGCGTCGGTGCCTACGCGGACCGCGCGAATCTCTTCCTTGTTCGACAGCACGCACACGATGCTCGTCGCCTTGCCGGCGACGTGGTGATTCGTGACCACGTATCCTTCGGGCGAGATGATCGCCCCGCTGCCCGCGCCCTCCACGCGGATCTCCCGGCCGCCCTGGAACCTCGGCGTCACCACCTCGATGCGCACGAGCGCCGGATAGACCGCGTCGACCGCCTTCTGATAACGCTCCGAACCGGGCCCCGAGCCCGCGCCCCCGAGCCACGAGCAGCCCGGAAGCAACAGCGGCAGGACCAGTGCGACCCGCCACGAACTTCTCGCCATCAAACGTCCTCCGCAGACCCAGCAACTTGCCCCGCTCAATGCACTATATCAGCACAACGATACACGGGCAAGCGCGAAGCTTGACCGGGGACACCCGCGAGACTAGAATTGGCGCCGACACCACACAGCCTCGCTCAATATCTCTCGGGGATTCATATCATGACACAATTAGTCGTCGGCTTGCTGATAGGTTTCGCCCTCGGCGTCGTGTGCTGGCTGATCGTGCGGCGGCAGCGCCGCACCGCCGACGAAGAGATGAAGAACGCGTTCGCCAGCCTCTCGCAAGACGCTCTGCAGGCGAACGCCGAGCACGTCGTCCGCCTGGCGACGCAGCAACTCGCGGCGCAGTCCGAGGCGTCGAAGAAGGAACTCGAGGGCGACAAAAAGCTGATCGACCAGAATCTCGGATCGATGGGGAAAGAGCTCGGCAAGCTGCGGGAGTTCGTGCAACAGGCCGACAAGGACCGCGAGGGCTCGCACAAGGCGCTGGCCGCGCAGCTCCGGAACGCCGCGGAGGAGACGACGAAGCTCCGCACGACGGCCCAGCAACTCGCGACCGCGCTCGCCAGCCCGCACCATCGCGGCCAGTGGGGCGAGCGCATGGCCGAGGACGTGCTCCGACTCGCCGGCTTCATCGAGGGCGTCAACTACCACAAGCAGCAGGTCGAGACCGGCGGCTCCCGGCCCGACTTCACGTTCCCACTCCCTAACGGCCTCAAGCTCAACATGGACGTGAAATTCCCGCTTGCAAACTACCTGCACTACCTCGACGCGGAGTCCGACAGCGAACGAGCCCAATACGGCAAGGCGTTCATCAACGACGTGAAGGGCCGCATCAAGGAGGCGGCCACACGCGACTACATCAACACCGCCGAGAACACCGTCAACTACGCGCTCGTCTTCATCCCCAACGAGCAAGTCTACGGCGCCATCCACGAGCTCGACCCGACGGCGGTCGATACCGCGCTCCAGAGCCGCATCGTCCTCTGCTCCCCGCTCACGCTCTACGCGATGCTGGCCGTCATCCGCCAGGCCGCCGAGAACGTGGCGATGGAGGAACAGGCGCACGAAATGGCGAAGCTCATCAACCAGTTCGCCAAACAGTGGGAGAAATTCAAGGACGAGATGGACAAGCTCGGCCGGCAGCTCGAGACGGCCCGCGGGACGTACGACAACATGGTGACGACCCGCACCCGCCAGCTCGAGAAGCCCATCGACAAGATCGAAGAGCTTCGCTCGTCGCTGCCGCCCGAGGCGCTCGAAGAGAGCCAGTAGGCCGTCAGCGTTAGTCTTCCGCGCATGTCCTGTGGCGGCGACAACAACCATCTCTTTCCCAAGCGGTCCCTCAAAAAGTAACATTTTGATACCATATGGTACGAGAATGTCACCCCACCGGTAAACGCGATATGTCGGAAGTGATTGGGACACAGTGAGTTACTGCGGGACCTACGGGGAGCCGGGGGAGGGGGCGTAACAAACGGATACCATATGGTAAATTATTGTCGCGCCCGCTGAGCGCTAATCTGACGACGCATATGCGTCTTCAGATTAGCGCTTTCTTTCTGTGGTGTGCGCCCTGGCATGTTCGCGAGCGGACCTTCGATGTTCTTCTTCTGGGCATGTGGTGCGCTTTCAGGATGTCCTGTGGCCCCGGTGAGTGATGCCGGAGGACCGGAATACCTGCGGGAACCGTGAGGTGCGAACTTGGAGGTCCACGAGGCTACGTCTGATTAACCGGCGTGCGGGAGGGGACGTGTCCCCCGGGACGTACAATCCTTTGTGCGTTTCACCCGGCCGCGCGGGACACGCCGGTGAGCGACCGCGCGGCGTCGGTGATGTCGGCGCTCTTCATCAGCCGCTCGCCGACGAGGATGGCGTGGATGCCGCACGCGGCCAGCCGCTCGACGTCCTCCCGCGACGAAATTCCGCTCTCGCTCACAATCACGCGGCCCGACGGGATCACCCGCGCGAGGTGCTCCGTCGTCGCCAGGTCGATCGTCAGTGTGTCGAGGTCGCGGTTGTTGACGCCGATGATGTCCGCACCGGAGCGCAGGGCCCGCCCTACCTCATCCGCAGTGTGAGTCTCGACGAGCGCCGCCATGCCGAGTTCGCGCGCCAGCACGAGGTACTCGCCGAGCTGCCGGTCCGAGAGGATCCGGACGATTAGAAGGATCGCGTCGGCGCCCGCGGCCGAGGCCTCGTGGACCTGATACTCGTCAATGATGAAGTCCTTTCGAAGCACGGGCACCGACGAGGCGGCCTTGGCCTGCGCGACGTATTCGAGCTTCCCGGCGAAGAACCGTTCGTCGGTGAGGACCGACATCGCCGCCGCGCCGGCCGCGCGGTAGCAGTCCGCGGTCAGGGCCGGGTCGAAATCCTCGCGAATGAGGCCCGCAGACGGCGACGACCGCTTGATTTCGGCGATGAGGGCGACGTCGGGCCGGTCGCTGATCGCTCTCCGGAAGTCGCGCGGAGCCGGCGCGGCCCCGGCGTCGGCACGAACGGCCGCCAAAGGGCGCTGCTCGCGCAACGCGGCCACTTCCACGCGCTTGTGCTGGACAATCTCGTCGAGGATCACCGGCGCGGCCTCAATCTTTCAGTTGAACGGACCAGTACGCCTCGTCGACGAAGTGTTTCCAGGAGTGATACTTGGGCGACGCGATCTTGAGCCGCACGGCCGGGCTGCTCTTGGGCTTGAACGGTTCGCGGACGAGCTTCATGTTTGCCTCTTTCGGCAGGCGGCCGCCCTTTCGCGCGTTGCACCGCGTGCAAGCGCAAACGATATTCGCCCACGTCGACTGCCCGCCGCGCGACCGCGGCACAACGTGGTCGAGCGACAGTTCCGACGACGGGAACCGGCGGCCGCAGTATTGGCAGCGGCTGTCGTCGCGCGCGAAGATGTTGCGGCGGTTGAACTTTACCGCGCGCCGCGGCATGCGGTCGAACAGCAGCAGCCGCACGATCCGTGGCACCCGGATGGTCAAGTTGACCGTCCGGATCCAGTCGCCATCCTCGGCGGGGAACAGGTGGCGGGCCTGGCTCAGTTCGACCCAGCTGTCGAAGTCGTAGGTCTCCCACTGCTCGCCCGTCTGCGTGACGACCTCGGCGCGCTCGCTGCACAGGAGCCGAAACGCCCGGCGCGCACCGACCACGTGGATCGCAGTATAGCTGCGATTGAGCACCAGAACACTGGCATCAAGCCCGGACGACATGGCAACAGCCCCCAAATCCTGTCCACCGCCGTCATTATACGGATGCCGGCGGGCCGCGTCCACGAAAATTCTTGGTCGTTCGTAATGGATGAGTGACGGGCGCATTCTGTTTTCGGTAACACTTCAGCCAAGTGAAGTCGCAGGTACTCGCCGCCTAAAGCTTGCCCGCCGCGGGGCAGTCACTCGACTAACACGCCGCGCCACTTTCCACCGGCCGGGGGGTTGGCCCCGGGCCGCCGCCCTCGCCTGCTTTCCGTGTGGCGGCCGGCGCAATTTGTCCGATACTGTCAGTGGCGGTGTGCGCCGATTCCGCTGCTTGTCCGCGGCGCACAGCCGGTGTATAATCTGAAGGAGGCACATTCGCCAGTGATAAAGGGCTCGTCGATGCGTCGCAACGCGCTGTCAATCCTACTGCTGGTCGCGATCACGCTCGCGCCTGCCGCGCTCGCCGACACCGTCTACCTTACCAACGGGAACACCGTCTCGGGCACCATCCGCCGGCCCATCGCCGACGACAATATCGAGATCGAGACGGAGGCCGGGCTCAAGACGTTCACCCGCGACCAGGTCAAACACTTCCGCATGCCGAAGCACGACGCTTACGGCAAGCCGGTGCTCGGGCCGGACGGCAAGCCTGTAATGGCCGACATGATCTTCAAGCCCAAGCCGCTCGAAATGCCGTTCACCGTCAAGACCGACCACTACGTAGTCAAGACGGACATCTCCGACCGGGTCGCGCAGAACACTGCGAGAGCGATGGAACACCTGTACGAAGAGTATGTTAAGGTGTTCCGACCGAAGAAGGGCGAGGCGGCGAAGAAGGCCGACGTCGTCATCTTCGAGAAGCAGGAGGACTTCCTCGCATACGCCAAGCAAATCCACGTCAAGCCGCGCAAGGACACGCTCGGCTTCTTCCGCGCGCGGAGCGACGACGGCGGCGAGATCGTCACCTATAAGCGGCAGGCCGGCGAAACCCACACCATGCAGACCCTCTACCACGAGGCCACGCACCAGTTCGTCCTCATGATGACGGGCGTCAATAACCCCCCGCCGCTATGGGTCAACGAAGGGCTCGCCGTCTACTTCGAGACCAGTCAGTGGCGCGGCGGCAAACTCAAGACCGGCCTCATCCCGCGAGCACGCCTCCTCCAGCTCCAAAAGGCCATTCGCGACGAGAAGCTCATCCACCTGCGCGACCTCGTCCAACGCCGCCACGACACGTTCGACGCCCTCTGCTACGCCGAAAGCTGGGCGCTCGTCTACTTCTTCGCCAAGGCCAACAACGGCCGCTACTCGGAGCGGTTCAGCAATTACTTCCGCGCTCTCAAGGCCGGCGTCAAGCACGACGAGGCATTCAACAAGCACCTCACGAACGACTTCGGCAAGCTAGAACGCGCCTGGAAGCAGTTCGTCCTCTCGCTTACACCCCCGCCCGCCACGTAGTTACCCCACCACGTCCGGGCATCGCGAAACGCCCGGCTCTGGGGACAGCCAGCCCTCGGGACAGCACATATCACTGCCACCTGAGTTCAGCATAGCGTCCGCCGAGTTCGCCGGCGCGCTGCGACGCAGGTCGGCCGCTTTACCAGCCGAAACCATCCGCTTCCGTTCCCAGCCCATCGCAGAGCGCCTCCTGCGGCCCGGTGCGGCCACCCTGCGCGCGCCCGACGGTGGAATATTTCCCGATTCGGCGACGTAATCCCTTGCTGTCAAAGAGCTAACGACAAAATGGCTTCGTTTCGCCAAAAAACTTCTGCGCCCGGAGCCCCATTAAAGACCGAAAGCGATACGTGCGCCCTCGGCGCAAACACATCGCTTCACCAGTTTGTATACGCCACCTTCCGGCCCCTGTCAACCCCGCCGGCCAGAAATCCACCCGACTTCCTCATTTTCCCGCCGAAATCGACATGGCCTTGCTTTGTTGAAAACCGTTCGTTCAGCATTTCGTAGTTGGGTGGCCCGGACTCCGTCCGGTCGGACGAATGCCACTCAGGGGATTCGTCCAACGCGAGTGGGCGTTCCGCGCCCACTCGCACGGCGTCGTCATACCCGTAGTATACCGCGTTTCCGTCTTCGCGGGCGCACTTTGTCATGCGGCCCGCGTCGTCGTAGTCGTCCTTGTCGTCGTCGGACACGTTGTAGAGATACGTGAGCAGGCCGTCGTCGCTCGTGTGGTTCAGCATGCAGTCGCCGCAGAAGCGAAGGGCGCCGACGAGTGCGTCCTTCGTTACGTCCGCCTGCGGGAACGGAATATTCTGATGGCAGAGCTTGACGGGCGACCTGTCGACGGGGCTTTCGGCGAAGTGGACCATTGACGTACTTGCGGATCTGCGTCGCCCGCTGCCGGTATGCCTGCGGGTCGAGGCCGGCCTAATTTTTTTCGTTGACTTTCGGCGTGAATTCGCGAGAATACAGCTCCTTTGAGAGTCCAATTCGGGCGCGTAATTGCGTCTGCCACAGTGGTAGCCCTTGGCTGGCCGGGAAGCGTGTCGTGACGGGGTTGTCGACCTTGCAACTTGTTTAGTATCCCTACTCTGGAAAGGAGATGCTGGAGTTATGGCAGAGGAAAAGAAAGGCATCGACTCTTTGATGTCGGAAGGGCGGACGTTCCCGCCGGCGCCGGAGGTCCGAGCCCGGGCGTACGTGAAGTCGATGGAAGAATACCAGGCGATGTACGACCGGTCCATCAACGACCCCGACGGCTTCTGGCTCGAGCAAGCGAAGGAACTGGTCACCTGGTTCAAGGACCCGACGGTGGGACGCGAGTACACGTGGGACACGGCCTCGCGCAAGATCGAGCACACGTGGTTCAAGGACGGCGAGTTGAACCTGTCCTATAACTGCCTCGACCGGCACCTGGGCACGGCCCGCGAGAACAAGGTCGCCCTCATCTGGCAGGGGGACGAGCCGGACGAAGACCGCACGCTCACCTACCGGGAGCTGCACACGGAGGTCTGCAAGTTCGCGAACGTGCTGAAGGACTTGGGGGTCAAACGGGGCGACCGGGTATGCATCTATCTGGGCATGATCCCCGAACTGCCCGTCGTGATGACCGCGTGCACGCGGATCGGCGCGATCCACTCGATCGTGTTCGGCGGGTTCAGCGCCGATGCTCTTCGCGACCGCATACTCGACGCCGAGTGCAAGTTGCTCATCACGGCGAACGTGTCGAAGCGCGCCGGCAAGAACGTGCCGCTGAAGAACATCGCCGACGAGGCCGTCGCGCAGACCCCCTGCATCGAGAAGGTGGTGGTCGTGAACCGCGACAGCGTCGACTGCCACATGAAAGACGGCCGCGACCTGTGGTACGACGACTTGATGGCCGACGCCGCGCCCGAGTGCGAATGCGAGGTGATGAACGCGGACGACCCGCTCTACATCCTCTACACCTCCGGCTCGACCGGCAAGCCGAAGGGCGTGGTTCACGTCACCGGCGGCTACCTGGTCCACTGCACCCTCACCCACAAGCTCATCTTCGACGTTCACGAGGAAGACATCTACTGCTGCGCGGCCGACATCGGCTGGGTCACCGGCCACAGCTACATCGTGTATGGCCCGCTGGCCAACGGCGCCACGAGCGTCATGTTCGAGAGCACCCCGCTCTATCCGGACCCAGGGCGCTACTGGCAGATGATCGACAAGTTCAAGGTGACGCAGTTCTACACCGCTCCGACCGCGATCCGGGCGCTCATCCGCCAGGGGGACCAGTGGCCCGCCAAGCATGACCTCTCCTCGCTCAAGCTCCTCGGCACCGTCGGCGAGCCCATCAACCCCGAGGCCTGGATGTGGTACTACGAAAAAGTCGGCCGCAACCGCTGCCCCATCGTCGATACCTGGTGGCAGACCGAGACCGGCGGCATCCTCATCACCCCGCTCCCCGGCGCGATGACCCTCAAGCCCGGCAGCGCCAACCGGCCCTTCTTCGGCGTCGAGCCAGTCGTCCTCCGCGAGGACGGCTCCGAGGCCAAGCTGGGCGAAGGCGGCAAGCTCTGCATCAAGAAGCCATGGCCGGGGATGATGCGGACGATGTGGGGCGACCACGACCGCTTCGTCGACACATACTGGACGATGTACAAGGACCTGTACTTTACCGGCGACGGCTGCCGGGTCGATAAGGACGGCGACTACTGGCTGATGGGCCGGATCGACGACGTCGTCAACGTCTCCGGCCACCGCATCGGCACGGCCGAGGTCGAGAGCGCGCTCGTGAGCCACGACTCGGTCGCCGAGGCGGCCGTGGCGCCGATGCCGCATGAAATCAAGGGCCAAGGCCTGTATGCCTTCGTCACACTCGTCGAGGGCGTCGAGCCTTCGGACGAGCTGAAGAAGGAACTCGTCAAGCACGTCCGCAAGGAGATCGGGCCGATCGCGACGCCCGACAAGCTTCAATTTGCCCCGGCCCTGCCGAAGACGCGCTCGGGCAAGATCATGCGGCGGATTCTCCGCAAGATCGCCGAGGGCGAGGTCGACAAGCTTGGCGACATCTCGACGCTCGCCGACCCGCACGTCGTCGAGGTCCTCGTCGAGGGCCGTCAATAGCACTATACCAGTTCCGGAGCCGCCCTCGTCCGACGGCGCGGGCGGCTCTGCCGGATCTTCATATCCCCCATTAACGGTTTTGACGGAGCACTTCATGAGCCAGGCAATCACGGTCGACGGCGAGAGCATCAGGCATCATGGCTGGAGAGTCACGTTTGCCGGCATGGGCATCAACTTGGCGCTCGGCGTGTTGTACACCTGGAGCGTTATCAGCAAGCGCGTCCCCGAGGATTGGGGCTGGTCCGAAGTCGCTCGGTCGCTCCCATACTCGGTCGCGTGCCTGGTCTTCTCGCTGGTGATGGTGCCCGCTGGACGGATGCAGGACCGCGTTGGCCCGCGCCTGGTCGCCACGATCGGCGGCATTCTTGTCGGCATAGGGATGATCGGCGCGTACTTCACCACGACGCCGATCGGATACGTCATCACGATCGGCGTGCTGGCCGGGGCAGGCATCGGGTTCGGCTATGCGTCGGCGACGCCGCCGGCCGTCAAATGGTTCTCCAAGGCCAAGACGGGTCTGATCGCGGGGATCGTGGTCAGCGGCTTCGGCCTGGCCAGCGTCTATGCGGCCCCGGCCGCGAAGTGGCTCATCGGCCTCAAGGGCTTGCCGTTCACCATGATGGTCTTCGGTGTGGGGTTCCTGATCATCGTCGTCGCCCTGGCCCAGTTGCTCAAGGCCCCGCCCGCCGGGTATGTGCCTCCCGATCAGCCGCCGGTCCCCGCGGTCAACAACAATAAGAAAGAGGATTTCCTGCCGCGCGAGATGCTCAGAACGTGGCAGTTCTACGTGCTGTGGTTCATGTATGCCTGCGGCGCCGGGGCGGGACTCATGATCATTGCCAAGATGGACCCGATCGCCAGCGACCAGGCCAAGCTGACGCTGGGGTTCCTGCTGGTTGCCGTGCTTGCGGTCGGCAACGGAGCCGGGCGCATCCTGGCCGGGATGCTCTCGGACAAGATCGGCCGCAAGGCCACGATGTTCATCTGCTTTGTGCTCCAGGCGGCCGCGATCGGTCTGTTGTCTCAGGCGACGCCCGGCAGCACACTGGCGACCGTTCCAATGCTGACAATTCTTGCGGCCGTCATCGGTGCCAACTACGGCGCCAACCTGTCGCTGTTCCCGTCGATCACAAAAGACTATTATGGCCTGAAGAACTTCGGGATGAACTACGGGCTGGTCTTCACCGCGTGGGGCGTCGGCGGGTTCATGCTCGCGCTTCTCGCGGGCAAGGTCTACGATGCGACGAAGAGCTTCGACTTCGCCTACTTCACAGCGTCGGGCCTGCTCATCCTTGCCGCCATTACCGTATTCTTCGTCAAGGCGCCGCACCACGAGGTCCCGTCTGCTCCGCCCGACGGCGCTTGACGCCTTTGCAGCGGGGCGAGGCGCCGGCGCGTGAGAGCCCTCCTCAACGTGCCCGGTCTCGATACCGGCGAGTCCTCAGCCACACCCCGCCGCCGGCCGGCGCTCGAAGCCGCGTCGGGCTTGCCGTCCGCACCCAATTACGATATCCTGTCTAAGGCCGCAGGCCTCCCGTGAGGACGCGAACGTCGAGGCGGAGCCATAGAAATGCGCAGCGTTGACGTTTCCCAGCGAATCAAGAGCATACTGGCGCGGACGGACTTCGGAGCCGCCGTCACCATCCGCGGCTGGGTCCGGACGAAGCGCGACTCGAAGGGCGGGTTCTCGTTCGTCGAGCTGAACGACGGCTCGTGCCTGAGCGGCCTCCAGGTCGTCGCCGACGAGTCGCTCGCGAACTACGAGAGCGACGTGCAGCGGCTCGTCACCGGCTGCTGCGTGCAGGTCGAGGGCGAGCTGCGCGAGTCGCCCGGCAAGGGCCAGGCCGTCGAGGTTCTCGCGAAGAAGCTCGACGTGCTCGGCTGGGTCGAGGATCAGGAGCAGTATCCGCTCCAGAAGAAGCGGCACAGTATGGAATTCCTCCGCGAGGTCGCTCACCTGCGGCCCCGGTCGAACACGTTCGGCGCCGTCACCCGCGTCCGCAACTGCCTCGCCGCGGCGACCCACGAGTTCTTCCAGGATCGCGGATTCCTCTACCTACACACGCCCATCATCACCGCGAACGACTGCGAGGGAGCCGGCGAAATGTTCACCGTCTCCACACTCGACCTCGCCCAACTGCCGAAGCAGCCCGACGGCTCCGTCGACTTCTCGCAGGATTTCTTCGGCAAGCGGACCTCGCTGACCGTCAGCGGCCAGCTCGACGCCGAGACCTACGCCTGCGCGCTCACGAACGTCTACACGTTCGGCCCCACGTTCCGCGCCGAGAACTCGAACACCTCGCGCCACCTCGCCGAGTTCTGGATGATCGAGCCCGAGATGGCCTTCTGCGACCTCGACGGCGACATGGACCTCGCCGAGGAATACATCAAGCACCTCTTCGCCGCCGCGCTCGAACGATGCCCCGAGGACATGGCGTTCTTCAACAAGTGGATCGACCAGACCGCCATCGAGACGCTCGAACACATCGTCGCCAGCGACTTCGAACGCATCACGTACACCGAGGCCGTCGACATCCTCACGAAGTCGGGTGCGAGCTTCGAGTTCCCCGTCGAGTGGGGCAGCGACCTCCAGAGCGAGCACGAACGTTACCTCACCGAGAAGCACATCAAGAAGCCCGTGATCGTCCGCGACTATCCGAAGGGCATCAAGGCGTTTTACATGCGGCTCAACGACGACGAGCGGACCGTCGCCGCGATGGACGTCCTCGTCCCGAAGACCGGCGAGATTCTCGGCGGGAGCCAGCGCGAGGAGCGGCGCGGCGTGCTCGAACGCCGCATGGCCGAGTGCGGCCTCAGCGCCGAAGAGTATTGGTGGTACGTCGACCTGCGGCGCTACGGCACCGTCCCGCACGCCGGGTTCGGGCTCGGGTTTGAGCGGACCGTTCAGTTCGCCACCGGCATGGCCAACATCCGCGACGTCATCCCCTTCCCCCGCACGCCGAACAGCGCGGAGTTCTAGTTCAGCACAGGTCACGGAGCCGCGCCACACGGAGCCGATCCAGCCCCTAAGCAAGCTTGTCCGGCAGTTTCCTCAATTGTGCCAGCCGTTCCATTGGACCTTTCAGTGTCGCGTTCACCTCTGGAGCCACCTGTGCTGGCTGGGTGTCAACCACGGGCCCAAGCAATTCTCTGACGCTCGAAGGTAGTCCCGGCAACTGGAGCGATTGTGTCACGAGAGCGTGAAACCATGCACCTATGTGGTCGCTCACTTTGGCAAGCGTGAGAAGTTGAATTGCGGGTTCATCGAGGGCGACCAAGGGCACTGTTCGATGGCGAACGCAACGCCCCGGGTGAAGGAGGTTCCTGAGAGCACGTACTTGGCTAGCCTCTACGCTCAACTCTTCCGTTAGGCAACCGACTTCTTGCGCCACACTGATTAGTTCGCCCAAGCTCAGTTTGCGCCAGTCCTTCTTCTTGCTTCGGATGCTAGGCCACGCGCGGATTTCAGAATTCCGTCGCGAGCAGTACGCTGCCAGATACAGGAGTTCCGTTTCCAGTTGTGCCGCCATCATAAGCGCCGCGGCGAAGTGAGCCTCGGCCCGAAAACACCTCATCGCTTCGTCGCAGTAGGACTGAGCGAGGTCGCTCAGAAGAGCCAGCTCTTCCGATTCGGATGCGGCCATATGAATCCTCCCTCTACCTGGTCAAGCGCACCAGCAATTCACGGGCGCGGCGTCGTGCCACCGCACTCCAAGAGCTCGCCTTCGGCGAGGCGAGTTCCGACCGCCGCACCCCTCACCCCCGCCGCTTACGGCGCGCGCGGGATGGCTTCGTCTCCTTGTCGTCCTCGGCTTCAACCTCGTCCAACGGGATGCCCTTGCCGGCGCGGATGCTCGCCCGCGCCTTCTCGATCCGCTTGAGGAACCGGGGGTCGTTCTCGAGCCGGTACTCGAACCAGTCGTCTTCCGACTCGAACCCGATGAGCACGCCGGCGGGCTTGCCGTGCCTTGTGATGACGATCTGCTCTTTCCCCGCCTCGCGCAGATACGAAGAAAGGTGATCCTTGACTTTAGCCAACGCTACCTTCTTCATGATGTCTCACCTGCAAGAACAACGGCGTACTTCATTCTGGCTGTAATATAGCTTACTCATGGCTATATTGTCAAGGGCAAATCAGCGCCCGTGCCCAACGGCCGCGCTCTTGCTGAGCACGCCTGTCCGCCCTCGAACGTCGTTCGGTGCAGGTCGGGCGCTTGACTCGCCGGCTCTGTCGGGCATACTCTCGCTGACGCGGACACAGACCTATTCCTCCACCGGAGACCGGCGATGCTGACGAACGAACGAATCGACGAACTGATCGCGGTCTATCGCGACGGCCTGCTCGACGACACGCTGCCGTTCTGGATCGATCACTGCGTCGACCGCGAGCACGGCGGATTCCTCTTCTGCCTCGGCCGCGACGGCTCGGTCATCGACACCGACAAGCCGATGTGGCTCCACGGCCGGTTCGTCTGGGTGCTCTCGACCCTCTGCAGACAGGTCGAGCCGCGGCCCGAATGGCTCGAACTGGCGCGGCACGGTATCGACTTCATCCGCTCGCACGGCTTCGACGACGAGGCGGCGCGGCAAGCGCTCGACCTCTTCAAGCTCGTCGTCCGCCTCCACACGACGCCCGGCCTGCTCGGCCCAGGCCGCGTCCGCCGTGTCCTCGGGCGGATCGTACGCGGTGCCGGCGAAATACGTCTTGTGGAAGTCCAACGCGGCGGCCTTCTTGCTCGGCATCAAGTACAGGCAATACTCGCCGGCCGACCGCCAGCACAACGCGGTGATTTCCGAATGCCTCGCAGTCCCAGTTGCCGGTCCCGTAGCGCATGTCCGCTATCATCTCCTCAGGCGTAGTTGCCGAATTCCTTCGCCGCCTCATACATCGCGGCGGTGTTCTCGACGGGCGTGCAGGGGCAAGCCGGTTGTTGCAGGTAAACGCTCATTCTTATTGAGCCCTGCATAGATAATGGAAAGCGGTGCGAAGGTGTAAAATGAGGAAAAAGGGGAAAAGGGCAAGAGGGGAAAAGAGTGTTTCTGCCGCCCCAGGGGCTGCAGACGCCTTTTCTTCCCCTTTCCCTTTCCTTACACACCCGTCCATTCTATTATCAACGCATGCATCAATAAAGCGCAAGGCCAAACACCGGCGCAGCTACACACGCATCGCCGACTGAGCCGCGTCCCCTCGAGCAGATTCAAGCCGCCCGCAGAGCGGCTCTATACCCCCGCTCCGCCCGTGCGGCCAGCTTCACAACGCAGAGGCGTGCTCCAAGCGGCTCGGGCCACATCTCGGTGCCGGCCCGCGCCTCGCACGGCCGGTTCGCCCGCCTCCGCGTCCGGCCACCTCATCCGAGACCCCTATTTCGCGAGACCCTTTCTTGCGTGACCGTTCCGAAGAAGTGGTGGGGCGGGCATTGTTGCCCGCCAGAAAACGGGGCCGCTATCTCTCGTCCTCGGGTACGTTCTCATCCTGCCGGCCGGCCCCGAACACGGCGACGACGGGCAGGTGGTCGGACGCGCCGGCCTTGATAACGCGGGCCGAGAAACAGTGGAGGCGCGGCGAGTAGAGAATGTGGTCGAGCCGGTCGTACACCGTGCCGACGCTCGTCCGCCATCGCCACGTGTGGGCGTCGCGGTCGAACTGCCGGAGTGCATCGTTCATTCCGTTCGCTCGCAGCCACTGGACCGCGCGGCCCGAGTCGTCCTCGTTGAAGTCGCCGAGCACGACGGCCGCGCCTTTGGCGTTCAGCCGCGCATAGAACCAGCGGATTTCGTCGAGGCGGGTGGCCTTCGTCGAGTAATACGAACCGGGCGTGAAGCTGCCGCGGTCGCTGACGGCGGGCCGCAGATGCACGTTGAGAATCTGAACGGAGCCGACGGGCGTTTCGACCTCGACGATCCAGCCGGGGAACCAGCCGGCCTCGGGCAGCACGTATGCGATCTCCTTCACGGGGAACCGGGACAGGACGGCCTGTCCGCCGGCTCCGCCGAAGTGGCGGAACGCCGCGTGCGGGTACGTCTCTTTCAGGCGGGCGAGGAGATACTTCTCCCAAGCGGGCGTTGTTTCCTGGAGGCAGACGACGTCGGCGCCGGCATCGAGGATCGCCTTCGCGGCGAGGCCGGGCCTCGGGCCGCCGAAGTTCACGTTGTACGTGAGGACCGAGAAGTGCGGCCCCGTCGGCGGCTCCGGCTCGCGCGTCGAGGCGCAGCCGCAAAGCAGGATAAGCGCGACCGCCGCCAGACAAGCCACACGAGCGATTCCTTCCGACATCTTGCACTCCCGTAACAGGCGTCAGGTCTTCACGTACCACCGGGCAAAGAAGAACAACCCAAGGCCGAGCAGGATGCACACCGCTACGGCGACCGAGGCGATCCGAACTCCGGCCAGAAAGCCGGCCCCCAAGCCCCGTTTCGGTACCTCCCGCCCAGGGCTCGCGAAGAAGTTGGGATCCCAAAGAATGAGCCGACTGATTGACGCCGCGGCACCGACCGCAGCCAGTATGCACCCAAGCAAGAAGTTCTGCCACTCAAACCGCGCGAAACCGGTGTGGCAGAGAACCGCATAAACAATGCACCACGCTACGAAAAAGACGGCCGCACAGCCAAGCATTCTCCCTAACGTATACATCGCTCGAACTCCGCTCCGTTGTCTGCTCTTCGCCCTCGCGGCGAGGCACCGTCAGGCCGCACAGCCCAGCCGGGGCTGTGTGGGGCTTGCCTACGGCGCCTTCATCGTCGCCGCGAGCTGCTTGAGGCGCGTCTCGGTCGCGGCGAAGAATTTCTTGAGGCCGGCGCAGTGGCAACTGCGGCCGTCGGCGGCGCGGTCGCGCGGGCAGCCGCCGTGGCACATGGCCCAGAACTCGCACGCTCGGCACTCGTCGGCCGCCTCGTCCTTG
>JBDREM010000008.1:0-6818 GCA_043819695.1 Planctomycetota bacterium
GCGCTGCTCGAGGCGTCGCACGTCGTCGCAGCGGCAAGGCACGCGAAGTCGTTCGGCATCACGTTCGCCGAGCCCGAGGTCGATTTGCACAAGATGATCGAGCGGAAGGACGCCGTCGTCGGACGGCTGAACAAGGGCATCGAGATGCTCTTCAAGAAGAACAAGATCACGCAGGTCGCCGGGACCGGGAGGCTCGTGGCGAGCGGCGAGATCGAGGTCGCGTCGCCCGCCGGCGAGACGGCGGCGGTCAAGGCGAAGAAGATCATCATCGCCACCGGTTCCGAGCCGCTGAACATCCCGGTGTTCGCGTTCGACGGCGAACTGATCCTCTCGAGCACCGACATCCTCGATCAGACGGAGCTGCCCGCGAGCCTGCTCGTCCTCGGCGGCGGATACATCGGCTGCGAGTTCGCCTGCTTCTTCGCCGAGATGGGCGTCAAGGTCTTTATCGTCGAGATGATGGACCGCTGCCTGCCGCTCGGCGACGCCGACGTCTCGAAGGAGATCACGACGGCGCTCAAGAAGCTCAAGGTCAAGATTCACACGGGCACGAAGCTCGAGAAGCTTGATAAGGCCGGCGGCAAAGTCGTCGGCACGCTGTCGGACGGCAAGACGATCGAGGCGGCGAAGGCGCTGATCTCGGTCGGCCGCAGGCTGAACACCGGGGGCATCGGCCTCGAGGACGTTGGCGTCGAGATCGGCGAGCAGAAGCAGATCGTCATCAACGAGCACTGCCAGACGAGCGTGGCGAACATCTACGCGATCGGCGACGTGACCGGCAAGCTGCTGCTGGCGCATCTCGCGTCGAGGATGGGCATCGTCGCCGCCGAGCACGCGGCGGGCGAGGACGCGAAGATCGATTACCGCGTCGTGCCGGCGTGCGTGTTCACGCATCCCGAGGCGGCCGAGGTCGGGCTGACCGAGGCTGCGGCGAAGGAGCAGGGCATCGAGGCCCGGGCGCTCACGTTCCCGATCCAGGTGCTCGGGCGTGCGCAGGCGCTCGGCGAGACGGGCGGGTTCATCAAGCTCGTCGGCGATGCGAAGACGGGCGAGCTGATCGGCTCGCAGATCGTCTGCTCGCGCGCGGGCGAGATGATCGCCGAGATGGCGCTCGCGATCGAGCTCGAGTCGACGGTCGGAGAGGTCGCGAAGACGATCCACACGCATCCGACGCTCGGCGAGGGCACGATGGAGGCGGCCGAGGGCTGGCTCGGACATGGGATACACTACAACGCGTAGTCGCGGCGCCGGCGGCGAGAAGTAATCGTCCCAAACTATGTGTGGCAGGTGCAGTCGCACCTTCGACGGAGCAGCGTGGCGGCACGAGGTCACATGTGTAGGGGCGGGTCCCCGGCCCGCTATGTAGGGGCGGGTCCCCGACCCGCCCCCGAGAGCGCCGCACAACGACACGCTCCATCGAACGGCAAGAGGGCAGGTCGGCTGATTGGCACGCCGCTCGGCCGACCTGCCCCTGCGCAGAGCGCACGTTCTTCGGAACGATCACGCGAGAATGTCTTGCGGCCGGCGTTGCGTCGGATACAATACGGTCGAAGCTTTGGCGTTCGCGATCTGACAGGCAAGGAGACGCTCTGACATGATCATTCAGAAGCAGAAAGAGTTCGAGACGATTCAGGAGACGCTCGGATCGTACCGGAAGATCTTCATCGCCGGGTGCGCCGACTGCGCGACCGCGTGCAAGACCGGCGGCGAGGAAGAGCTGGTTGCGATGAAGGCCAAGCTCGAGGGGATCGGGAAGACGGTGACCGGCATGGTCGTCTTCGACGTCGCCTGCCTGCGCGGCGAGGTGCGGAAGGTCGTCGGCGAACATCAGGCCGAGATCGACGCGGCCGACGCCATACTCGTCCTATGCTGCGGCAGCGGCGTGCAGACGATCGGCGACTTCCTCGAGGAGAAGCCCGTCGTGCCCGGCGTCGATGCGCTCTTCGCCGGCGAGACCATTCGCGCCGGCAAGTACAAGCAGACTTGCCAGGCGTGCGGCGAGTGCATCCTCGAGCTGACCGACGGCATCTGCCCGCTAACGCGCTGCGCGAAGGGCCTGCTCAACGGGCCGTGCGGCGGATACAAGGACGGAAAGTGCGAGGTCGATCCCGATCAGGACTGCGCCTGGGTCCTCATCTACGAGCGGCTGAAGGCGCGCGGGCATCTCGATAAGATGCGGGCGATCATGAAGCCGAAGGACCACTCCGAGCAGCACCATCCGAAGACGTACGCGTGGCCGCGGCCGGAGAAGGCCAAGAAGGGCGCGTGAGTACGAGTACGATTAAGATTACGATTACGAACAAGAAGAGACTGGGAGAAAGCGGATGAGTTTGAGAGAAGCGTTGGCCGGTGACAAGGTCGTCTTGACCGGCGAGATCGGGCCGCCGAAGGGTATCGACTGCCACGAGCTGTGGGAAGAGGCGGAAGACTTCCGCGGCAAGGTCGAGGCGGTGAACGTGACCGACAACCAGAGCGCCGTGATGCGGATCAGCTGCCTCGCCGTCTGCATCAAGCTGAAGGAGATGGGCGTCGAGCCCGTGCTCCAGATGGTCTGCCGCGACCGCAACCGCCTGAGCCTGCAATCCGAGCTGCTCGGCGCGGCGATCTGGGACATCGAGAACGTGCTCGCGCTCACGGGCGACCACCTTGCGCTCGGCGATCATCCCCAGGCGAAGTCGGTGCACGACCTCGATTCGGTTTCGCTGCTAAGCGCGATCACGAACCTGATGGCCGGCAACGACGCCGTCGGCAACCGGCTGGACGGCGCGTGGAAGAAGGTGAAGCTGCCGCCGCCCGAGGACGGCTCGAAGCAGAAGAAGAAGTTCAAGTTCGAAGGGCCGATCGCCGAGAAGTGCCCGGCGTTCTTCCCCGGCGCCGTCGTCACGCCCTGCGCCGATCCGCTCGAGCCGCAGATCATCAAGCTCGAGAAGAAGGTCGAGGCCGGCGCGAAGTTCATCCAGACGCAGGCGGTCTACGACGCCGCGCAGCTCGAGACATTCATGAAGGCCGCCGGGCACATCGACGTCCCCATCCTCGCCGGCATCGTCATGCTCAAAAACGCGAAGATGGCCGAGTTCATGAACGCGAACGTCGCCGGCGTGTCGGTGCCGGACAAGCTGATCGAGGAGATGGCCGCGGCGCCGAAGGGCGACGAGGAAAAGGTAAGCGCGCAGATCGCCGCCCGGCTCATGCGCGAGATGAAGGGCATGTGCAGGGGCTTTCATTTGATGCCGCTCGGCTGGTCGAAGCCGGCCGTCAAGGCGCTCGAGGCCGCAGGCCTCGGCTGATGAATCCGAACGGGGCCGGGAGAGCGCGGCCGCCCGCCGGCGCACACCCCTATCGCGTTTCCTATTGGGCCGGGAGGGACGCGTCCTTCCACTTGCGACATTACGCGAAAGCTTGGTTTTATTATGGCTTGACCCGGCCGCGCGGATGCGATACTCTCTGATGCCGGCTGCCGAGAGAACATCGGCCTTGCCTCCCTGGCAGTTCCGCCTTCCTGCCGCGTTTTGGGAGAGAGACAATGTCACTGCTCATCGCCGCCGCCGCCTTCGTCCTCTACCTGATCGCATACAACACCTACGGCCGCTACCTGGCGCGGAGAATCTTCGGGCTCGATCCGTCGGCCCGGACGCCCGCTCACGAATTCGCCGACGGCGTCGACTACGTCCCGTCGCGCAAGCAGATCGTCTTCGGCCATCACTTCACGTCGATCGCCGGGACCGGGCCGATCGTCGGACCCGCGCTCGCCATCATCTGGGGCTGGCTGCCTGCGTTGTTGTGGGTCACCGTCGGCTGCATCTTCATGGGCGCCGTCCACGACCTCGGCGCGCTCGTCGTCAGCATGCGCCACAAGGGCCGCAGCATCGCCGACGTCTGCAACGAGCTCGTCAACCCGCGCGTCCGCGTCCTCTTCCTCGCCATAGTCACGTTCGGCCTCATCATCGTCATCGCCATCTTCTGCCTCGTCATTGCCGGCATCTTCAAGAAGTCGCCGCATTCGGTCATCCCCGTCTGGTGCGAGGTCCCCATCGCCATCGCCCTCGGCCTGTTTCTCAGGCGGGCGAAGAGCTCGGCCTCGGTCATCGCCGCCACAGCCGTTGCCGTCGCGCTGATGTACTTCACCGTCTGGGTCGGCTACCGCGTACCAGTCGAGATGGGCTCGTTCGGCGGCTTCGGGCCGGGCTTCATCTGGGCCATCATACTGCTCGCATACTGCTTCGTCGCGTCCGTCCTGCCGGTGCAGACGCTCCTTCAGCCGCGGGACTTCATCAACGCGTATCAGCTCTACATCGCGCTCGCGCTTCTCGCGGTCGGCCTGCTCGTGACCCATCCGGACCTCGTGGCCCCGGCGGCGAACATGGCGCCGAAGCTAACGTCAGACCCGGCGTCGAACACGGTGCTCAGCCCATGGCCGCTCCTCTTCGTGGTTGTCGCCTGCGGCGCCATCTCCGGCTTCCACTCGCTCGTCGCCGGCGGCACGACGGCCAAGCAGCTCAACCGCGAGACCGACGCCAGGGCCATCGGCTACGGCTCGATGCTGATGGAGGGAGCGCTCGCCGTGCTCGTCATCATCTCGGTCGGTGCGGGCCTGGGCCTGCGCGCTCCCCTGCCGGACGCCGCCGCGTTTCAGAAAGCGAACCCGGGCGTCAAGATCGAGGCCGACGAAATCGAAGGCAAGACGGTCTCCTACGTCACCGGCGAGACCGGGTTTAACGCGCGCTACAAGGACTGGAAGACAGCGGAGGCTCTCGCGGTCGACTCGTTCATGAACGGCGCCGGCAACATGATCGCGCGGCTCGGCCTGCCGTTCCTGTTGTGCATGACCATAATGGGCGTGTTCGTCGCGTCGTTCGCCGGCACCACGCTCGACACCGCCACCCGCCTTCAGCGTTACATCGTCTCCGAGTTCGGCCAGGCGACCGGAGCGAAGTTCCTCGCCAACCGGTACGTCGCGACGTTCGTCACCGTCGTTGCGGCGGGCGTGCTCGCGCTGCACGACGGCAAAGGCGCGGGCGCACTCATCCTGTGGCCGCTCTTCGGCACGCTCAACCAGCTCATCGCCGCGCTCGCCCTGATGGTCGTCTCCGTCTATCTCCACCTGAAGGGCAAGCCGGTTTGGGTGACCGCGATCCCGTTTCTCATAATGGTCGGCCTGACTAGTTGGGCGATGGCCGTCAATCTCCGGGTGTTCTATGCTGGCGGCCTGATGCAGCTCCACCTCTTTGTCATCGGCCTCATCGTCGCCGCGCTCGAAGTCTGGATGATCGTCGAGGTCGTCCTGCACGTGAGCCGGAGGCCGCAGGTGCGAGCGCACCCATAGGACGGATCACGGCCCATCAACTCCCCGGGCCGCTCTTCTTCCCCATCCTTGCCACGACGCGCCAGGTGAGGCGCGCGAACCCCACGCACCCGACTCCCACGAGCACCGCGACGAACGGCGCCATCGGCATCGTGAACCGCGGCTCCACGCCGCCGAGCACCGCCTCCGGAAGCACCGTGTTGAGCGGCACGATGAAGGCGAACGGGAACTGCGCCGAGATCGGTCCACGCGAAAATCCGCGGAAGCTGCCGCGTGATCGAGAGCCGGTAGCCCTCCGCGTACCGCCCGACGACCTCCGGCAGGGCGTGCACCCCGAACACGTATTGGCCCGGCGTGATCGGCTCGCCCGTGTACGAGTCCTCGATCACCTCTGCCCGCGTCGATTCGGCTGCTGCGACGCCACCATCGCCGCCGTCTTGCCGCTTGTCCCCGGGTCCTTTCATCCCTGACAGTTTACGAAACGGCGGCAGCCGGGGCGACCTTTTGTTCAGCGCCGACGCCAATGCTCTTGCGCGCAAGCGCTAATCTGAGGACGCATATGCGTCGTCAGATTAGCGCGGTCCGCAAGACGTTATCCGGCCGTATTTCGGTAATCGTTCCAATCGGTAATCGTTCCAAAGTGTGTGTGTGTGTGTGGTAACGCTTGGATCGTTCGATCTGCAATGCAGGGGCACGGCACGCCGTGCCCCTGCACAGACCACAGGTTCTTCGGAACGATCACGTATTTGGGTTTGCCAAGTCTGCACGGCGTTGGTAAGCTGGTATGCGAGGAAGGGAGCGGGGGAGACTGGCTCTCTGGTTAGGAGGCTGAAGATGGCAATGGCAAAGTTGTTTAGAACATTGCTGTGCGGCCTGTTGGCGTGCGTGTTGGTTTGTCCCGCCGCCTTCGCGGCCACGGAAACGTACGCGATCGCCATTGTGACCAAGGCGAAGGCCAAAGGCGGGAAAGGCACGTACTTCGACACGGTCACGCTGACGTTCTTCGACAACGGGACCTTCACGACCGACGACATCAACGCCGGCACCTGGACGGGCGACGAGAAGAAGCGCGTGCTGCAGGTCGCGTTCAGCGACATCGAGACGTTGGTCGAGACGATCGCCGCCGACGAGCTTGGCATCGCGGTCGACCTCGTGTCCGTCGCGTCGGTGAAGGGGAGTGCGAAGGTCAAGGGGGACACGATCAAGGGCTCGTTGAAGGTCAAGGGCGTCGTGGACGTGCACGACGAGGCCCTGTTCGGCGTCAAGTTCTCGATCTCGATCAAGTTCGCCGGCACCCGGATATAACAACGGCCGCCGGAACGAGGGCCTCTCGGGGAGCTTACTGCCGCGGGCCGGGTGCTGCTGTCACGTGTTGCGGGGCATCCCTCCGACGTGTTCGGCGTCATCGGCCTGCGCCTGATCTTGCGAGACTCGAGATGGCGGGCTGATCAGCGGAGACGCGCCCGCTCCGAAGGTGCGCGTCGCCGCCTTTCCACCGGGCCGAAAACGGCGCCTG
>JBDREM010000009.1:0-3549 GCA_043819695.1 Planctomycetota bacterium
CAGCTAAGTGAAGTGGTCGGCACACCGTCGTAGCACGGCCTTCCAGGCCGTGGAATCACGGGCAGGATGCCCGTGCTACGAGAGCGGCGCAGCGCCGGCCTACCGAAGCGATTCTGCTTCTTCATTTGGCTGAAGTGTTACGAATCTGGGGATGCGACGCAGCACGGGTATGCCCCGCACGCCGTGCGGGGCGGCGTCGCACACCGCGTGTGCGACGTACCTGCCACGCGCTCGATCCACACAATCGACTGTCATAGACCACTAGCCATTGGCGGCCTCCGTGCGGGTTGTGAACGAACACACGTATTATACCCCGCGGATCAAGGCCGCCCTTTTTGTTTTCGTGCTGCCGGGGTCGATTTTCGGATTTCGTCCAAGCCGCGAATCATAAGTCGCGGACTTCCATTCAAAACCTGGGGTAAGAGCTCTTTTCGCCCCCGCCTATCCCCTCAATCCCCTTACGGTTCTGATCAAAGCAAATGGCTTGCTCTTCGTCTTTGCAGCACCTTGACGCAGCAGCGGAGCGAGCCGCCGTACATCGAGCTGATGGCCAATCCCTTGACGCCGACGGCCCGGCAGCCGATCTTGGCCCAGGCCTCTCGAGCCGCCTTGTCCATTGCCGCCCAGCCGTACTGCGGCAGGTAGACGAGACGCTCGCCGTCAGACGTCTCCGTCAGGACGTTGTTGTACGTCAGGCAGGGGTAGTCGGGCTTGGGCGTCTCGTCTTTGCCGGCGGGTTCCGGGCCGGCGGCGGCCGGAGACGTGGCCGGCGGGTTCGTCCGCCTCCGCGCACAGCCACCTCATCCGAGCCCCCTATTTCGCGAAACCCTTGCCCGCCCCGGACCACGGCGGCTGATTCGCCAACGCCTCACGCCTTCGCATCAGCTTTCCGATGTCAGACCCCCGCCGAGACGGAGAATCCGGCCGCCGCGGTCGTTACGACCTATTCTGTTTGTAATTGACGCGCCGGCCGGTGGAATCTCCACCTCCGTCTCCGCCACGGAATCCCCTTGCGACGGCGGCCGGCACCTGTACAATTTAGTCGGCATCCGTGCACCACGGCTACTCGAGGGAGCAACTGCGTTACCACATGAAGCGCGAACGAACCACCACCGATGCCGAGAGGTCCGCCCCGGAGGCGCTGGAGAAACTGGTGCGCCAGGCGGAACGCAGCGGTGCCAGCGACATCCATCTGCGGATGACGGGCGAACAGGCCGAGGTGGCGTTCCGCATGGACGGCGTGCTGACGGCGGTGCCCGCGCTGCCCGAGGTGCTCGCCGCGCGCGTTTTCGGCCGCATCAAGTTCCTCGCCCGACTGAAGACGTACCAGGAGTCGCTGCCGCAGGACGGCCGGATCGACAAGGGGGACATCTCGGCGCAGGCGGACATCCGCGTTGCCACGTACCCGACCGTCACCGGCGAGAAGATCGTCCTCCGCCTCTTCTCCAGCGGCAACATCATCACGCTGTCGGAGCTCGGCTTCGCCGACGATGCGCGGCGCGAGCTCGAGCGATTCCTGAGCGGCACGTCCGGGCTGCTCCTGCTCACCGGCCCGGCCGGCAGCGGGAAGACGACGACGATCTACGCCTGCCTGCGGCGCCTGGCCGACGCCGGCGGCCGGCTGGAGCCGCAATTGCGCGATGCGGGGGACGTGAACTTTGCGACCCATATGGGTCGAAAAGTTCACGCCGCCGGCCGGCACATCATCACCATCGAGGACCCCGTCGAGCAGTTCATCCCGGAGGTAATGCAGACCGAGGTGAACAACGCCGTGGGCCTCGACTTCGCGAAGGCGGCGCGGCACCTGATGCGACAGGACCCGGAGGTCCTCGTGATCGGCGAGATCCGCGACGAAGAGACGGCGAACATCGCCGTCCGCGCGGCCCTGACCGGACATATGGTTATCGCAACGCTCCACGCCGGTTCGTGCAGGGGCGTGTTCGAGCGGCTCTTCGTGATGTGCGAAGACCGCTACTCGGCCGTCTCGGCCGTCGAGATGGTCATCAACCAGCGGCTGATGCGCCGCGTGTGCGCGGAATGCGGCGGCTCCGGGTGCGAGCCCTGCCTCGGCACCGGCTATCACGGCCGCGTCCCGGTTGTCGAGTGGGTCCGCGTCGGCGACGAACTGCGGGCCGGCCTGCGCGAGCCGGGCGCGATCCGCGTCGGGCCGGCTGTCTCGCTCGAACGCGCGGCCGAAGAGCTCGTGGGGCGGGGCGTGACCGACCGCGCCGAATCTCTGAGGGTCTTTGGTCAATGAAGCATGACGAGTTCGCGTTTTTCAATCAGCAGCTATCGAGCATGCTGGCGGACGGCATCCCGCTCGAGGGCGCGTTGAAGCAGCTATGCAAGAGCATGCGCCGCGGGCGCCTGCGGCGAGAACTCGAGGCGCTCGGGGCAGACCTGGCCGCTGGGGTCCCCCTTCGCCAGGCGTTGGAGGGCCGCCGGCTGCCCGATCTCTACGTCCGGATGCTCCAGGTCGGCGTCAAGGCCAACAACCTCGCCGGCGTGCTGACCTTGATGGGCGACCATTACAGGAAGGTCAACTCGATCACGAGACGGCTCATGGGAATGCTGGTGTACCCGGCGATCGTGCTGGTGTTCAGCCTGGGAGTGTCGATCGTGAGCTTTGTCATGTTCCGTTCGCTGACGTTCGATCTCTCGGACGGATTTGGGTCCATGTCGCAGAACACCGTGTCGATGGGGATCGCCCTGTTCATCGGGCCTGTGTTCTTCGGCGGGCTGGCGGCGGTCTTTGCCGTTGCGGTGAGCGTTCCGTATGTGCGGAGGTTCCTCGCGTGGTGGCTGCCGCCGTTCAAGCACGCCAAGTTGGCGCAGACCGCGTCGGCGATGGCGTTGATGCTTCGTGGCGGCTGCACTCTCGGCGAATCACTCGCGCTGATGCGCAACGTCGAGAAAGGATCGCGAGCCGAAGCGGAGTTCGCACGGTGGCAGGCGGACATCGAGGGCGGCGTCACCGAGTTCGATGACATGGCGTATGGCAGCGCCGTTTTTCCGCCGTTGTTCATTTGGCTGGCCGCGCATTCCGGAAGCGACCTGGCCGACGGCTTTGAGCAGGCGGCGAAGATGTACGACGAGCGCTCTGCGCACGGAACGGAATTGATGCTCTACGGCGCGTTGCCGGCGTCGGTCGTCATTCTGGGCGTGGTCGTCTTGACGCAGGGGATGGCGACGCTCGGCACGCTCTACCAGTTGATGAACTGGATAGGGCGCACGTAAGGCGAGGGACCATGCTGACGTTTCCTGGGCCACAACCTTGCCTGGCGTTCGTCGACCCGGTTGACATGGTCACGTTGTCGGCCAGCGCGGCGCTCGCGCTCCTCGCGCTGCTTGCACTACTTGTCTTCACGCGGCTGGCGTGCTTCCTGCTCACGTTGCCGCTTCGCCGGCGCGAACGGGTGCGCGTGCTCCTCGCCATCATAGAGGCCGCCATGCGGCAAGGCCGGAGCGTGGAACACGCCATATTGTTTCTCGCCAATGCACACGAACGATGCCTTGGCAACTGGCTTTCCTGGCTGGCGGGCTGCCTGG
>JBDREM010000010.1:0-8285 GCA_043819695.1 Planctomycetota bacterium
CGCGTCCCTCAACAGCCTCCTTGTCCACCACGACGCTGACCCCCCCGAGGTTGATGAGGAACGCAACGACGTCGTCGATCGGCGTGTCAATAAAGTCGAACGAGACGGGCTCCGCCAACCTTTTCTCGAACGCCTCGCTCCACCATATTCGTGGCGGCCCGCCGACGGGAATCCTGTTCCGCTCTCGGTCCCACTCCGCCGGCCAGATCGGCCGCGGGCGAGCGAACGCGACGCCGATGCGTCGGGAGCTCTTGTCGCGAACGGCCTCTGGCGTGGTGATGAAGATGACTCCGCCTTTCACGGTGTACGCGAGGTCGAGTTCGTAGCATATCCAGGCCAGGGCGTGCTTGAGTGCCATCTTCTCCACGTGGAGCGTGCTCTCGCCGGCATCCGCGCGGCGATGTGCGGAATTGCTCAGCACGATTGTGGCGCCTGTCTGTTTGCTCAGCAACTTCAACGTCTTGTCAACCGGAACGCCGACGACGTCGAGCGAAACCGGCTGATCCATTGCTGCCATGAGAGGCTTCCATTCCTTCTCGTTATACAAGACCGTTCGTGCAAGATAGTGATCGAGCAGGCCCTCCTTGTCCGAAATGAAGATCGCACCGTTGCGGGCCGCGATCCGGAGATCGAGGAGGCGGATGATCCACTCCACCCCGTCGATAAACTTCACGTCTTCGAGTTCAAGTGTCACCTCCAGATCGTTCCTGCTCTTGGTCGCGCGTTTGTCGACAATGATGTTGGCGCCGTCTACGCTGCTAAGAAAGGCGACGGCATCTTTCAGCGGCGTGGCATTGAACTTGAACGAGACGGGCTTGTTCAGAGCAGCGCGCATCTGCTCCGCAGTTCGTTCGTCATCTAGTGCGGCCCGGGCAGCGGTGCGTTCCTTGATCGTCTGCTTCGTCGACAGTACGAGGACGTTGTCTACAACGATACGTTTCATATCGAGCTTCGCGCAGATGGCGTCGAGCACGTCCTTGAACTTCATCTGCTCCGCCTTTAGCGTGACGAGCCCGGTTCGTGGCAAGTCGGGCGCCTTGGGGTCCAGGCGGAGATCAATGCCGATTCTCTCCCGGATGAGGGCGGCGACCGCATCCATGGGGGCATTGGCGAAGTCGACGGACACGGCCGAGTCCATTGTCCAGCGCAGGTGCTGCGCGGCGCTCGGCTCATAGCGCCCGCGCACCGGGACAACCCACAACCCGTTCGCCGGGTACGGCGGGAAGAATTGACCGATGTGCTCTTTCGTGCCAATGTAGACCTTTCCATTCATTATCGCATACGAGAGGCCGAGCTTCTCACAGATAGCGTTGAGTGCCTCCCGGAACGAGACCTTCTCGAGCCGGAGCGTGACGGTCAGGTTGTCTCGGCCCTGGACCGCTCTCCTGTTCACGACGATGCTCGTTCTTTTCAGGTTCACGAGGAAAGCGACGACGTCGTCGAGCGGGGTGGCGACGAAGTCGAACGAGATCGGCAGCTCGAAGCGTGAGATCAACGCATCGAGCCACTTCTCTTCTTCTTGGGACGTTGGCTTCACGTAGAAGATGTACGGCGGCGCCTTCGGGCGTTTTGATGCGTCGATCACCTTGCCCGTCTGCGGGTCGATCCACACGTACTCCCGAGCCGCCACGTCCTCGGGCGTTTCGTGCACCACAATCTCCAGGCGCGTTGTCCGGTCGGTCGCCGGGCGCGAGGAGAACAACGTGCAGGACGGGACCGCAAGCGCGGCCAGGATGACGGCGGCCGCAGCAAGCGCCGGCGAGCGTGACGTGGACATACGACGTCTCCCTCGACATTCAGCGGCTGAACGTGCCTGCTTGATTATACACCGCGCAAGCTCGCCGTCTTGCACGCATCAGGCCGGCGGCGTGGACGCCGCGCGACTATTTCAGATCGTATTTCTTGAGTTTGCGGAAGAGGGTGGCGACGCCGATGTGGAGGATCCGGGCGGCCTCTTCGCGGTTGCCGCCGGTCTTCCGCAGCGCGGCCTGAATGGCCTGCCGCTCGTAGTCCTCGAGCCGGTCGCCCTGGCGCGGCGGCTCCGGCGCGCCGTCGGCGTCGGCAAATGCGTCGCCGCCGATGAGGTTCCCAGTCACGAGTGCGAACGCGCGCTCGATGGCGTTCTGAAGTTCACGGACGTTGCCGGGCCAGTCGCGGCGCGCGAGTAGTTCGACCGCTCCGCGCGAGAAGGTGCACTTGCGGCCCGACGCCGCGTTGAGTTCGTTGAGGAAGTGCGTGGCGAGCGGGGCGATGTCGGCGCGTCTCGACCGGAGCGGCGGCAGGTACACGGGGATGACGTGCAGGCGGAAGAAGAGGTCGCGTCGGAATTCGCCGTCGGCCATCGCGGACCGCAGGTCGCGGTTGGTCGCGACGATCATGCGTGCGCGGAAGGGGACGGCGGCGGTCGCGCCGACGGGCCGGACCTCGCGCTCCTGCAACGCGCGCAGCAGCTTCGCCTGGAGCGGCTGCGGCAGCTCGCCGATCTCGTCGAGGAAGACGGTTCCTTTGCGCGCGGCCGGGAACAGGCCGGTCTTGTCGGCGTGCGCTCCGGTGAACGAACCTTTGACGTGCCCGAACAGCTCGCTCTCGATGAGGCCCTCGGGCATCGAGCCGCAATCGACGGGCACGAACGGCTCGGCGGCGTTCGGGCCGGCCTCGTGGACGGCCTTGGCGACGAGTTCCTTGCCGGTGCCGCTCTCGCCCTGGATGAGCACGGTCGACGGCGTCTGCGCGGCGCGTTCTATGAGCTGGCAGACGGACCGCATTGGCGTGGATGCGGCGATGATGCCGTGGTAGTTGAACGTGCCCTTCGGCAGGTCTTTGTGCCCGGCCGGCATTCGTGCGGTTGCGAGCTCGACGACCTCCTTCAGCCGGGCGACGTCGAACGGCTTCGTGATGTAGTCGATGGCGCCGGCCTTCACCGCGTCGATGGCATCCTCGACGGACGCGTAGCCGGTGATGATTGCGATGGGCAGCTCCGGCCATTGCTCGCGTGCGGAGCGGAAGAGGTCGAGGCCCGATCCGTCCGGGAGGCGGACGTCGAAGATGGCGAGGCCGAAGGCGCCGTTTCTGAGCGCCGCGCGGCCGCGCTCGATGTTGTCCGCCTGCTCGACCTTGCAGCCGAGCGTCTCGAGATAGCCGCGGCACATGTCGCGGATGCCGGGCTCGTCGTCGACGATCAGGACCGACAGGCCGGAGCCGGGTTTTCCTTCCTTTGCCACGGTGTCTTTCCTCTGTCCTGTCGGACTGGTCTGACCTGTCGGACTCGTCCGACCGGCCCGACTGACGCAGCCGGGTGCGCCTGTGCCACATTCCTCAGTCGAACATCAACATTCCCTTGACGATGCCGTCCCTGCGGTCGGCGACCATCTCGAACGCTTCAGCGGCTTCGGCCAACGGGAAGCGGTGGGTGCACATCTTCACGATGTCGGCGCCGGGGCCGGCGAGCAGGCGCACGGCCTCGGCGAGCGAGCGGTTCGAGCGGCGGCAGTTGTATATCACCAGTTCCATCCGGCGGACAGTGTGGATGTCGAACGCGATGGAATCCTCGACCGGGATGCCGACGATGACGGCCCGGCCGCCGAGCCGCGGCGACCGGGTCGTCCAGTCCATCGCCCGCGGGTCGCCCGCGGCCTCGATTGCGACATCGGCGCCGCCGCCGGTCATCTCGTGAACGCGGGCGACGGGGTCGCCGCCGATGTCTATCGCCTCGAAACCCATCGATTCGGCGAGTTCGCGGCGTTCGCTGACCGGCTCGGCAACGATGATGCGGCCGGCGCCGCGGCAGCGCGCGGCGACCGCGGCCGAGAGCCCGATCGAGCCGGCCCCGAAGATGGCGACGGTCTCGCCGTCGGAGATGTCGGGCAATTCCGCGGCGTGAATGCCGACGCCGAACGGCTCGCAGAGCGCCGCCGCCTCGAACGTGACGGAGCCGGGGATGGGCTCGACGTTCCGCGCCTTCGTCAGTATTCTCTCGCGCATCGCGCCCTGGACGGGCGGCGTTGCGAGGAAGACGACGTTCGGGCAGATGTTCTCGCGGCCCGCCTTGCAGCACGGGCACTGGCGGCAGGTGACGCCGGGCTCGATGGCGACGCGGTCGCCGGGCTTCACGTTCGTCACGCCCTCGCCGATATCGACGATCACGCCCGCGGCCTCGTGCCCCAGGATGAACGGATACTCGCGGATGACCTGATCGCCGATGCGGCCGTGCAGCCAATAGTGCACGTCGGACGCGCAGATGCCGCACGTCTTCGGTTGGACGACTACCTCGCCGGGGCCGGGCGGCGGGTCGTCGGGGACTTCGGCCCGGCCGAACGTCGACGGGGCGGTCAGTGCAAATGCCTTCATCGCAGTCCTCCAGGCTGAAACGTCCCCGCTATTATATCGGCTCGGCCGGCGCAGGTCGAGAGTTGGTTGACAGCTTCGAACGGGGGCCGTATCATCCGGCGAGGGACAAGTTCTTCGGAGAACCTGTGATGCAAAGGCTGAGCCTTGACGGCGAGTGGCGGTTCCGGGAGATGGCCGAGGGCGCCGGCCCGGCCGCGGACCTCGGCGCCGGCGAGTGGCTCCCGGCGATCGTGCCGGGGTGCGTGCACACCGACCTGATGGCGGCCCATAAGATTCCCGATCCGTTCTACCGGCTGAACGAGGCCGAGGTCAAATGGGTCGCGGAGAAGGACTGGCTTTATGTGCGGACGTTCGAGGCCGACGCGGCGATGCTGTCGCACGACCGCGTCGAGCTCGTCTGCAACGGGCTCGACACGTTCGCGACGATCGTCCTGAACGGCCGCGAGATATCGAGGACCGAGGACGCGTTCGTCGAGCACGTTCTCGACGTGAAGGACGCGCTCGTCGAGGGCGAGAACACGCTTGCGATCCGGTTCGAGTCTTCGGGCCGCGTGTGCGCGGAGCTGAAGGCGAAGTCGGACGGCCCGGCGAGCGATCCGCGCACGTACGCCCGGCGGCCGCAATACGCGAGCGGATGGGATTGGGGCCCGGCGCTGCCGAACTGCGGGATATGGCGGCGGATTTTCCTGCGCGCGTTCAGCGCGGGCCGGATCGACAGCGTGTTCGCTCCGGCGGAGCTCGGGGACGGCGGCGGGCGCGTGCGGCTTGCGGCCGAGCTCGAGTGCACCGACGGTGTGCCGCTCATGCTCGACGCGACGCTGACTCTCAGGGACGAGACCGTCGGCGGCGTCGAGCTTCACGACGTCGGCGAGCGGGCCGAGGCCGTGATCGAGGTCGACCGGCCCGAGCTGTGGTGGCCCGCCGGATACGGCGACCCGGCGCTGTACGATCTGTCCGTCCGGCTGCGGCACGAAGGCGAGGAGCTCGACCGCCGCGATCTCCGGATCGGATTCCGCACGTGCGAGGTCGAGCGCGAGCAGGACGACGCCGGCGAGTCGTTCATCGTGAAGGTCAACGGGCGGCGCATCTTCTGCAAGGGCGCCAACTGGATACCGGCCGATTCTTTTCCGTGGCGCGTCACGGATGAAAAGTATCGCCGCCTGATCGAGATGGCCGTCGATCAGAACATGAACATGCTGCGCGTGTGGGGCGGCGGCATCTACGAGCCGGACGTGTTCTTCGACCTGTGCGACGAGATGGGCGTCCTCGTATGGCACGACTTCATGTTTGCGTGTGCCGACTATCCCGGCGCCGCGTGGTTCCACGACCTGGTCCGCGACGAGGCCGAGAAGTTCGTCAAGCGCGTTCGCAATCATCCCTGTCTCGCACTTTACTGCGGCAACAACGAGTGCCACTGGGGGTCCGAGGCGTGGGGCTGGGGCGATACGTTCCACGCGCGGCTCATCTTCGAGGAAATCCTTCCCGAAGTCTGCGGGCGGCTCGACCCGTCCCGGCTCTACTGGCCCGGCAGCCCGTACGGCGGGCCGAGCGCCAATTCCGACACGCACGGCGACATGCACGACTGGGGCGTGTGGCACGGCAGCATTGACCCGGCGAAGTACCTCGATCACCGGCCGCGGTTCGTCAGCGAATTCGGGTTCCAGAGCTTCCCGGCGATGGACACGGTTCTCGGGTTCGCCGAGCCGGAAGACCTGTCGATCGAGAGCGAGGTGATGCTCGCGCACCAGAAGTGCCGCGGCGGCATGGAGAAGCTCAAGGCGGCGCGCGAGCTGCTGCTCGGCGAGCCGGCGGACTTCGAACGGGCCGTGCTCTTCTCGCAGATCGTCCAGGGCGACGCGCTGAAGACCGGCATCGAACACTGGCGGCGGAACAAGTGGCACACGGCCGGTGCGCTCGTCTGGCAACTCAACGACTGTTGGCCGGTGATCAGTTGGGCGACGGTCGATTCCGTCCTCCGCCCGAAGCCGGCCTACTATTACATGCGCCGGGCCTACGCCCCGGTCCTCATCACCGCGCACGCGGACGGCGACGATGTGATCGTCTCGGGGATCAACGACACCGATCAGGCCGTCAGCGGCGTGCTCGACGTCGAGTTGTTCGACATACGCGGCGAGGCCGACCTTCTGCATACCGGCGGCGTGTCGATTCCGGCCGACGGAGCCGGCGTGTTGTGCACCATTCCTTTGGACGAGATACCGGAGCTCGAGCCGGCTCGTCACTTCCTGTGGGTCACGTTCTACAGCGGGGTGTACGACTCGAGCGCGACGTGCTTCTTCGCAAACGCGAAGGACGTAGAGATGCCGGAGCCGAACATCTCGGTCGAGATCGAGACCGATCAGTTCGACTCCGAGCTGCTTGTCCGCCTGACGGCGCCGGTGTTCGTCAAGGGCGTGTGGCTGAGCGTGCCGGGACAAAAGGTGCGATTCAGCGACAACGCCTTCGACCTCGTGCCGTACGTCAGCCACGAAGTGACCGTCGAGCTGCCGGACGGCTTCCCCGGCGAGCAGCTTCACGACGCGCTCAAGATTCTCCACTGCAACCGGGCGGGTCCGGATAGCTGACGGTCTCGCCGTCGAAGTTCCGGAGGATGAGTTCGCCCGGCTTTTGCGCGACGACGTAGCTCGGGCAGATCGGGACCTTGCCGCCGGCGTCGGCGGCGTCGACGACGAAGCGCGGCACGCCCAGTCCGCCTACGTTCCTGTGAAGATGCTCCATTATCTCGATGCCGCGCGCGACCGGCGTGCGGAAGTGCTCGATCCCGGCGACGGGATCGCATTGCAGCAGGTAGTACGGCCGCACGCGAATCCGCAGCAGCGCCCGGCAAAGTTCCTCCATCACCTCGGGCGAATCGTTCACGCCGCGCAGCAGCACGGCCTGGTTGCCGACCGGCACGCCGTGACGCAGCAGGCGATCGCAGGCCGCGGCCGATTCCGGCGTGATCTCGCGCGGATGATTGAACTGCGTGTTAAGCCAGATCGGATGATGGCGCCCGAGCATTTCGCACAGTTCGTCGTCGATCCGCATCGGCAGCGTGACGGGCGCTCGCGTGCCGAGCCGGATGATGTCGAGGCTCGGGATCGCGCGGAACAGCCTCACTATCTCCTCCAAGCGCGCGGTCGGCATCGTGAGCGGGTCGCCGCCCGAGATGATGACGTCCTTGATTCGCGGATTGCGGCGCACGTAGTCGGCCTGCGCTTCGAGGTCCGGCGGCGCGGCAGCCGGGCGCCCGACCAGCCGCTTGCGCGTGCAATGGCGGCAGTAGATCGGGCACTCCGTCGTCGCGAGACACACGACGCGATCCGGATAACGATGTATGAGACCCGGCACGGGCGCATAGAGCGAGTCTTCGCCAAGCTCGTCGGCCTCGAGGCCCGACCGTTCGCTCAGCTCGGCGCCGTCGGGCATGCACTGCCGGAAGATCGGATCGGCGGGGGAGGGCGTCTCGATCAGCGACAGGTAATAGGGCGTGACCGCGAACGGATACTCACCCGCGGCGCGCCGCATCGCGTCGGTCACCTCGAGCGCCGGGAACCGCGTGGCAAGTTCATCGAGCAAGTCGACCCGATGAGCCATCTGCCAGCGCCAATCCTGCATCGTCACCCTCGGCTCGCCAGGATTTCAATGACCTTGTCGGGCATTCCGGTAATGCGTTCGCCGTCGCCGACCTCGACTCCGGCGTCGAGCATGACGTTCACCAGCGCCGCGCCCGCGCCGACCGTCGAGTCGTCCAGCAGGATCGCCGACGTGAGCGACGCGCCCTCGCGGACGACGCAGCCGCGGCCGACCGATGCGTTCGGCCCGATACGCGCGCCCGCTTCGATGACGGCCCCTTCGCCGATGGAAGCGCCCGCCGCCAGCTTGCAGCCGCTGCCGACCGTCGCACCCGCCCGGACCTCGGCGTACTCCCCGCTCACGTT
>JBDREM010000011.1:0-12227 GCA_043819695.1 Planctomycetota bacterium
TACGAATGCATGCTCGACCGGGCCGGTTTCACAATCACCGAGGCGATGGCAGGCGGCGACGTCCCGATGGCCTGGGACAAGCCGGGAAATCACGACGACGGGTTCAACGTGGTCTATTTCGACAGCCACGTGGAATTTCACCCGGACGACGAAACGGGCTCCGGGCGGCGGGAATTCCTCGCGGAGGTCGACGCCTGGATCGAAAATAACAGGCCGAAAGAATAGGTCGCGGCGGGCAAGCTCCGCAGGCGCCGGCCGCCGTTTGCAGCCGTGGCACGGCGCGCCACGCTAAACGCGCACTACGGACGACGCGTGAACATCCTCGGCATCTCGGCGTTCTATCACGACAGCGCGGCCGCCCTCGTGCGGGACGGCGAGATCGTCGCCGCCGCGCAGGAGGAACGCTTCAGTCGCAAGAAGCACGACTTCAGCTTCCCCCAGCACGCCATCGACTACTGCCTGGCCGAGGGCGGAATCACCGGCGAAGAACTCGACCACGTCGCATTCTACGACAAGCCGCTGCTGAAGTTCGAACGCCTGCTCGAGACCTACCTCGCCAACGCGCCATTCGGATTCCGCCAGTTCCTCAAGCTGATGCCGCTCTGGCTGAAGCAGAAGCTCCACCTGCCGCGCGAGATGGACCGCGGCCTCGGCGGCCGGTTCAAGGGCCGCTACGTCTTCCCCGAACATCACGAGTCGCACGCGGCCAGCGCATTCTTCCCCTCGCCGTTCGACCAGGCGGCCATCCTCACCGCCGACGGCGTCGGCGAGTGGACGACCGCGAGCTTCGGCGTCGGCCGCGGCAACAAGATCGAGCTCTCGCACGAGCTCCACTTCCCCCATTCGCTCGGCCTGCTCTATTCCGCATTCACCTACTTCACCGGCTTCAAGGTCAATTCGGGCGAGTACAAGCTGATGGGCCTCGCGCCATACGGCCGGCCGAGGTTCAAGAACGTCATCCTCGATGAACTCATCGACCTCAAGGAGGACGGCTCATTTCGGATGGACATGTCGTACTTCAACTACTGCCGCGGGCTGACGATGACGGGCCGGAAGTTCGAGCGGCTCTTCGAGGGCCCGGCGCGGAAGCGCGAGGGCCGCCTTACCCAGCGCGAGATGGACATCGCCGCGTCGATTCAGGCCGTGGCCGAAGAGATCATGCTCCGAATGGCCCGCCACGTCGCGCAGGTCACCGGGCAGCGGGACCTTGTCCTCGCCGGCGGTGTCGCACTCAACTGCGTCGCCAACGGCCGCATCCTCCGCGAGGGCATCTTCGACAACCTTTGGATCCAGCCGGCGTCGGGCGATGCAGGCGGAGCGCTCGGGGCCGCGCTGTTCGTCTGGCATCAGCTCCTCGACAACCCCCGCGAGGCCGACGGCGTCCACGACCGGCAGCACGGCTCGCTGCTCGGCCCGGCCTTCACGAACGGAGACGTCCGCGAGTTCCTCGACCGCATCGGCGCGAAGTACGAGGTCATCGAAGACGAGACCGCTCTCTGCGGCCGCGTCGCCGGGCACATCGCGCGCGGCAACGTCGTCGGGCATCTCCACGGCCGCATGGAGTTCGGCCCGCGCGCGCTCGGGAGCCGCTCGATCCTGGGCGACGCACGCAGCCCGGAGATGCAGTCCATAATGAACCGCAAGATCAAGTTCCGCGAGTCGTTCAGGCCGTTCGCGCCGAGCGTGCTCCGCGAGGACGCCGCCGAATGGTTCGAGCTGGCGCCCGGGAAGGAGAGCCCGTACATGCTGCTCGTCGCCGGCGTGCGCGAGGACAAGCGGCTCGAGTCGCCGCCCGGCGCCGGCGGCCTCAAGGGTATAGATCGATTGCTCAAGGTCCAGCGGTCGGCCGTTCCCGCGATCACGCACGTCGACTACTCCGCCCGCGTACAGACCGTCGACGCCGAACGGCACGGCCGCTACTACCGCCTCATCCGGCGGTTCCGCGAGATGACCGGCTGCCCGCTCATCATCAACACGAGCTTCAACGTCCGCGGCGAGCCAATCGTCTGCTCGCCCGAACACGCCTACCGCTGCTTCATGGCGACGAACATGGACGTGCTCGTTCTCGAAAACTGCCTGCTGCTGAAGGAAGACCAGCCCGAGGCCAGGCAACATGAGGTCGATGAATATCTTGCCCAATTCGAGCTGGATTAGTGTATCATGAGCCTGATTGAGATGAACTGGAGCCCGAGCCGGAAGGTGTGTCGGCAGTTCGGCGCGGCGGCGTTCGTCATCTTCGGCGCGCTTGGCGCGTGGGCGCTGTACCGGCACCGGATCTTCGGCTTCGGGCTCTCGGCCGCGGCGGCCCAGATCACGGGCGCGGCCCTGGTCGCGCTGGCCGCTGCGTGCGGCGTGCTCGCCGTCGTCGCGCCGCGTGCGCTGCGGTGGCTCAACGTCGCGCTCACGCTGCTCGCGCTGCCGATCGGCATCGTGGTGTCGCACGTGATCATCGCCGCGCTCTTTTACCTCCTGTTCACGCCGGTCGCGCTGTTCTTCCGGCTGATCGGGCGTGACCTGATGCACCGGCGATTCGATCCGTCGGCCGATACGTACTGGGTGCCGCGGAAGCCGGTGACGGATGTGAAACGGTATTTGCGGCAGAGCTGACGCCGCTATTGCCCGCTGAAGGAAAGAACCGATGCCCGAGAAATCGTCGGACGCCAACGAGTTCGAGCAAGAGGCCCAGGGCCGGCGAATGTCCATCATCGGCGAGTTCTGGGAGTTCCTCAAGCACAACAAGAAATGGTGGCTGTTGCCCATCCTGATCGTGCTGCTGCTGATGGGCATCCTCGTTCTGCTCAGTGCCACCGGCATCGGATGGGCGATGTACACCGTCGGCTGATGCATTCCATCGGCGCGTCCAGGCGTCACGTGCGCGGCCGCTCGCCGCACCTATCAAACCTCTCGGCGCGATGGGGCCTTTCGTAGGGGCGACCGGCGGCCGCCCCGACGGTGCGCCCGTCGGCCACGCAATGTTGTTCGAGGCGCAGGAGCTTCTTCTTGAGGGAGATGCCGAGGCCGAACCCGCCGAGCGAACCGTCGGACCTGATCACCCGATGACACGGGACGAGAATCGACAGCGGGTTCGCGTGCATCGCGCCGCCGACGGCCCGCGCGGCTCCGGGCCGCCCGGCCATCTGCGCAAGCTCGCCGTACGACCGCGTCTCGCCGTATGGGATACGCGCACACGCGCGCCACACCGCCCGCTGAAACGCGGTGCCGGCGGACAAGTCGAGCGGCACGTCGAACCGCACCGCCTCGCCCGCGAAGTAGCGCGTCAGTTGCTTCTGCAGTCGCCGGACGTGTTTCCGCGCCTTGCTCGCATCGGATTTCGAATGCGCGGTATCTTGTACCGAGTCCAACTCCCGCTTCGTCGGGCGGAGAATCACGCGTGCGATCCCGCGGTCCGTCACCGCGATCACAACCGGTCCAATGGGTGATTGCTCCACACAGGCGACCGCTGAGTATGGACGTGCTACTCCCATAGCCCGGGATCTTTCAAGGTAATCAACGCACACCGGAAGGCGCGCCTGCACGCGTCAGAACTTCCAGCCTTCAGAACTGATCAGTTGGACTGTGCCAATCCAAGGAATGCCCAATTCATTGCACACGCTGGGGATTTTCGGTCGGCTAACTGACCCCTCCAATCTTTCACCGGTTACGACGGTGGTCCCCGTAGCGCGCGCCGTCGCAATCACGAACGGATCAGCAAAGGACTTGCCCGTGCGCGAGTCTACCAGCTTCGGGAAACCATCGAGGATCTGTTGGGTAATTTCTTGGATTTCGTCGCTCAATGGGAGAAACATCCCACTGTGCTCGTTGGCCCAGGCTAACAGCCCGTCCTCTTTCCGCTCGAGTTCGCGGAGCACTTCCTCCGAGGATATGAGATCTCCGTTCGAGACCAGTTCATCCAGTTTCGCCCAGAGGGATGGGAATAAATCGGGAGGGTACCACCTGCGCCACGCATCCATCAGAGAGCTCGTGTCGATGCAGTACTTCAATTGTCACTTCCCGTCAGGATGTTTCGGCCTGCCAGCAAGCCTTCGATCGTAGGCAAGTGTTTAAGGCGAGCGCCGATGTACTCCGCCAAGTCGCTGGACGTTATCGACTCGCGGTAGTACGCGCCGAGCACAATGCGCAGAAACGCCTGACCGACATTGCGGACGACTTTGCGTGGCGGCGGGAGAAAACCGCCCTTCTTCTCTGCGGCCTCCCTTCCAAGTTCCACCAGTTCCTGCTGTTTAGTTCTGTAGAAGGTACGACTTGTTTTCCCGGTGATGAGCAAACGTCGCAGAATCACCTGACGACTAACGCCGTATAGCTTCGCCAGCCCTTGCAGTTCGGGGTCATCCCATGTGGTCGCCTTGCCTGCTTCCCGAACACTCGGCTGTGTCACCAAGTCGCTTGCAGGGACCAGAACTGCACCAGCCAAGTAGTTGCAGAAGACCTCAGCGTCTTGGTCAGAAGAGTTGCCCTCCTCGGTCTCGCGGAAGTCGCAGGTGCCACCGTGCCCGAGCAGGAGGTGCCCAAACTCGTGCAACAAGGAAAAGACCCGGCCATTGGGGGAGTCTCCGCCATTGACGCTTATGACTGGGAACGGGACGTCGCTGATCGAGAAGGCGCGTATCTCTTCGACATCGACCTGGGCGAAATGGAACACCAGCGCTCCAGCCTTTTCAATGGCGTCTTTCCAGTTGTTCAGCGGATCGTAGGGCTTGTCCCACGATTTCTGTTGGTCCAGCGAGACGTCCAGCAGTTTGCGGACCTTGATGGCCGACTGTTCAACGTCTGCCTCCGTTGACAATGAGCCAACAAAGCTGCTGGGTTTCTGTTCAACTTCCTCCGCAAGTTCCATTGCCAACGCGCGGCGGTATTGAGCTTCTCTGATGGCAGTTACCAACTCGGGTGACAGGGTGCGCTCAGGTTCGCCCGGCAATCGCCGGAAGTCATGTGGAACATGGAAATCCCTAGGCGGTTCCGGAAGGAAAAAGGCCGCCAATGGCCGCTTGTAGGCTATGGCCGCGTTGCGCAGTTGTCTGAGCGTGAGAAGAGCCTCCTCGTTCTCACAATCTTCGAGCCGGTCCGGCTTAACGCCAATCTTCTTGGCTGCCTCAGAGATCTCGAGGTTCATCGTCTCTCTGGCCCAGCGGAGAATCTCGCCTTTGATGTGCGCTCGCTGAACGGTTTTCATGCCCTGCGGCTCCGCCTGCTCTTTACGAAAACCCCAATGACACCATTCTACACCCGGCTGACCCAGGTCAGCAAGCCCTACGGACAATTCGACGCGGGTCAACACAGCAACGTCAGCTATTCTGACTGCAACGTTTGTCACTCCCCCATCACGGTCACGATGATCTCGCGCTCGCGGGGCTTGACGTCGCACTCGAGGTGGAAGATCTGCTGCCACGTGCCGAGGACGGGGCAGCCGCCGGCGACGGGCACGGTGAGCGACGGGCCCATCAGCGTCGCCTGCAAATGCGAATGACCGTTGCCGTCGTGCCACGCCTGCTCGTGCCCATACCCCTTGCTGGGCGGCAGCAGCCGGTCGAGCGCCTCGGGCAGGTCGCGTTGGAGGCCGGGCTCGAACTCGATCGTGCCGACGACGCCGGTGCTCCCGACGTTGAAGATGTGAGCGACGCCGGTCTCGATGCCGGAGTTGGCGACGACCGACGCGACCGGGCCGGTGATGTCTTGCAGGTCGCGATGGCCCGCCGTCCGCACGGTGATATATTCCTGGTGGACCATGGTTTCTTCCTCGAGCGGGGCAACGTGTGATGCGATCGGATTCTGCTGATAGAGCGGCCGCATCATAAGCGGCGGCCGGGCTCAAATCAAGCGCGCGCAACGCTGAGTCGTAATGGGTCAGTTTTCGGCGCGACCGCGGCCGCCGACCACGCCGAGCATCATTAGGGGGACGAAAAGCCGTGACAGGCACGTCTCCGCTCGTTTCACTCGCTCCGCTGGTGCCAGTCACCGTTTTTCGTCCGCTCCGCTACGAGGCTGCGCAAGCGGAAAACAGGGACTGCCACCCGTTGGCTGTCCCGTTTTCCGCGTCTGCTTCACTTGGCTGAAGTGTTACAGGGGAAAATACTTCTGGGCTGCGCCGCGCGAAACTGGTAATATCCGCCGCATTCGCGGCGGAGCGCCGCCGCACGGAAAGGTCCGTATCTAGTGAAAGGAAGAATGCGATGACGATTCCTCGGTCGGAATACCCGCGGCCGCAGTTCGTGCGGAAAGATTGGCTGTGCCTCAACGGCGAGTGGCAATTCGAGATGGACCCCGGCGACAGCGGCCTCGAGCGCGGCCTGCTCGAACAGGACCTGGCCGGCGCGATCACGGTCCCGTTCTGCATGGAATCCGAACTGTCCGGCGTCGGCAACATCGACTTCTGCAACGCGGTCTGGTACCGCCGCGAAGTCGAGATCCCGTCGGACTGGGCCGGCCGCAAGGTGCTGCTCCACTTCCAGGCCGCCGACTACGAGACGACGGTCTGGGTGAACGGCCGCGAGGTCGGGCGGCACCGCGGCGGCTGGTCGCCGTTCACGTGTGACCTCGGCGGCACTGCCGCGCCCGGCGACAAGACCGTCGTCGTCGTCCGCGTCCGTGACCGCAAGGGCCAGCTCAAGCCGCGCGGCAAGCAAATCACGTTGTACCACAACCGCGGCTGCAGCTACACGCGCACCACGGGCATCTGGCAGACCGTGTGGATGGAGCCGGTGCCGGACGTGCACCTGAAGCGGCCGCGCATCACGCCCGACGTCGCCGGCCGCCGGTTCCGCATCGAGCAGCCGGTCAGCAACAACACGGCGGGCCTCCGCCTGCGGGCGACGCTCAAGGACGACGCCGGCGAAGTCGCGGCGGCCGACGTCGCGGCCGACGCGGACTTCGCGCCGCAGCTCGACCTCGTTATCCCCGAGGACCGCGTCCGCCTCTGGGGCCCCGGCGAGCCGAATCTCTACGACATCACGCTCGAACTCGTCGGCGCCGACGGAGCCGTCGTCGATTCCGCCGAAAGCTATGCCGGCCTTCGCAGCATCACGATCGACGGGCTCGCGGTCAAGATCAACGGGGTGCCCGTCTTCCAGCGCCAGGTGCTCGACCAGGGCTACTATCCCGACGGGATTATGACCGCGCCGACCGACGACGCGCTCCGCGCCGACATCGAGATGTCGATGGCCGCCGGCTTCAACTCGGCCCGCCTGCACCAGAAGGTCTTCGAGGAACGCTTCTTCTACCACGCCGACAAGCTCGGCTACCTCGTCTGGGGCGAGTTCGGCGACTGGGGAATGGACCGCGAGCGGCCCGAGGCGACCTACGTCGCCCAGTGGCTCGAGGTCCTGCTCCGCGACTACTCGCATCCCTCCATCGTCGGGTGGTGCCCGCTGAACGAGACCTCGGTGCCCATCACCGACGAGATCGACGGCCTCAACGACCTCCAGCGCGGGCTGTTCCTCGCCGCAAAGGCGACGGACGCGACCCGGCCCGTCCTCGATTCGTCCGGCTACTCGCACCGTGTGCCCGAGATCGACGTCTACGACTGCCACGACTACTCGCAGGACCCCGACGTACTCCGCGAGAACCAGGCCGGCCTCGCCGACGGCAAGCCGTTCGTAAACACGAACCCAAGGGGCGACGTGTCGCTCCCATACAAGGGGCAGCCCTTCTTCGTCAGCGAGTTCGGCGGAATCAAGTGGAACCCCGACGAGGCCGACGGCACCGAGTCGTGGGGATACGGCAACACCCCCAAGACCCTCGACGAGTTCTACGAGCGGTTCGAGGCGCTCTGCAACGTCCTGCTCGACAACCCGAACATGTTCGGCTACTGCTACACGCAATTGACCGACATCTTCCAGGAGCAGAACGGGCTCTACTACTTCGACCGGCGGCCGAAGTTCGACAACGCAAAGCTCCACGCCGTCCAGACCCGCCCGGCCGCGATCGAGCGGGAGTAGAATTCTCACCGCCAAGATCGCGGAGGCGAACCGAAGACGGTCCGGCGCAGAGAACGACGCTGGCCACTGGATTGCACTGATAGGAACTGATGCCCCGCCGGCCGGGCGGGAAGCGCCCGCTGCCGAGCGCGTCGGGTCTCCCCGTCCACGACGGCGTCACTCGGAAGAGATGGGCTTCTTTCGCATCCTGGCGATCTTGCGACGCGACGCCTCGGACTTCTCTCGGTAGAAGGCCAGCCGGTCCTCGAATGACATCCCCCGGGTCTGCTCGTATTGCGCGTCCCGGACGCGGCGGACCCACTCCACTGCCTTAAACGCCATGTTGAGTCACCTCCCGCGGCGACAGAATCTGAATCGGTTTGTAGCCCTGTTCCATGTTGACGCCATTGAAGAGACGCATCTTCTCGAGGTGAACGACGTGTTTGAAGTTCCAGCTCACGAGAACGTCCACCTCGGCGACCGTCGCGCAAGCGATATGCCGCGCGTCGTCCGCGAAGCTCTCGCGCAGAATGCCGCGAGCAAGATAAGCGGAGGCCAACGCCTCGACCTCCGGCGTAATGCCCACAAGTTCCGGATCGCAGTCCAGCAGCGCCGCCAGCTTTCCGAGCACATCCGCCGGCGCCGACTCAAGCTCGGCGGTCGCCAGTTCGGACAGCACCGGCTTGAACAGCCCCATCTCGAAATCGCTCAGGAGGCCGTTAGACCAGACGCGGAATTCCGGGTCGCAACATCCGCCAATCACGGATGTGTCAAGATAGACGCGAAGCACCTTCATGCCATCATTATACCTGCCCGCGCCTGGGAATCCAGCACCGACCGCGGGCGAGGTCAGCCCATTCAGTGTTCATCAGTGTCCATCCGCCGTGAAGACGTTTTACCGGAAGACGCAGAGCGGGCATGAAAATCCCGCGCGGCGGTCGGCTGACGGCTGCCGAAATCCTCTTGTCCTCTTGTCGGCTCTCGCCGGTAGTCTCTTGTCGCTTCGCGACCCGGACGACGGCGACGGCTCGCGCCGTCGCTTGCCGAGCTCTGGGCACGCGCCTGACGGCGGTGCCCTTCGTTCGGCCGGCGTCCGGGCCACCCAGAAACCAAGTGAACCCGCAGCGCTTTTCTTCGTCGTGGGTGGCCCGGACACGGTCGTTCCGTGTCCGGGTGCCGAAGGCACAAGAGAATCCGCAAGGGCATGAAAAAACCGTGCGGCGCCTCCCCTGTCGTGGGTGGCCCGGACACGGTCGTTCTGTGTCCGGGTCCGCCGAAGGCGGACAAGAGGAGAACATTCGGGGCCGTCCGCCGTCCTTTCGTTTCGCGCATCCTCTTGTCGCTTCGCGACCCGGACGACGGCGACGGCTCGGGCCGTCGCTTGCCGAACTCTGGGCCCAGCGGAGCTTTGCTCCGCACACACGCCTGACGGCGGCACCCTTCGTTCGGCGGGCGTCCGGGCCACCCACAAGCAGCGTATCCCCGGAGCTTTCCCCTCCGTTGGATGACCCGGCGAGCCGCCGGGGCATCCGGTCAATCCTGTCAGCAGTTGCTTTCTCAGGCCTTCTTCGTGTGGAGTTTCGCGGAGGCGTTCGTATTCAGGACATCCTTGGGGGAGAGCCAGCCGCGGCGGGCGACGGAGACGCCGAACTGCATCATGTCGAGGTCGGCGGCGTTGTGCGCGTCGGTCCCGATGGCGAGCTTCACGCCGCGCTCTTTCGCCATGCGGCAGTAGACGTCGTTGAGGTCCAGCCGCTGGGGATGCGCGTTGATCTCGAGCGCGATCCCCGTGGCCGCGGCCGCGCGGATCAGTTCGGACACGTCGACGTCGTAGGCCTCCCGCTCGCCGATCAGCCGCCCGGTCGGGTGCCCGATGATGTCGACGTGCGGGTTCTCCATCGCTGCCGTGATGCGGCTCATGATTTTTTCGCGCGGCTGCTTGAAGCCCGAGTGGATCGATGCGATCACAAGGTCGAGGTCGGCGAGCAGCTTGTCGGGCAGGTCGAGCGAGCCGTCGCCCTTGATGTCGACCTCGATGCCCGCGAGCACCTTGAAGCCGCGAAGCTTCCTGTTGACCGCCGCGATCTCCTTCATCTGCTTCCGGACGCGCTCCGGCGTCAGCCCGTGCGCGATCTGGAGCGACTGCGAGTGGTCGGTGATGGCGACGAACCTGTAGCCGAGCGCCTTCGCGGCCGCGGCGATCTCGACGATTGACTGGCGGCCGTCGCTGTAGTTCGAGTGCACGTGGAAGTCGCCCTTGATGTCGCCCGGCTCGACGAGCTTCGGGAGCGTGCCGTCGATGGCGGCCTCGATCTCGCCGCGGTCCTCGCGCAGCTCCGGCGGCATCGGCTCCATCCCGAGCGCGCGATAGATGTCCTCTTCTTCGGCCGACGCCACGAGCTTCTTCCCGCGGAAGAGCCCGTACTCGTTGATCTTCATCTTCTTCTGCTTCGCGATGTGCCGCAGCTTGATGTTGTGCGCCTTCGAGCCGGTGAAGTATTGGAGCGCGGCCCCGAACTGCTTCGGCTCGACGACCCGGAGGTCGACCTGGGGGCCGTCCGTCGTCGTCACGCTCGCCTTCGTCTCGCCCGCTGCAAACACGTCGGCAACGTACGGCCCGCCGACGAACGCGTCGAGAATCTTCGCGGCGTCCTTCCCGCAGGCGAGGATGTCGATATCACCGACCGACTCGCACCGCCGCCGCAGGCTGCCCGCCGGCGTGATGCGCGAGACGAGCCCGCGCTTGCTCTTGAGATGTTCGACCACGGCGTCGGCCGCGTCCAGCGCGGCGTCGAGCAGCATCCGCTCGGCCCCCGCCTGCCGCAGCCGAATACCGCGCAGGATGTTCTCCTCGGACTTTGCGCCCATCCCCGGCAGCCCGCGGACCCTCTGCTCCTCGGCCGCCTTCTCGAGCGCCCCGACGCTGTCGACCCCGATCTCCTTGTAAAGCATCGCCGCCTTCTTCGGCCCGATGCCCTGAATCTCGAGCACGCCGAGGATGCCGTCCGGAACGCCGCTTCGCGCCTCCTCGAGCCGCGTCATCCGGCCCGTCTCGATGTACTCGACGATCTTCTTCGCGATCCCCTCGCCGACGCCGGGCAGGTCGCGCAGCCCGCCGGCCGCGGCGATCTCGGTAATGTCCTCGCCGAGGTCCTCGATCAGCCGCGCCGCCTGGCGGTACGAGCGGATCTTGAACGCGTTCTCGCCCTTGAACTCGAGCAGATCGGCGAGCAACTCGAATTGCATTGCAACTTCCCGATTGTCCACGGCCGGCGCCCTCCCGCCCCTCCAGTCTCTATAGTGTATTCCTTTTGAGGGGCAGGCCCAAGAGATTTCGGGCTCGGCCCGCTTGGGATTTTCGTTGCCGCGCAGCGCCGGCCGGTTGTATACTGACTGAACAAGATGTGCTCGATTCGGCCGGCGGCCCGAGACGCCGCCGCATTGCCTGACAGGAGATTTGCCATGAACAGGTTCCCGAGAACTGTAACGTTGACGGTGATGGGGCTCCTTGTCCTCCTCGCGGCTCTTGGCTGCCGGGCCACGGAGCCTGTTCCTCCTTTGCACACCGAGGCAAACCCCGGCCCGTGGGCGGACGTGAAGATCTCGATGCCGATGACCGTGACGGACCGCGGGACCAAAGTGACGATCACCGTCACGGAGCATCCGAAGGGGACCGGCTACGTCCGCAAGTTCGAGCTGTTCGACGACAGCGGCACGAGCATCGGGTACCGTGTCTTCGCGGCCGACAAAGAGCCGGCGGAGACGTTTCTTCTCGACGCCGAGACGAAACAGTTGACCGTCGAGATCACGTCGACCAGCCTTGGGAAGTGGCGGTCCAACCCGCGCGACGTCCCGCGGAAGAAATAAGAAGCCGGCGCGTGGTGCGTGCAGGCCGCCCAGCAAGGAGTACCAGGAGCACGAGGGGGCGAAGGGCGCCAACTTCGGTTTCACGGCGACCTACAAGGCCGCAACAGAGACGTGGAAGTTTATTGAAGCTCCGGACTTGGGGAAAGGGGCCAAGATCACGCGCCCCCGGCCGGCCGAGTAGGGCGGGGAGAGAGCATATGAGAGCGATGGTTGCGAAGGTCTCTTCTTGTGTTGTACTATGCGTCTCGGTAGCTTGCAGTGGATGCTGCGCCAAACCACCGATGCCGCAGTATGATATTGGCCGGGCCACAATGGTCGTCTGCCCTGCGCACTGGCCTTCGCATGCTTCACTCGACCCGAACGATTTCAAGAGTCCCTTTTCGCCTGACGGGCGCTTTGTGCTACGTCGAGGTGAAGAGGCGGATGTGG
>JBDREM010000012.1:0-8882 GCA_043819695.1 Planctomycetota bacterium
ACATTATCGACCCGCGTGAACGTGCGGTGGCGTTCGTGCGGACATCTGCGGCTCCCGTTCGTAATCTCAGTGGTGATCGCCGTTCTGATCGGATGGGATTACGATTAAGATTAAGAGTAAGATTAAGAGCAAGAGTAAGAGTAAGAGCAAGAGTAAGAGTAAGAGGGGAAGGGGCGCACCGGTGAGTTGATCGACATGCAAGGCCCACACGAAGACTGCGGCGTGTTCGGCATTTTCGGTGCGGGCCGCGCGGCCGAATTCGCAGCGTTCACCCCCTGTCACTACTCGACCTATGAAGAAGAAACCGAGGCATAGCAGGAAGCGTCCGGGCGCGGGCGAGGCGCGCAGCGCGGGCGTCTCGCCCGTGGAATCACAGTTGGCATGCGCCGGCGGGCCGGACGAGCTTGTCGCCATCCTCGATTTCGGCTCGCAGTACACGCAGCTCATCGCGCGTCGCGTCCGCGAGCTCGGCGAGTACTCCGAGATCGTGCGGCACGACATCCCCGCGCCGCGGCTGGCGGCGCGGCGGCCGAAGGCCATCATCCTGTCCGGCGGGCCGGCGAGCGTGCCGGCGAATGGCAGCCCGCGCTGCGACAAGGCCATCTTCAAGCTCGGCGTCCCGGTGCTCGGCATCTGCTACGGCATGCAGCTCATGGCCCACACGCTCGGCGGCCGGGTGAGCGGCGCAGACAAGCGCGAGTATGGCCACGCGTTCGTGAACGCGGCGAAGAGCAGCCGGATTTTCGCCGGGCTCGGCAAGAAGTTCGCCGTCTGGATGAGCCACGGCGACCGCGTCGAGAAGCTGCCGCGCGGGTTCGAGGTCATCGGGCAGAGCCACGGCTCGCCTGTTGCGGCGATGCGCGACCGCTCGTGCGAGCTCTACGGCCTCCAGTTCCATCCCGAGGTCGTGCACACGCCGAAGGGGACGACGATTCTTCGGAACTTCCTCTTCAAGATCGCGAAGTGCCGCGGCAAGTGGAGCATGGCGTCGTTCGTCGAGACGGCCGTCGCCGAGATCCGCGAGCGCGTCGGCGAGGACCGTGTGCTGTGCGGCATGAGCGGCGGCGTCGATTCGTCGGTCCTTGCGTGCCTGCTGCACCGGGCCATCGGCGGCCGGCTCGAGTGCGTGTTTGTGAACAACGGCCTGCTGCGGAAGGACGAGCACCGCGAGGTCGCCGACACGTTCAAGAAATCCATCGGGCTCAACCTGAAGTACGTGAATGCGTCAAGCGAGTTTCTCACGCGGCTGCGCGGCGTGACGAGCCCGGAGCGGAAGCGGCGGATCATCGGCGCGACGTTCGTCCGCGTGTTCGAGCGCGCGGTCAAGGGCCTCGGCGAGTTCAAGTATCTCGCCCAGGGCACGCTCTACCCCGACGTCGTGGAAAGTAATTCCGCGTTCGGCGGGCCGTCGGCCGTCATCAAGACGCACCACAACGTCGGCGGGCTGCCCGAGCGGATGACGTTCGAGCTGATCGAGCCGTTCCGGCACTTGTTCAAGGACGAGGTCCGGCGCGTCGGGGGGGAGCTCGAGCTGCCGGACAAGGTCATCTGGCGGCACCCGTTCCCCGGGCCGGGGCTGGCCGTCCGCGTGATCGGCCCCGTCACGCCCCGGAAGCTGCGGCTGTTGCGCGAGGCCGACGCGATCTTCATCGAGGAGCTTCGCGCCGCGAAGCTCTATCGCAAGATCTGGCAGGCGTTCGCCGTGCTGCTCTCGGGCAAGGCGGTCGGCGTGATGGGCGACGAGCGGACCTACTCGAACGTGATCGGTCTCCGGGCCGTGACGAGCCGCGACGGGATGACGGCCGACTGGGCCCGCATTCCGCAGAAGGTCCTTGCGCGCATCGCCAACAGGATCATCAACGAGGTCAAGGGCGTGAACCGCGTGGTCTACGACGTCAGCTCGAAGCCGCCAAGCACGATTGAATGGGAATGAACAAGAGATCGTTTAACGTCTAAGGTTGAAAGTCTAATGTTGCCGGCCATGCCGTTGAGACCAATGCTCGGGCCGGCAGCGCTCAACTTTAGACATTAGACATCAAACGTTAGACATTTGCGGAGGAAGTCATGGCGAAGTACGTGTTCGTGACGGGCGGCGTGGTCTCGTCGCTGGGCAAGGGCATCACGGCGGCGTCCATCGGCTGCATGCTGAAGTCGTATGGGCTGCGCGTGAACATGCTGAAGATCGACCCGTACCTCAACGTCGATCCCGGCACGATGAGCCCGTACCAGCACGGCGAGGTCTACGTGACCGAGGACGGCGCCGAGACGGACCTCGACCTCGGCAACTACGAGCGCTACCTCGACGAGAACATGGGCCAGGAGAACAACGTCACGACCGGCGCGATCTACGACACGATCCTGAAGAAGGAGCGGCGCGGCGACTTCCTCGGCGGCACGGTTCAGGTCATCCCGCACGTGGTCAACGAGATCAAGTCGCGCATCCGCCGGCTCGGCCCCGGGCACGACGTCGTCATCACCGAGGTGGGCGGGACGACGGGCGACATCGAGGGTCTGCCGTTCCTCGAGGCCATTCGCGAGTTCCGGTTCGACGTCGGCCGCGAGAACGTCTGCTACGTGCACGTCACCCTCGTGCCCTACATCCGCGCGGCGCAGGAGATGAAGACGAAGCCGACGCAACAGAGCGTCGCAAAGCTGCGCGAGATCGGCGTCGAGCCCGACACCATCATCTGCCGCACCGACCGACCGCTGACGAAAGGGATGAAGGAGAAGATATCGCTCTTCTGCAACGTGCCCGTGCACGCCGTGATCGAGGAGCTCGACGTGCAGACGTCGATCTACGAGGTGCCCGGCGAGCTCGAGCGGCTCGGCCTCGGCAAAATCCTGCTCAAGAACCTCGGGCTGAAGAAGAGGAAACGCGGCCGGCCGGACGGGCTGGACAAGTACGTCGAGACGCTGAGGAACGCGACGCAGACGGTCGTGATCGGCGTGGCCGGCAAGTACACCCAGCTCAAGGACGCCTACAAGAGCATCTGGGACGCGCTCATCCACGCCGGCGTCGCGAATAACGTGAAGGTGGACATCCGGTACGTCGACGTCGAGAAGCCCGACCTCAAGCGGCAGCTCGCGGCAGTCGACGGCATACTCATCCCCGGCGGGTTCGGCGACCGCGGCAGCGAGGGCAAGATCAACACCGTGCGGTTCGCCCGCGAGAACGAGGTGCCCTTCTTCGGCCTCTGCCTCGGCATGCAGGTCGCCGTGGTCGAGTTCGCCCGCAACGTCTGCGGCCTGAAGGGCGCCAACAGCACCGAGTTCAACCGGCGTGCCAAGCACCCCGTCATCGCCCTCCTTCCGGAGCAGCGAAAGATCAAGGACATGGGCGCGACCATGCGGCTCGGCGCGTATCCGTGCGTGTTAAGGCCGCGGACGTTCTCGAGCAGAGCCTACGGCAAGCGGCTGATCTCAGAACGCCACCGGCACCGGTATGAGCTGAACAACAAGTACCGCCGGACGCTCGAGAAGCACGGGATGATCATCGCCGGCGAGTACGAGCAGAAGCGGCTGGGCGAGATCGTCGAGATTCCCGGCCATCCGTGGTTCGTGGGGACGCAGTTCCACCCCGAGTTCAAGAGCCGGCCGCTGCGCCCGCATCCCCTCTTCCGCGAGTTCGTCAAGGCGGCGAAGGAACAAAGTGATCAGTGATCACTGATCGTTCACCGCCAGTCGATGACCGATTGAAATGTCGTGAGCCCCTTCTTCATCCGTTCGACGTCCCAGAGCGCGACGCCGTCCTCGACGAACACGCCCGTCGTGGGGGCGGAGACCAGCTTCGCGAAATCGTCCAGCGAGAGGAGCGGCCATTTCTTCGCATCGACCTGCGACGCTCGCACCCGCGCGAACCGGAACGATGACACCTGCCGCCAGCCCTGCCCCCGCGTCGCGCGGTATCGGGTGTACATGGAGGGGCCATACTCCGAATCCCAATAAAGGAAGAGGTCCCCGTCGTGGACAAAAGCCGGGTGGAGGCGGGGGACGGCGACCAGTTCGATCAGCCGGCCGTTACGCGATCGGACAAAGCAGACGTCCTCCCATCGGGCCATCGGGCCGTCCGGCCTCGTAACCTTCCGGCACGCCAGCCACGATCCGCTCGTGCCCTCTCCGAACGCGCCGACCGACAGTTGGAACGGGAACATCTCGTCGAGCACGGGAGCGACGCGGTCGAGCTCGAATTGGCCAATGTCCACAAGCCCGGGCGGCCCGGCATCGGGGTAGAACGTCGCGTAATAGACAGCGGCCGCAAGCCCGCTTGAGTCCGTCAGGGCGAGGAGTTCGATGGCGCTGCGGTTCGCGAGACCGCGGAGCGGTTCCGGCTCGGACGAATCGTCCGCAACGGCCCGGAGCCGCTCGCGTGCGGCCTTGCGGAAGAAGAACGTGTGCCGCGCCTGCCGGCATCCGATGAGGCGTTGCGTGGTCGGGGTGTCCTTGTCCGCGATCCGGCCGAGGTGCCCGGCGAGAACGACCCGGTCGAGCGCCGCGACGTACAGCACAATCGTGGCCAGGACGACGGGGAACGCCAGATTCCGGCGCCGGAACACCTGCGCGAGCAGGATGGCGGCCGCAAGCAGCAGAAACGTCGCCGCCCCGACCTGCTCCGGCAGGGCCATACCGAACCCGGTCGACTTCGCCGGGATGTCCCAGGGCCACGTTTGCCTAGATCCCCGAGGCTTATCAGGGTGTCGAACTTCATCCGAGGCCAGCAGCTCGCTTGCAGAGATCTCGCGCAGCGGGTCGTCCTCGGCCGCTCGAAGCGTCAAGACCATGATCTGGAGGTCAGACTTGTAACTTGGCACCACGGAGAGCGGGCTCCGGGCCGGATAAGCGCCGCGCGGGAGATCATCGTCAAGGGCAAGCCCGCCGATCTCAACGCGGCGTTCACCTGAGCTGCTTGAGCTGCCGCGCGGGCCGGCGGACCTTAACGAACGCGACGTGTGAAGCACGAGTAGCCCAGGGCCGTCGGCCTGATGGAACCGAACGCGAAGCTCTTGAACCTGCACCGTGTAGTCGACACTGATATTACCAACACGGAAGCCGGTGGAGAACGGGGCTTTTTTGTCCGCCGGCAGCTTGATCTCGAACTCCTCCACGTGAACGGGGCGGAGGGTGTTGCCGAGTGTGTCGACGACGAAGACGTAGTGGAGGAGGCGCGCCCGTTCGATCTCGATCGCGCGCGCTTTACCGCGCTCGGGCAATGGCTCTGCGTCTTTTGTCGGAACGCGGACCTTGAGGTCGCTCGCCGACGCCTCGTAGTACTGCTGCGCCTGATGCCACGAGCCGGCGGCGATGGCAATTAGGATTCCGACGCCGAGCACGGCGCAGACTATGCGCGTGACGATGTGCCGCTTGCGCGGCCCGCGAAGCCCAGTACGCTTCGACCGACGCCACAGTAGGGCGAGCGGCACTGCGACGAGGAGCAGCAAGATCAACAACTCAGTGCCGCCTAGAGCTCCCATTATCTATCTCCATTTTCTGCCCGTGCCGGAGCGGTTATTGACGATGGCGCGGGTTGTGTCTCCGGACCGATGTCTTTTTTCGTTGTTTTGGTCTTCGATGCCGGAGCCAGCGCGGGTTCTTCCGGGCGGGTGGCGTTGTCGCTCACAGCTTTTTGCCATTCCGCCCTGTGGGCGTCCATCGAGCTCTCTGTCCCCACGTTGACCCGCATCGTCAGCATGAGCAGCGCGACCACGACGATCACAATGACGACAATCACGACGCCCGACATGCGGCCCGTGCCGCCGGGGCGGGCGACGGCCTCTTTGCGGAGGTAGCGCCCGTAGCCGTAGAGCAGCACCATCACGCCGATTGCCAGAGGGGCCGTGACGGTGATGAGGCCCGTCTCCCTCCCCCACAGCAGGTGCTCGGCACCGTACGCGATCCACACTTCAGCGAAGACCCCGACGAGGCCGACGAAGGCCGCCGCGATGGCCGTCCCGCGCGTCTTCGCCGTCGCCGCGATGCCGAACGTGAGGGCAAGGGTCAGGAACGGGGCGCCAATGGCGAGCCCGTAGAGCCACGGCGGGTCGCACGGCGGGAACGGCTCGGTGAAGCCGGACTCGACTACGAGCCCCCACACGCGCTGCGGCAGGTCGAACGCGATGGCGAGCGTACCGAACGCCGTGAACGCGAGGGTCGTTCCGCATGCGAGGATGAGACGCGCCACATACTGATGGCGTCGCGTCGGCGGCAGTGAGATCGTGAACTCCTCCGTTCCCGCGAGCGTGTCTCCGCCGCCGAAGCTCTGGCCCGCGATCATCGCGTAGAGCACGCCGAACCCGATGATCCACCCCGGATGAAAGAAGAGCATCAGCACCCAGCCGCCGACGATCCAGGCACAGACAGTCCACAGCACGAGGCCCTCGTGTGCGAGCCATTCGCGCCAGAGCAGGCCGCGCCAGATTTTCGGGATCGTCCGTCCGCCGCCCGATGCGGCGACCGCCTCATTCTCAGCACTCATCCGATCTCCTCGCTGAATTCCTCGCGCGACGCCGGCCCGAACAGGTCTATGAAGATGTCCTCGAGCGAGAGGGGAAAGACGTTCAGGCGCACACCCGGTATCTTTCTCAACTCGTCGAACTGGTTATCGCTGACGATCTGCACCACGGCCGTGACGACCGGGCCCTCGATCCGGGTGCGGATCGCGCCTGGAATCTTAAGGCTCTCGGGAACGCCGTCGCCGTCGAACACGATCTGCACCCGCTTCGTCCGGTCGCGAAGGTCTTCGAGCTTCGCCTCCGTGACGATCCGCCCGCGGTCGATGATCCCGATGTATTCAGCGATCCGCTCGAGGTCGCTGATGATGTGCGTGCTCAGCAGTACAGTGCATCCGTCGATCGACGTGATGACGTTGATGATTTCGTCGATGAGTTCGCGGCGTGCGATGGGGTCGAGCCCCGCGGCCGGCTCGTCGAGCAGGAGCACGTCGGGCCGTGCGGCAAAGGCGAGCAGGACGGCGACCTTCCGCCGCTCGCCGCCCGACATCACGCCCACCTGCCGGTCCCAGGCCAGCCCGAACCGGCCGGCGAGGTCGCGCGCGTATGCGGCGTCCCACTTGGCGTAGAAATGTCCCAGCCACGTGCAAAGCTCCTCGGTCGTCATCCAGTCGGGGATGCGCTGCTCCTGCGCGACGTAGGCCACACGCGCCCGGTGCTCGGGGGCGGCCGTCCACATGCTCTCCGCGAGAATCCGGGCCTCGCCTCCGTTCGGGCGGAGCAGCCCCATCATCAGGCGGATGGCCGTCGTCTTCCCCGCGCCGTTTCGGCCGATGAGGCCGTAGACCGCGCCGCGCGGTATGCGCAGATCGAGCCCGTTGACGGCCACGACACCCCCGGGAAACGTCTTGCTCAGGTCCGCCGTTTCGACCGCGTAGTCAGTCACGATTGATCTTCTCCATTTCAGCTCTGACGATGTCTTGAACGGTGCCGGCGGATACCCCCATCTGCTTCGCCTCGACGGCCAGTTGCCGCGCGACCCGCCGGAGCTCCTTCTCGCGTTCGGTGCGGGGCATCCGCGCGGCCGACTCGGCAACGAACGCCCCCTTGCCGTGTTCCAGCTCGATGACGCCTTCGTGCCGGAGTTCGTTGTACGCCTTGACGACCGTCGTCGGATTGACCGAGAGCCTGCGGGCCAGCTCGCGAATGGACGGGAGCTGTGTCCCTGGCTTCAACGCGCCGGACGCGATGTAGTACTTCACCTGATCCATCATCTGCCGGTAAACCGGCGACCCGTTGTGCGGATCAAGTTGAAGGTGAAGCATCCAGGCGCCTCCGGGCGAAGAGTTGACTGTATGATAACACACATACAGATATTGTCAAGAAAAAAGTGAGCCGTAATCAGTGATCAGTGGCCGCGCACTGAGCCGCCGATCGCTCACAACGGGTTGCTGATAATTGGGCGCTGCTGACCGTTGCCCGGTCACCGATGACTGGTCGCCGTGACCATCTCGCTGATCCGCGCGTCTTTGTTCATCTCGGCGATGAGTTCCTTGAGGACGCGGCCGGCGTCTTCGTAGGGGACCTGGCAGGTGCCGGCGCGCTCGTGCCCGCCGCCGCCGTACTTGAGCATCAGGGATCCGACGTTGGTCAGCGACGACTTGTCGAAGATGTTGTGGCCGACGGCGAAGACGCAGAACTCGTCGGCCTTGCCGTCGATGATGCGGATCGAGATTGTCGGCTCGGTGAAGAGCGCGTACGGCATGAACCTGTTGCCGCAGGGCGTCTCTTCGGCGCCGCGGAGGTCGGTCACCAGCACGGTCCCGTGCACGGTCGAGTGGTCTTTGAGGAACTTGAGGAACTTCGGCTCGTGCTCGAAGTAGCGCGTGACCCGCTCCTGCACGTCGGGGAGGTCCAGGATCTCATCGACCGTCATCGTGCGGCAGTAGTCGATCATGTCTTCCATCAACTGGTAGTTGCTGATGCGGTAGTCATGGTAGCGGCCGAGGCCGGTGCGCGGATCCATGACGTAGGCGAGCAGGATCCAGTCCTTCGGGTGGAAGATGTCGTCGGGGTCGAGCGTGGCCGAGTCGAATTTGTCGACGGCCGTCATGAGGTCGTGGAACCGCTCGAACCGCTGTTTGCCGCCGTAGTAATCCCAGACGACGCGGGCGCAACTCGGCGCGGCCTTGCAGCTTCCGGCGAAGCGGTGCTCCTCGTGCAGCGCACGCTCGCTTTCGCTCGAGTGGTGGTCGAACCACAGCCCGCAGCCGGGCACGTAGGGGATGTTGGTGAGCACGTCGTCGGGTGTGATCTCGACCTTGCCGTCCTGAATGTCCTTCGGATGGACGAATTTCATCGAGTCGATGACGCCGGCTTCCTTGAGCAGCACGCCGCACACCAGGCCGTCGAAGTCGGAACGCGTGACCAGTCTCATCG
>JBDREM010000013.1:0-5400 GCA_043819695.1 Planctomycetota bacterium
GCCGCGAGAACGGCACACGCTCATGGAGAATGCCAAAATGACAAGACGCAGATCGACGCACAGACGAGTCTCGGCGCGGGGCGCTCTGGCGGCGCTCCTTGCCGCGGCGATGTTGCCCGTTGCCATGTGCGGCCCGGCCGCCGCGCAGGAGGCCGCTGGGGCGGGGGCCGGGGATCCGAAGGCCGAGGCCCCGAAGGCCGAGGCGCCCAAGCTCGACGCCTCCCGCAACGTAACCGTCTCGACACGGAACATGGACCTCGCCGCGTTCCTCGAACTGCTCTCGGTCAGCTACAAGCTCAACATCGTCTCGCCGAAGGACATCACCGGCAAGGTATCGGTCAACTTCTACGACGTGCCGCCGCTCGACGCACTGGCCGCGGTACTCGAGGCGAACGGATACCGGTACGTCATCGGCAAGACCGCCGGCCAGTCCATCATCGGGATCCAGCAGATCCAGAAGGTCGAGGGCGAGTTGCCGCTCATCATGCGAACGTTCGCACTGAACTACGCGACGGCCGACGACGTGACGAAGGCCGTCACGAGCCTGCTCAGCAAGAACGGCAGCATTACGGTCGCCGGCAACAGTAACGCGATCGTGGTGCAGGACCTGGCCGACCGGGTCGAGCGCGTCGCAGAGCTCGTGACCGTCCTCGACGCCGCGCCACAGCAGGTGATGATCGACGCGAAGCTCGTCGAACTCAGCGAGACCGACCTCGAAGAGCTCGGCTTCAACTGGTCGATGTTTCAGAACATGAACATCGCCGACATCACGATGGAGGCGTCGTATGCGCGAGTGGCCACGTGGACCGACACCAAGGAGACGGGGCTGCCAGACGCGAGCACGCGAAACATCGTCAAGACCACCGGCACGAACGTCGACCTCCGGGGCGGCATCCTCGCCGAGAACAGCGCACAGCTCATGCTCGACTTCTTCGACACGCTGACCAACACGACCATCGTCTCGCGCCCGAGCATCCGCACGCTCGACAACAAGCCGGCGCACATCATCTCGGGCCAGACCGTGCCCATCCCGCTCTTCGATTTCGCCAAGGATACCGGCGTCCGCACGCTCAGCGGCTTCCAGAACCAGCAGGTGGGCGTCGAGCTGACTGTCACGCCGCACATCAACAAAGACGGCTACATCACGCTCGAGATCGTGCCGAAAGTCGAGTCCATCGACCGCTTCATCACCGTCGGCGGCGATGAGCAGCGCCCGGTCACGAACACCCGCATGGTCGAGACAACGATCCGGATCAAGGACGGCAACACCGCCGTCATCGCCGGCCTCACACAGGCCAACACGGCCGTGACGCGGACCGGCCTCCCGTTCTTCAAGGACCTCCCGCTCATCGGCTGGTTCTTCAGCAACAAGACGACCGACGTGACCAACACCGAACTCATCGTCTTCATCACGCCGCGAATCGTCGACGCAGATGAGGAACCGATGACCGACGCCCAGCGCAGGATCGACAAGAAGACCGACAAGGTCGGGCTGATCAAGTAGCAACGAAGCACGGACTTCAGCCGGCAGCCCTGTCGCCGCCCTCCCCCCGCACCGTAGCCTCAGTCCACCCAACTCACGGCGGCCACTGGGCGGGACGCGCCCCGTCGCGTCCGGGGCTGCTGACCGGATGTGGGTCCGCCGCAGGCGAACTTTTGGAGTGCGGCGGATTGACGCCGCTTTTCAAAGCGCTTGGGTGCCTCGGTGCTTCGCGCCTCGGCAGAGCGGCCGGCTGTCCTTCGAACAGCGCCGCGACCGCAATCCACAGCCTCCGGCGGCCAAGCGGCCGCGACGGAGTGCGGAATCTAGCGACGCATATGCGTCGTCAGATTCCGCATCAGGCCATGGGAGAGCCTGCATCGATGTCGCTTCGGGGCACAAAATGCGTCGGTGGGCGGGACGCGCTCAGTCGCGTCCGGGACGGCTCTCCGGCCACGCGGCTTGACACCCCGAGACCGCTCCACTAGAATGCGCGCACGATGGACGCCCCGGCCCGCCACACGTTCTCGCGCGATGAGCGGCTGAAGAGCCGCGGCGACTTCCGCCGCTGCATCAAGCGCGGCGCACGGGCCGCCGGCAAGGCCATCGTGGTGCGTGTGGCGCGAAACGGGCTGACCGTGACGAGGCTGGGCGCCGGCTCGACGCGCCGCCTCGGCAACGCCGTCGAACGGAACCGGCAGAAACGGCTGGTGCGCGAAGCCTTTCGCCTCACCAAACATCAACTGCCGGCCGGCTTGGACATCGTCGCGCTGCCGAAGGTGCCATGGCCCGGCCCCACGCTCGAAGAGCTCGAGGCCGACCTCGTCGACACCGTCCAAAAAGCGGCCGACAAGCTGCCGAGAACGGAACAACCGTAAGGTGGAACAAGACGGCAATGGAAGCGAGTTCGCGGCCGGCAGGCTGCAAGCAGGCAGCGAAGCCTGTTCCTCTCGTTCGCCGCTCCCACGCTGCCGTCACGTCGCGCGGTCGCTTCTCATCGCCCCCGTCTGGCTCTATCAACACACACTGGGCGTCGTACTGCCCGACTCGTGCCGCTTCACGCCCACCTGCTCCGATTATTTCATCCAGGCCGTCCGCAAGCACGGCGCGATCGAGGGCGCCTGGCTCGGCGTCCGCCGGTTCCTGCGCTGCCATCCATACTGCAAAGGCGGCCACGACCCCGTCCCGTAAGGAGAACGTAAATGTCGATCAAGGGCAACTGCATCGTCGCACAGTCCGGCGGCCCGACGGCCGTCATCAACTCGAGCGCCTGCGGCGTCATCCAGGAGGCGATGAAGACCGGCTGCATCACGGGCGTCTTCGCCGCGCACAACGGCATCCTCGGCGTGCTCGACGAAGACATCTTCGACGTGGGCCAGGAGGACCCCGAGCAGGTCGACGCGCTCAAGCGGTCGCCATCCTCCGCCCTCGGCTCCTGCCGATACAAGCTGAAAACCCTCGAGGACAACCGCGCCGACTACGAGCGAGTGCTCGAGGTCTTCAAGGCCCACGACATCCATTACTTCTTCTACATCGGCGGCAACGACTCGATGGACACCGCCCACAAACTCAGCATCCTCGCCGAGCAGGAACGCTTTCCGCTCATCGTGATGGGCGTGCCGAAGACGATCGACAACGACCTCGCCTGCACCGACCACTGCCCCGGCTACGGGAGCGTCGCCAAGTATAACGCGACGGTCGCGATGGAGGCCGGCCGCGACACCGAGGCGCTCTACACCCACGACACAGCGTGCGTGATGGAGGTGATGGGCCGGAACGCGGGCTGGATCGCCGCGGCGATGGGCGTCGCGCATCGCAGCCCCGAAGACGCGCCCCACCTCATCTACCTGCCCGAGATCCCGTTCTCCGTCGAGAAGTTCGTCGCCGACTGCAAGAACGTCTACGCCGAGCTCGGCCGCGTGTTCGTCGTCGCCGGCGAGGGCATCAACGACGGCGCGGGCAACTACGTCGCCGAGCAGAAGGGCGCGTTCGCCAAGGACGCGTTCGGGCACACCCAGTTGGGCGGCGTCGCCGAGACGTTGAAGGAGATAATCCAGAGCGAGGTCGGCATCAAGAGCCGCTACATAAAATGCGGCATAGCACAGCGCAACGGCATTCACTTCGCCAGCCGGACCGACCGCGACGAGGCGTATCTCGTCGGGCAGCGGGCCGTACAGCACGCGGCCCAGGGCACGACCGGGCTCATGGTCACGCTCGAACGCAAGCCGAGCGGCCGGAAATATGTTTGCGAGACCGGCCTCGCGCCGCTCGATGAAGTCGCCAACGGCGAGAAGAAGGTCCCGCGCGAATTCATCAACGACGACGGCAACGGCATCACGCAAGCGATGATCGACTACGTCACGCCGCTGATGCAAGGCGAAGTTGAGATCAAACTCGCGCCCGACGGCCTGCCCGAATACACCCGCTTCGAGCGGCATAACCTCGAGAAGAAATGCCCGAGGCGGAAATAAGGCCAGTAGCCCGGAGCGCCCCAATTCCCTACTGCACCTTGCTGGGCTCTTGTTCCCTCATCCACTCCGGGAGCGGGGTGCCGGTTGCCTCGGCGTAGAGCGTCTCGGGGGCAATGTCGATCTCGTCGGCCCAGGCAAGAACGCCGAGTTCTTCGTTGACGTGGAAGCTTCGGAAGAAGTCCATATCCCGGAAGCGCTCGAACACGCCGCCTTTGTCAACATGCCGCGAGAAGTCAACGACGCCGCTCTTGCCGTCGTCGAACGCAACCTCAATCCGGTAATCGCCCTTGTACGTCGCGGACACCACGTCGTGACTCATCTCTCGACTCCGTCAGGCCAACGGCTCGATCTTCTCCGGTGCCAGCCCGCTCCTGGCACGCTCCCAGTCCGACAGGAATCACCGCCCGTCGGTGTAGTCCTTGTGGTACCGGTCGTAGACGGCGACGACCTTGTCGAAGAAGAAGATACCGGCCACGCCCATGACGGGCGGAATGGCGACCCACAGCGGCCACAAGTCCAAAACGCCGCCGTGAACATAGAACAGATAGTACGAGCTTGCCAGCAAGATCACGTCGAGGAATAGGCCAAGTATGAAGCTGATTATGAAACGCGCAACATACGATCCTATCGAACCATCGTGAAGAGGGTCCGTGCGCTTCCAGCCGGTTCTCATCGGACTCCCTCGCATTGCGTGACGCGAATTCCGCCTCATATTCTCCGCATCGGCCACACACGTGTCAAGTTTATCAGGCTGTCTCGTGTCTCATCGTGCGGGACATAATAAGAAATTGGGCAGGCACGATCCCAACCTTCGCCTGCGTCTCAGTGCGCCTGTTTGCCGGAGGTCCGGATCGACGGTGAAACGGCCGAGCGAAGCCAAGGTCGAAATCAAAGTTGCGGGGGCGGGGCTGCGGGAATATACTTCATTTGTGCGGTTCGTACGCTACACGCCAGAACTTGTCTGGGGAATGTGAACGGCGCGGGTGGTCCGTCGTCGCCGGTGCGGAGGAAGTAATGACTCGGCAAAAGGCTCCCGCAAGTACGTCACTGCCCAGGGCGGCGATCATTATCGGCGTGACCCTTCTGGTCGCGTGTCTACTGGCCCCGCTCTATTCTGACCCGCGGGTCGTGTGGGTCGTCCGGCTCCTTCTTGGCGGGTTCGGCGTGCTGTGCGTGCTCCTGGGCCTGCTGGCGCTCTGGCAAGAGCGCTTGAGGTCGCGGATGCTCGACGACGCCGACGAATGAGCCGCTCCCGGCCGGGTCGCCGCCCTCTGCGCCCGGTTATTTCCGCGCCGGTTTTACCGCATCGAAGTAGCCTCGGACGAGCCGCGCGTGCCGGGGAGGCACGACGCCGCTCTCGATTTGCGCGTTCGCCGACCTTAGCGCCTCGGCGTGACCGCGCCAGCCCGCCGCGCTCGGCATACGCACGTCCACCGGCGAGTAGATGAT
>JBDREM010000014.1:0-4044 GCA_043819695.1 Planctomycetota bacterium
TCCGGGCCGCCGATGAGGTATTTCAGATTCTTGACCAGTGGCATCTTGCCCTCCCCTATGTGATCACTTCTTGGAACATCCGCACCGTGATCACGGTCGCGCAGACGTTCGCCTGCCCGGGCGGAGCCGCATAGAAGTCAACCGCCCCGATATCAGCCAACAGACATACGCTCCCGATCGACTCGTCGGCGTAGATCATGCTCATGAACGCATCGGCGTAGCGCATCTGTTTCTTCGCCAGCCGCGTGAGGTCGTTGTCGGCAATCGCCATGAGGATGTCGACGTCGACGTAGTAGTTCTCGGCGCTGTTCGCCGATGCCTCGGGCTCGACCATCGCTGGAGCCAACAGAATCGCCGGGTACTGCTTCATGCTGAAGATGTCGCGGAAGCCATAGTCCCGGCTCAGGAAGTCCGGCAGCGTTACATCATCCGCCTTCTCGACCTCGATCGCGTTGAGATAGGTCTCCATGTTGGCGACGATATAGTCGTAGAGGCCCACAACCATGTCCTCGATAGGTGTCGCGCTCATGTGACACCGATCCTTGCCGAGAGCTCTCTCCTGAGCGCTCCTTCCGCGCGCTGCATGCCGAGACCGAGGGAGAGGTAGGCGGCGAGCGACGCGCTCATGAAAGGTCGTCGCGGGATCCTGACCTGGCGACGGAAGACAGGCTCGCCAGAGTCATCGTAGAACCGGAGGACCTTGCGCTTGCGCGGCACGATCACGCCGCCGGTCTCGAAGATCGCCAAAGCGTTGAAACGCCCCGGGCCCACCTTCCAGTGGCCGCGGCGCATGCGCTTGAACGTCATCGCCTCCCAGGGCTTGCCGCGCTTGAGAAGTTGGCCGCTCAGATAGCGCGAGCGGACGAAATCGCGGTAATCCTTGGCTACGCTGCCGAGAACCACGTCCTCGATCTTCGGCATATCGCGCTCGATGCGCCGTAGACCCGGGCTCACGTAGTCCTGCCACTTAAGAGCGATATTCACGGCGCTTGTACCCCTCGATCACCTTCATGGCGTGGAGCGGAATCGTGATCTCCATGCCGACGTTGACCCCTTCCGCGCTCTTGCTCCGCACGCCGATGCCGGCGCCGGAGGCGGCAAAGCGCTGCCACTGCCAGCGCACGGTCTCGAGAATCGCGAGCTGTAGATCCCAGGGCACCACGGTCGATTCCGATACCGTGCTCCCCGTCGCCGTCGTACCGTAACCGGCGTTGTAGACCGCCTTGAGCGTGCCGATGCCGCCACTGAACGTGTCATCGTAGAGGCGGACGATGCCGGCGTCGCCGTCGAGCTTGTATTCGGTCGAGCTCCAGGCGGTATCAGTCGACGTCCATGCCCGGTTCTCGTCGTCGTTCAGGCTCGTGATGACGTGGACCGGATACTCCGGGAGTCTGAGCCGCGAGCTGAAGGGCGCATCGAGATAGGCGGTGTAGGTCCTGGCCTTCAGTTGCCGCCCCGTGACCTGGTTCGCGATCTTCGACGCCGCGTTGACCAGGCGCTCGAGGTAGTTCTGGTTGTCAGTCGAAGCCTCCTCGAGGTAGGTCTTCGCGATCGTCCAGCTCACAAGGGCGTTTGAATCCAGCACGCTTGCCATGGTCTACTCCGTGACTCTCCTGCGGCGCCGCGGCGGTGACTGCACGGCGTCCTCAGATGGCTCGATGGTCGCCGCCTCCGGCTTCCAGGCGTCGTCCTTCTTCTCCTCGGGAGCCGGCGCGCGAGGCAGATCCGGAACGGCTTCCGCGTATCCGGCCTTGATCCAGGCGGCTCCGGTCTCGTCCTTCACGCCGACGACGTCACCAAGCTGGTGTACGCCCTTGGGACCGGCCGCGAGCACTTTCATTCGCACGCGCATCACACTCCCTCCTCGTAGACGTTGATGGTCCCGCCCTGACTCGCCGCCGTCGTATTGCTGACGACGGCCGAAATCTTCTCGCCGCCGATCGGGAACATCCCCGCCGTGGCTATCACGCCCGTAGACGTCCGCTCCTTGATACGCGGGAGGTACATCCAGTTACCCGTCGTCGCCGTCAGCCCGGAGACGATGGTGATGCTGTTGGTGCCTGTCTTCAGAACGATGGCGGCCGTACTCGACAGCGGCGTCGCGCCGCGGATGTGCTCCACGGCATAGACTCTTCCGGACAGAGCGAGGGTTGTGGAAAACGTTCCAGTCGTCGCCGTCGTCGTCGTCACTGTGATTGCATGCTTGCGTAGGTACATCGCCTATTCCTTCTTCTTCTCCGCCGTCCAGGGTTCGGGATTGAAGACCCAGCCCCGCTTCCAGAAGCGCACATCGTCTCCAGCGCCGATCAACTGGTGCATCTGGATGGACAGGTTCTCGATCTGCTGCTGGAGCGTTGCCACGCGACCCTGGAGTTCTTTCTCGCGGGCGTCCATCTTGAGCTTGATCTCCGAGCGCTTGCCATCATCGTAGCCGTAGAGGTAGGTAGTCTTCAGGACGTCTGCCTGCGGCGGAATGTAGACAGTCCGTCCAGCGCCCACGGCCACGCCGACGAAGTACTCGACGCTCGGTCGCTGAACCTGGTACTCAAGATCCGTTGCCATGTCGACGCCGTAGATGTGGATCTCCTTGTACTCCATGAACGTGGCGAGCGCGATCATGTAGCTGATCGAGTTCGTATAGTAATCGCCCCACAGTTTCACCATGAGGTCGATCGGATACTCGATGCTTCTGGGGATGTCGTCGAAGTGCTTCTGCATGTAGATCGGGATCTTCGACTCCTGAAGCCATTTCAGGTGTCCCGGGTTCCGCGCCTTGCTCTTCATGAGCTCGTAGCCGTGGATGTCAAAGAGCACATCGACGCGAGGCACCATGAGATAGAGTTCGTTCACGCCCCAGATCTCAAAGCTCTCGTCCTTGAACGGTGCCAGGTCCCGTGAACTCGGCGCGTAGCCAAGGACGACGACCTTCTCCGTCTTCTTCTCATGGAGTTTCACCTGGATCACTTCCGGTGCCGCGGCCTGCGGCTTCTGGTCGCCATTGCCGGCCGGCTTGGACTCCTCCGCGAGCCCGATGAGATTCGTTTCCGTTGTGCCTGCCCGTGTGGGCATCTTTGCCTCCTTGCCCATTTCCCCTCCTATGCTCCGGTCGTGCCGGTTGTGTACGTGACGCTGCTGGTCTTCGACACTACGAGCCATCTCGCCGTGCTGACGCTGACCATATCGACATAGCCGCCTACGGCCTTGGAAAACCTCAAGGCAAGCGATGTCGTAGCCGTCGAGAACGACACGGTTCCCCCGCCGCCGACATAGGCATGCTTCGAGGTACCGGCGACGGTCGTGTAGATCGTCTTCCGCAGGCCGGCTACTGTCGGCTCGGCCAGCGTGTAGACCTTTTTTGCCGTCCGCGCCCCGAGGAACGAGACGCCGAACGCCTTCATCGTGGTGCCGGTACTCGCGGTGTCGACGGGCTCCTGGACATAGCCCCCGCTCTCGACGACCAGGGAACCACCGGTTTCCACTGTAAGCTCCGTCGCTCCCTCCACGAGGTGGACTTTCCCGCTGTATAGGCTCATCTGTGTTTTCCTCCATGGCGGGAGGCGACCCGCGCCGCCCCCCGCTTCACTTCATGCCGCCGCCGCTTACGTGGTCGGCGAGGCGTACTGATCGCTGTCGATGACGCCGTTGGCCGCCGTCGACTGACTCACCGGCTGCTTCTTCGCCCCATAGCAGATCGCTATGAGGCTGTTGACCACGACGTTTGCCGTGTGCCGGTCGATGTAGGCGCTCACGTAGCGCTTCGTCGGCCGATACAGATCGAGCACGATGCATTTCGTGCCCATCGCGGTCGTGCCGGAAGTCGTCCCGGACCCGTAGCTCGTCATGGCGACCATCGAGGTTGAGGCGCTCGCCGCCGAGTGCTCAGGGTAGATAATCGCCCGACCCGTTGCAGTCACCGCCCCGATTGAGGCGATGAACTGCACGCCTTCGTAGCCGGCGGTGTCGATGACGACAGCCGGCGTGATGTCGCTGGTTCCGGCCGCGGTGTAGCTCAGCATCATCGTGTACTTGCAGCCGTGCAACAGT
>JBDREM010000015.1:0-5571 GCA_043819695.1 Planctomycetota bacterium
GGGCAGTTCGTCATTCTGCGCAACAACGAGCAGGGCGAGCGGTACCCGCTGACGATCGCGGACTACGACGCTGCGGCCGGCACGATCACGCTCGTCTTTCTCGAGATCGGCAAGTCAACGAGCCGGCTTGGCGAGTTCGAGGCCGGCGACTCGATCGCCGACGTCGTCGGCCCGCTCGGCAACCCCACAGATGTCGGCAATGCCGGGACCGTGATCTGCATCGGCGGCGGCGTCGGGATCGCCGCGGCGCACCCGGTGGCGAAGGCGTTCGGCGAGGCCGGCGGCCACGTGATCGGCATCATCGGGGCGAAGAACGACCGGCTCCTTTTCTTCGAAGACGAGATGCGCGCGGCCTGCAACGAGCTGATCGTGACGACCGACGACGGCTCGGCGGGTGCGAAGGGGTTCGTGACCGAGCGGCTGGCCGAGGCGGTCGAGCGGCTAGGCGCGAAGAACGTAGGCGAGGTTTTCGCCGTCGGGCCGACGATCATGATGAAGGCGGTGGCCGAGGCGACACGCCCGTTCGGGATCAAGACGACCGTCAGCCTGAATCCGATCATGGTCGACGGCACGGGCATGTGCGGCGGGTGCCGGGTCGAGGTGGGCGGCGAGACGAAGTTTGCGTGCGTCGACGGCCCGGACTTCGACGCGCACCTCGTCGACTTCGACTTGTTGATGGCGCGGCAGAAGACGTATCACCGGCACGAGGCTCAGGCGTGCAAGCTCGAGGAGCACGCGGGCGGCGGCGGCTGACCGGCCGCTGAGGGCCGGCGGCCCGCGCTTCTCATTCGGTAACCTTGAACACCTCGTCGTGCTCGCGGGCGTGCTCGTTCACCCCGATGGCGATCTCATTGCCCGCCTTGCCGGCCTCGATCTCCTCGTGCTCGAGCTGCATCGACTCGACCGCCTGCGTGAAGTCGCTGGTGTGGCCCTTGATGTGGATCGTGTCGCCGACCTTCAACTCATCCTCGAGCATAATCGCCGCGACGTTGATGTGTCCGAAGTAGTGCGTCACCACGCCGATCTTTTGCTCCGGCATCGTTTCCCCTCCAAAAAGAGCGATACGACCGTCTACACTTACCTGCTCCCCTGTCTGCTTAAATAAACGTATCCCATCGGCTGGCACATGTCAACAACGATTCGCCCGCGTCGCGGATTCGCCCGCGTCGTTCCTTCCCGAAGCGCTAATCTGAGGACGCATATGCGTCGTCAGATTAGCGCTTCCTGCCAGGGAGTGCGGCCGGCTCGCCCTTGACGCAGCGGCGAACGGGGCATATACTCCTCGTCCGACGGCCGCGCTTATCGGTGGAAACGCCGGTTCCGTGCCCTTGATGAGGTCGCGGGCAGCCGGTGCCGCGGCGTGAGAAGTGAGCACCTCAGGAGAGCGCTTCATGGCACAGGCCAAGCGGAGGGGCGCCCGGCGAAGCAAGCAGAGGCCGGCGGCGGTGGCCGCGGCGGGTGCGCTCCCGAAGAAGTTCGTCACCGAGCTGGACAAGGATTTCTACGCGGATCCGATGAACCGGATGCGCCAGAACATGTTCGCGGAAGGCGACCCCGGCAAGATGGTCCTGAACCAGGAAGTGGCGATGGGCATCGACCGCACGTTCTCGAAGGTCCTCGACGACTGGGGCGCGACGGACCAGAAGGGCTCGGGCCGCTGCTGGCTCTTTGCGGCGACCAACCTGCTCCGTGTCGGCGCGATGAAGAAGCTCAAGCTCAAGAACTTCGAGTTCAGCCAGAACTACGTGATGTACTGGGACAAGTTCGAGAAGGCGAACTATTTCCTGGAGGCCATCATCGAGACGGCCGATCGCGACATCGACGACCGCACGGTCAGGTCGATCTTCGGCAGTTGCGTGAGCGACGGCGGCCAGTGGAACATGTTCGCCAACATCGTGCGGAAGTACGGCCTCGTCCCGAAGGCCGCGATGCCCGAGACCAGCAGTTCGTCGGGCACGGGCGGGATGAACCACGCCCTGACCAGCCGCCTGCGCGTCGGCGCGAAGCAGTTGCGCGACCTGCACGCGGGCGGGGCCTCGCTCGGCGAGCTGCGGCAGGCGAAGCTCGAGATCCTGAAGGACGTTCATAAGGTCCTTCGGATGCACCTGGGCAACCCGCCGACGAAGTTCGACTGGCAGTGGAAGACTGACAAGAAGAAGAAGCTCTTCCGCGAGACGAACATGACGCCGAAGACGTTCGCGAAGAGGTACGTCACCATCCCGGTGGACGAGTACGTTTGCCTGGTGCACGACCCGCGCAAGACGAGCCCGGTCGGCCGCACGTTCACCGTCGAGTATCTCGGCAACATGGTCGGCGGCGGCCGCGTCATCTACCTCAACGTCGACATCGGCCTGATGAAGAGGATCGCGCTCAAGGCGATCATGGGCGGTGAGCCGGTCTGGTTCGGATGCGACTGCGGCAAGCAGATGCACCGCGACATGTCCGTCTGGGACAGGGACATGTTCGACCACGAGATCCTGTACGGCTTTCCGATGGAGCTCCCGTCGAAGGAAGACCGCCTGCTGTACGGCGTTACTGCAATGAACCACGCGATGCTCTTCACCGGGGTGGACGTCCGGGACCGCAAGCCGACGAAGTGGCGCGTCGAGAACAGTTGGGGCAACAAAGGAGCCGACAATGGCTTCTACCTGATGAACGACTCGTGGTTCGACGAGCACATGTTCGAGATCGCCGCGCGCAAGAGCGCCCTCCCCGTCAAGCTGCAGAAGGCGCTCGACAAGCCGCCCATCGTCCTGCCCGCGTGGGACCCGATGGGCTCACTCGCCCGGTGACGGCCAAAGTGACGAGGAAATTGCGATGAAATGCCCACGAGACGGCGCCACGCTTGCGAAGGTCCACCTGCTCAAGATGGAGCTCGACAAGTGCCACAAGTGCGACGGCATCTGGTTCGACCGCGGCGAGCTCGAGCGCCTTCGCGACTCGAGCGTCGACGACATCGAGGAAGCGCTCGAGCGGAAGTACGGCGACCCCGAATTCGAGGAAGGCGCGGTCGACGCCTACATGCGCTGCCCGCGCTGCGCCGATGCGCGCCTCCAGCGCCAGCACTACACGTATCTGAACCCGGTGCGGATCGACCGCTGCGAAAAGTGCCTGGGCATCTGGATCGACGACGGCGAACTGAACGCCATCATCGGCGAGAAGAAGGCGCTCGACGCGGCGGCGAGCCCCGGCCGCCTCAAGAAGTTTCTCCGCTCGGTGGTCGGGCGCGGGGATAAGTGACGGCCGCGGGTCGTCGGCCGGAAGGCAAGCGCCGCCGCTTCTCGCACGCACTGATGTTTGCGCGCGCCTCATTCGACCTCGAAGAACCGCGACTTGGGCGAGCCGCAGATCGGGCACTTGTCCGGCGCCTCGCCGGCGACGGTGTTTCCGCAGACGTTGCAGACGCACATCCGCTCCTCAGGCAGGTCGTTGCCCTCGTTGAGCGTGTTCAGCGCGTCCGCGTAGAGGCCGTGGTGGATCTCCTCGACGGCGAGCGCGTTCTTGAACGACATGGCGGCGGCGCGCTCGCCTTCCGCCTCGGCTTCGGCGACGAACCCGGGATACATCTCGCGGAACTCGGCCGCCTCGCCGTCGACGGCCGCCTGCAGGTTGTCGGCCGTGCGCCTGACACCGCCCATCACCTCGAGGTGAGCGTGCGCGTGCACGGTCTCGGCGGCGCCGGCCGCGCGAAAGAGGCGAGCGATCTGCGGAAAGCCTTCTTCGCCGGCTTTCTTCGCGAATGCCAGGTACTTCCGGTTCGCCTGGCTCTCGCCCGCGAACGCCTCCTTCAGATTGTCTGAAGTCGCCATTATGTCCCTCCTTTCTCGCGGGGACATGTGCCGGAAGTTCGTCCTGCGACAGCGGGACGAGACCGGCACGTGTCTCCTGACCGAACTACTCCTCCTGAGGCCACTCGGCCTCCTGCTCCTCGGCGAAGTACGCGAAGCGGTTCCACTCGAACTCCCGGCCCGAGAGTGGACACCGCAGCGTCACCTTGCGCTCGCTCACGCCGACGACCTCCCAGTCGCCCGCGCGCGGCCCGCCCTCGATCCGAATCTTCTGCCCGATCTCGTGCGGATACGGGCGAAAAACGATCACGTTCTCTGTCGGCATCGAACCATCTCCCCTCCCCGTCCCTAACGCCCATTCTACTCGCATTCCGGCAAAGTCCAAGTCCATCGGCCCGGACTCGTCAATAGTGGACCTTGCCGATCTTGAGTCGAAGCGCCCGCTCGACGCCGCTCGTGAGCACCGCCGCCGCGATCGAGTAGAACTTGCTCTCGGGCGAGTCGGCGCGGGAGGTGAGCACGACGGGCGCCGACGCGCCGATGACGACGCCTGCGACCTTCGCGCCGGCGGCGTATACGAACGACTTGACGAGTATGTTCCCCGCCTCGATGTCGGGCACGAGCAGCACGTCGGCCAGCCCGGCGACCGGCCCGCCGATCCTCTTGTGCTCGGCCGCGGCCGGCGACATCGCGTTGTCGAAGCCGAACGGGCCATCGACGATGCAGTGCGGCGCGAACTGGCTCCGGTCGGCCATCTTCGCGAGGCACGTCGCGTCGACGGTCGCCGGCATTGCCGGGTTCAGGAGCTCGACCGCTGCGAGGCATGCGACGCGCGGCTCCGAAATGCCGATGACCTCGCAGAAGTAGTCGGCGTTCAGGATGATCTCGGCCTTCGCCTCGAGGTCGGGCGCGATGTTCATCGCCGAATCGGTGACCATTATCAGGCGGTCGTAGGCCGGCATCTCGCACGTGAAGACGTGGCTCATCCGACGCCCGGTCCGCAGGCCGACCTCCTTGTCGAGCACGGCGCGAAGAAAGTCGTCGGTGTGGATGTGCCCCTTCATCATGACGTCCGCCTTGCCGCTGCTGACCAGTTCGACGGCGCGCATTGCCGCCCGCTCGGGCGCCGGCTCGTTGACGACGTCGCCCTTGCCGAGCGACAGGCCGGCCTGCTCGGCGAGCTCGCGGATCTTCGGCTCATCGCCGACGAGCATCGGCTCGGCGATGTTCGCATCGAGCGCGAGCTTCACCGCGCCGATCACCGTGTGGTCGGCGGCCGCGGCCACCGCGACGCGCTTGATCGGATAGTCCTTCACCGCGTCCACCATTTCGATAAGCTTCTTCATCGGGGGGCCTCCTCTCAATTCTGGGTGACTCGACGGCCCCGCCCCGCTACAGAGCCTTAGGGCCTCGGGCAAAATAGTGGGGCGGACATTCTTGTCCGCCGTTCGGCAGCCCCGCCCGCAGGGCGGACGGAATGCCTGCCCCGCCCCACTGTTTTGTTAGAGCCCCTCAGTGACAACAACTGCGATGCGGATCTTCATGATGAGCACTCGGTTCCGCGCCAAGGCATGGCAGGGCCATTACTTTTCGCCGCCACAGAGTAAGCGCATTGGGGGCTCGAGTCAAGCCCGGCCGAGACATGAGCCATTTGCGATGTGGCTCCGTAGCGTGTCGTCGGACAAGAATGTCCGCGGCGTCTCGCCTTCGTGTCTCGAGGCCGTCCCGGCCTCGAAAACGACCTCATCGCGGCCAAGATGGCCGCGACACGCGAGGGCAGGAT
>JBDREM010000016.1:0-13714 GCA_043819695.1 Planctomycetota bacterium
AACCCGGACGGCGACCGCAGTGGCCGCCACATCGCTCGCGGCTGCCAGGGGGTACCCCTGGCCGGTCGTGAAGCTGGCGTGCTTCGGGCAACGAAGCTGGCGCGAGCTGAAAGCGTGCGTGAAAAAACTGGTGCCGCCGCCCCGCCGCCGCGCGTGTTCGCTGGGTTCTGTGGCGTTGTCTGGAAGTGTGTACGGTGCGGAATCCGGCGACGCATATGCGTCGAAATATTCACGCAGATCATCGGTCAGAAGTGCCCGCTGTGCTTCCTCCGTGTGTACGGTGCGGAATCTGGCGACGCATATGCGTCGTCAGATTAGCGCTCGGAGCAGGGCCGCCGGGCGGCGATTCCTCCTCCACCTCCGCGAGCAGCGCATCCCGCTCGACCAGGTCGTCATTCAGACCGACGCCGGCGGCGAGTTCGACGGCACCGTGATCAAACGCAAGTCCGGCGGCTTCACCCACACCATCGAGGAAGACTTCGGTGCGACCCGCCGCGTCGTGCCCGGCTGTCCCAACGCCCAGGCCGAGGCCGAGAGCCTGCACAGCCGGATCGAGCCCGAGTTCTTCGACATCGAGGACTTCGCCGGCTCCCTCGACTTCTGGCAGAAGATCGCGACCTGGCAGAACCGCTACAACCTCCGGCGGAAGAACCGCGGTCGCGAGTGGCGGTCGCCCGCCGAGACCTTGCGCCAGTTGCAGCCCGACCGCGACCTCGCCATCTTCTTGCTTCCCCCCATCCATGTCGATATACTCCTCGCCGACCCAGGGGGGTACTAGTGTCAGTTCAAGTTTGTCCTTGTAGCCCGCGAGTCTGCTGTAGCCGGCCTCCATGAGGCCGGAGGAATCCGCCGTCATGGACGGCGGCTACAAAAACAAAGTTGACGGGACACTAGTGCTACTTTGTCAACTCTCTTTTGGCCACCACATGCTGTATGCGGGGCGACGCGCGGAACACAACATGTGGGCCGATCATGCCCCATTTTGCCGAAGTTGACAAAGTAGCACTAGGAGCCCGACCACTTATAACACGCCACTGCACGTTGTGCAACGGCTTTGACACGCCGGAATGGCTCGAGGTCGAGGCGGGGTCGTAACGCGCCGATCAGGAGATGAGCTTATGCTTCACGCCGAATGCCTTGGCGGCCTGGGCAAGCCCTCTGTCCGCCGTCAGCAGCACAAGGTCGTTGTTGAACGCGGCGGCGAGATGAAGGGCATCCACGCTGCGAAGTGCGGACGAAAGCGTTTCAAGCCACTGCCGGGCCAGAGCGTATTCCCCGGTCTGGACGGGGACGATGTGGAACCTCGGCTCCGTCAAGTGGCGCTGAAACTCGGCGAAGATAAGCCGCGCGGAGCTGTCGTCCAGTTCGCGGGCCCGGACCTTGCGGGACACGACGCAGTACAACTCGAGCTCCACAAGCGGACTGATAGTCGGCTGTTTGGATCGGGACAACAGCCGTTGGGCCCGGTCGCTGCGCGACTCCGGACAGTAGCACGCAGTGATCACGCTGGTGTCGAAGTAGTTCATCAGCGGCGCTCTTCCTCGCGCATGGCGATCAGCTCATCGGTCAGGCTTCGCCCCTTCACCTTGATGGAGGCCCGGAACGCCGCCAGGTCGGGAAGCCGCTTGAGGCGTTTTCGCTCGGGCGGCACGATGCGGGCCACTGTGCGGCCCCGCCGCGTGAGGACGACCGTCTCGCCGTGCTCCGCCGCCGTGACCAGCTCACTGAGCCGCCTCCGAGCTTCTTTCAGGTTGATCGTCGTCATCGTGCTGCTCCGTAAGGTTACACTAGAAGTATACACCCAAGTCACTGTCTGTCAAGAGCGAAAAAGGAAAGCCTTTCGCGCAATGTGGCAAGTGGAAGGAACGGGCGCCTTTGCGACACCGGGGTTTGTGTACTTTCCCCCAGCGTTTTCGGGTCTCGCGGCGGAATTCGAGGAGTTCGAGAAATAATCAGGGAATCTTGGAAAAAATTCCCTCCAGGGCTTGACTTTTCGGATATTACGCGATATCATCCCCGTCAAGGTGTTCGTCAGGTTCTGTGGCGTTGTATGGAGATGGCGCGGATGGCTCAGAAGGAGTTGGCTCTGTCGTGGGACGAGACCGACGAGGCGCCCGACCGGGCTCGGACGCGTGATGATGCTTTTCGAGGCGGACGATGAGGAGTTGATGCGGAAGCTGGAGCGTGCGCGGAAGGGCCGGCGGGACGACTATCCGGTGCGCGTGTGCTGGAACGTGCTGCTGGCTGGGATGGTGCTAGAAGCCCGGCCGGAAAGTGGCAACACCGACAGAATCGGGAAATGGGATGCCGCGAAACCGCCAATTCAGTGCGTTCTTCGATCACTTGTTTTCGCGTCATGAGGTTTTCGGCCAGACTTCTAGGGCATCGGAGCACGGCGGCGATGCTGCGGGAATTGGAGCGGAACCCGACGCTGCGGCGGGCGGATGGTATAGTGTCGGGCCGTCGGCTTCGCTTGCTGGTTCTGTCGAGAAGGCAGCCATGCTCAAGGGTACTACTTCACCGAAATGAAGAACAAGCGAGCAACAAGACACAAGAGACAAGATACAAACCAATCTTAGTCAAGAAGATCCAATCTGGAGCACGTGAGCGCGCCGCGTGGTTCTCGAGTGATTGCGATTTGAGATTTGGGATTTGTTTGTTTCTCGTATCTTGAGATTTGAGATCCCTGCCGAGGTGAAATGCTTCAGTCGGCTGAAGTGTTACGCTCAAGGGAACCTAGCCGCTGTTGAGTGAAAGGAGCGGACCGTGAAGAACATCATCCTCATTATCAGCGATACGTTTCGGTATGACAACCTGGGCGACAAGGCGCCGCGGCCGGTGCGGACGCCCGAGTTGGACAAGTTCGCGGCCGAGCGCGCGACCGCGGTCGAGCGCGTCTACATGGGCAGCTTCCCGACGATCCCGCACCGGACCGACCTGACGCGCGGCGTGCTCGGCTGGCCGCATTATCCGTGGCAGCCGCTCCGCGACAGCGGGCCGAATCACGCGCCGGCGCTGCTCGGCAAACTCGGCTACGTCTCGCAGCTCATCTGCGACTGCCCGCACCTCTACAACTCCGGGTTCCAGTTCGGCTTCAGCGCGGCGTTCCAGCATCGCGGGCAGGAAGGCGACAACTACTTGCTGCACATGAACGATCCGATCGAGCAGACGATGCCGCCGGAGAAGACGCGGCGCGGGCAGCATTTCAAGGGGCGCAACCTCCCGGACATGCACCGCTGGATCAACCGATACTTCACGCGCGAAGACGAGACGTTCTGTGCGAAGACGGCCGGCACGACCGTCCGCTGGCTCGAGGAGAACTCCGAGGGCGGGCCGTTCTTCCTGTGGGTTGATTTCTTCGATCCGCACGAGCCGTGGGACCCGCCCGAGTACATGGTGCGGCGCTACGATCCCGACTACGACGGCACGCCGATGATTCATCCGAACTACGGGCGGTCGTCGGACTACACGCCTGAGGAGTTGCACAACCTGTGGGCGCACTACGCCGCCGAGTCGGAGCTTGTCGACCGCTGCGTCGGCCGCGTCTTGCAGAAGATCGACGACCTGCAATTGTGGGACGACACGATAGTGCTCTTCACGGCCGATCACGGGACGTCGGTCGGCGAGCACGAGCGCACCGCGAAAAGCAACATCAATGACAACGACGACCGGTTCTGGCCGATCTATCCCGAGATCGGGCACGTGCCGTTCCTCATCGCCGGCGGCGGCGTGCCGAGCGGGAAGAGCCTCGGCCTGATCGCGCAGCCGATCGACATCCTGCCGACGTTGTGCGAGTTGGCCGGCGCGGACGTCGAGCCACAAGTCCCGTTCGACGGGAAGTCGTTCGCGGGCGCGGTCCTTGCGGGCGAGGGCAGTCATCGCGAGTACGCGGTGTCCGGCGCACACATCAATCCGCAGGGCAAGACCGACGTGTGCAACGACTGCCAGTCGACGGTGACGCCGTTCGTGGTGACGGAGAGTTGGGGCTATGCGCCCGTCGGCCCGGACGGCAAGCGCGAGCTGTACGACCTGACGAGCGATCCGCTGGCCGAGAAGAACATCATCGCCGACGCGGCAGGCGAGGCCGGGCGCCTGCACGAGGCGCTGCTCGAGCACCTGGCCGAGCACGGCGCGAGCGATGAGCTGATGGCACTGTGGCGGAACCCGTAGCGGCGGGGGCGCGTCGCGCCGACGTAGCGGTCGAGCCATAACACATTGCCGCGACAGATGATATGGCTTAGGTCCGTGCCAGGCACGGAGCTCGCCAGGCACGGAGCTCGCGGAGCTCGCGGAGCTCGGAGCCGACGACCCAGGGCCGCCGGTCATGCCACTCCTTCGCCCTCTCTTTGGACCACTGCTTGTCTGTGCGATCCGGCGCTCTCTTCTCCTGTCGGGTCTCTCGCGGCCAGCCGCGCGGGCTGCGTCGTCGGATGGTGGTTCCTCGCAGCGACCTTGTAAAGGCGCGAGGCGTTCGCTAGTATCTGTGGCGCGTGCGGCCGGCTCTGCGGCCGATTGCCGAAGACATGATTTACAGACGTCCGTGACGAAAGGTGCTTTATGATGACATCCGATTCTGGGCGGCGCGATTGGGAAGACCCTGCGGTCTACGAGCGCAACAAGCTGCCGGCGCACGTGCCGCTGGGCGCGTACGCGAGCGTCGCCGAGGCGCGCGCCTGCAAGCGGACGATGTCGCCGTACGTCATGTCGCTGAACGCGGCGTGGAAGTTCCACTTCTCCGAGACGGTCGAGGGCGCGCCGGACGATTTCTTCGCCGACTCGTTCGACATCGAGCCCTGGGACGAGATCGACGTGCCGGGCAACTGGCAGATGCGCGGCTACGGCCAGCCGGTGTACAAGAACGTCGGCTACCCGTTCGAGCCGAATCCGCCGTACGTGCCGGAGCAGAACGAGACCGGCTCGTACCGGCGTAGCTTCATCTTGCCGAAGGACTGGCGCGGGCGGCGGACCTTCCTGCTCTTCGAGGGCGTCGACTCGGCCTTCTACGTCTGGGTGAACGGCGTCGAGGTCGGCTACAGCCAGGGCAGCCGCCTGCCCGCCGAGTTCGACATCACGTCGTGCCTGCGGTCGGGCGAGAACACCGTGGCCGTCCGCGTGATGCGTTACAGCGACGGCGGCTACCTCGAAGATCAGGACATGTGGCGCCTCAGCGGCATCTACCGAAACGTGTCGCTCTACTGCAAGCCCGAGACGCACATTCGCGATTTCCGCGTCGTGACGGACTTGGACGAGCATTACGGCGACGCGACCGTCGACGTCCGCACGGAGCTGGCCGGGCCGGCCGGCAGTTCGTTCGCCGGCTTCACCATCGAGGCGGCGCTGTATGATGTCGGCGGGAAGGTCGTGCTCGATGAGGCCGTGTCGGCCACGCCGGGCCAGGGCGGCGAACGCAACAAAGCGCTCCACTCCATCCAAGTCAAGGCGCCGCAGAAGTGGACGGCCGAGACGCCCTGCCTTTACACGCTCGTCCTGAGCCTGAAGGACCGGGCCGGCCGCGTGGTCGATGCCGAGAGCTGCCGCGTCGGGTTCCGGAAGATCGAGGTCAGCGACGGGCAGGTGTGCGTGAACGGCGTGCCCGTCAAGTTCAAGGGCGTGAACCGGCACGAGCATGACGACAAGGACGGCGCCGCCGTGTCGGTCGAGTCGATGATTTGCGACATCAAGCTGATGAAGCAGCACAATTTCAACGCCGTGCGCACGTCGCACTATCCCGACGACCCGCGATGGTACGACCTTTGCGACGAGTACGGCCTGTACGTCATCGACGAGGCGAACGTCGAGACGCACGGCGTGGGCGGGCAGTTGTCGAACGATCCCGCGTGGGCGGGCGCGTACCTCGAACGCGCGATCCGCATGGTCGAGCGCGACAAGAACCATCCGTGCGTCGTTTTCTGGTCGCTCGGCAACGAGTCGGGATACGGCCCGAACCACGACGCGATGGCCGCGTGGATTCGGCGGCGCGACCCGACCCGCCTCGTGCATTACGAGGGCGCGTTCCGCGGCCCGGCGACCGACGTCGTCTCGCTCATGTACGCCCGCACCGACGCGATCCTCTCGATCCTGACCGACACCGGCGAGTCGCGCCCGTTCGTCCTCTGCGAGTACGCCCACGCGATGGGCAACAGCACCGGCAACCTCCAGGAGTACTGGGACCTGATCGAGCGCTACCCGCAGTTCATCGGAGCGTTCGTCTGGGAGTGGGTCGACCACGGCATCCTGCGGACCGACGAGGACGGCTGGGCGTATTGGGCGTATGGCGGCGACTTCGGCGAGGTGCGGCACGACGCCAACTTCTGCTGCGACGGCCTCGTCTGGCCCGACCGCACGCCGCACCCGGGAATGAGCGAGTGCCGGAAGGTCCTTCAGCCCGTCGGCGTGAGCGCGGTCGATCTGCTCGGCGGCAAAGTCGAGGTTCGCAACAAGTATCAGTTCGCGAATCTCGACACGCTGCGCGGCTCGTGGGAAGTCACGGCGGACGGAGTTGCCGTTCAGAGCGGCGAGCTTGGCCCGCTCGACATTCCCGCCGGCGAGAGCAGGGAGGTGGCGATTCCGTTCGCGGAACCCGAACTGCGGCCCGGCGTCGAGTATCATCTGCTGCTCACATTTGCGCTCGCCGACGACACGTCGTGGGCGCCGAAGGGCCACGTGCTCGCCACCGAGCAATTTGCGCTTCCATACGAAGTGCCGCCGGCCGTCGCCGCCAAGTTGTCCGACATGCCTGAGCTCGAGCTCGACGAGACCGGCGGCGAGATAAGGATCACCGGTGACGGCTTCGGCATCAGGTTCAGCAAGGCGACCGGCACGATGACGTCCTTCACAGTCGGCGACGCGGAGCTGCTGGCCGAGGGGCCGCGCCCGAATGTCTGGCGCGCGCCGACCGACAACGACCGAGGCGGCGGCGCGTCGAGCTTCGCTTCGCTTTGGCGGGACGCCGGGCTCGACCGCCTCGTCTGCGAAGTGCAAGCTGTTGACGCGGCGATGCTGAGCTCCAACGCCGCCCGCGTCGCGGTCCGCTCTCGCCTTGCCGCGGACGGGAAGGCGGCGGGCATCGACTGCGAGACCGTCTACAACATCTATGGCAGCGGCGACGTCGTCATCGACAACAAGGTGCAGGCGGACGGCACGCTGCCGTGGCTGCCGCGCGTCGGGATGCGGATGGCGCTCGCCGGCCGCTGCGAGAACGTCACGTGGTACGGCCGCGGCCCGCACGAATGCTACTGCGACCGCAAGACGGGCGCGCACGTCGGCCGGTACGAAAGCACGGTCCGCGAGCTGCACACGCCGTACATCTTCCCGAGCGAAAACGGCACGCGGGCCGACGTGCGATGGGCGGCGCTGACCGATGACGACGGCCGCGGGCTGCTCGTCGTCGGAATGCCGCTCGTCTACGTCAACGCGCAGCACCACACGATCGAGGACCTGGCGAACGCGACGCACACGAACGAGCTCGAGCGGCGCGGCGAGGTCGCGCTCTGCGTCGATCATCTCCACATGGGCATCGGCGGCGACGACAGCTGGTCGCGGAGCACCCGCGCCGAGTACCTGATCAAGCCCGGCCGATTCCAGTACAGCGTGCGCCTCCGGCCGCTGACGGGGAAGGGCGACGAGCCCGCAGCACTGAGCAGGACGGCAATCGAAGGGATCCTGTGATGCCCCCGTCCCACACCAGTGGCGAACCGCTGCTCGCGTTCGGCGCCTTCGCCGACGCGCACTACGCGCCGACCGTGTACGGCGACCGGCACTGCGAAGACTCGCTCGTCAAGCTGCGGGCGTGCATCGACGCGTTCAACGAGCGCGAGCTCTCGCTGGCGGTCAATCTCGGCGATTGCATCGACACGTGCGAGAGCAAGGAGGCCGAACTGGCGTGCCTGGCCGAGGTCGCCGGCGCCGTCGCCGAGTTCCGCGGCGAGCGCCGCCTCGTGCTCGGCAACCACGATCTCGCCACGTTCACCAAGCAGGAGTTCCTCGATAACTGCGGAATCGACGGCGCGGCGCCGTACTACTCGTTCGACCACGGCGGCGTCCGTTTCTGCGCGCTCGACGGCAACTGCCACGAGGACGGGAGCGACTTCGCCGCCGGCGACTTCAACTGGGCCGACGCGTGGGTCTCGGACGAACAGGTCCGGTGGCTCGAGGCCGAGCTCGCCGCGGCCGCGGACGGACCGGCCGTCGTCCTCTGCCACGAAAGCCTGGACCATCACGAGTGGCAGGGCGAACTGGACCCGCACGTCATCGGCAACCACGAGCAGGTGCGGTCGGTCATCGAGCGCGCCGGCAACGTCGCCGCCGTGATCCAGGGCCATTACCATCCTGGCCGCCGCACGGTCGTCAACGGCATCCCGTACATCACGCTCGCCGCGATGTGCGTCGGCCCCGGCCTCGACAACAACGCGTTCGCGATCGTGTCGCTCAGGTACGACGGCTCCGTCGCGGTCGAGGGATTCGGCCGGCAACAGGGCATCGAGATCAGACGGGCCTGACACCAACACGCAACGGACACGCAACACGATGCCCCGGCAACTCGACAATCCGTACCGCGATGCGAGCGGCAAGTGGATTCGCGGCAGCTTCCACGGACATTGCAGCGAGCACAGCGGCTGCTCGTCGGTCCCGCTCGCCGAAAGCGTCCGCCGCTACCACGAGCTCGGCGTCGGGTTCGTCGCCGTCACCGATCACGACTGGGTGACGGACCTCGCCGCGATGAGGGCCGCATATCCCGCCCTCGTCTTCCTCGAGGGCTTCGAGTACAGCCGCGGCGAGAACGTCGCATTCGTCGGTCCCGGCGCGGCGAACGTCCTCGAGCTGCCGCTCAAGAAGGCGATGGCGGCCGCCGGTGATCTGCTCACGATCCTCTGCCATCCGCGCCCCGTCCCCGGCGGCGACTACTGGACGCTCCGCAAGATCAACCGCCTGATGCGCCGAATGCCCGACGGGATCGAGGTCTACAACGGCCACTACGGCGTGCCGCAAATGATCGCCGCCGGCCGGCGCCCGCTCTACAGCGGATTCTGGGACGAACTCCTCACCGCCGGCCGCCGCGTCTGGGGCTTCGCGAACGACGACTTCCACGACCCGGCCGACTTCGACAACGCGTTCAACATGGTCCTCGTCGACGACGCGACCGCTGCGTCGATCATCGGGGCCGCGAAGCGCGGCCGCTCCTACGCCTCGACCGGCCTGCTGCTCGACCGCATCGACGAGAGCGCCGGCCGCATCGTCGTCGCGACCGCCGGCCCGTGCATCGGGCGATTCATCGGCCCCGGCGGGCGCGTCCTCTCGCAGTGCGAGGGGACCCGTTTCGAGCACACCCACGCCGGCGAGGCCTACGTCCGCTTCGAGGCCGAGGCCGGCCAACGCCGCCTGTTCCTCCAGCCGATGTTCATCTGTAGCCGGCCTCCATGAGGCGGGTCTTTCGCCACGCCGCCTTACAAAGGCGGCCTACAATCCGGTCCGCCGCTGCGTTCCCCCGGTGCGTTCCGCCGGTGCCGCGCGACAGGGCATGTAGGCCCGCTTTGCCCCTCGGTGCCGCGCGACAGGGCATGTAGGCCCGCTTTGTAAGCGGGCGATCTGCCGTGAGCCTGTCGGACGGTAAGCGGGCGGCTGCGCTGAGCCGCGGGACGCTCTATAGCCGGCCTCCATGAGGCGGGTCTTTCGCCACGCCGCCTTACAAAGGCGGCCGCCGATGAGCGCAGCAGCAAGGCACATGCGAGCGGTCATGATTGTTCTTGCGGCGGAAAATGCGCCCTTCTTACGTCACGAACAAGTCTTTGCTGGCAAAGTTCGGCTCGGCGGTCAGGTTCACGCCCAGCCGCCGGAGGCCGGCCTCGTCGCCCGGCGTCGGCATGTGTGTCATATGGACCTCGCACCCCCGCAGTTCCTTGAGCTTCATCAACGCCAGGCCCGCCGACGGGTTAGTCGTCGCGCTGATGCTGAGCGCGATGAGCGTCTCCTCGAGGTCCAGGCTTGCGCTCTTCGCGTTCATGATTTCCTGTTTCAAACACGCGATCGAGTCGATGATGTTCGGCGAGAGCAGATGGATCTCGTCCGGGATGCGCGCGAGCTGCTTTGCCGCGTTGAGCATCAGACTGGAGGCCGAGTGCATGAGCGCCGAATTCTTGCCCGTGACCATCGAGCCGTCGGCGAGTTCGACGGCCGCGCCGCAAAACACCCCGGCGTGCCCCTTGTTGTCCCGCTCGCAATCTTGCGCCGCGGACCGGGCGGCCCCGACCACCCGGCGGCTGTCGGGCGTGACCCCCAGTTCCTCCATCAGGAGTTGCGAACGCTCGACGGTCCCTTTGTCGGTCAGCCCCATCGCGTGTTCGCAGGCATAACGGAAGTAGCGGCGGATCACCTCCTGCTTCGCCGCCTCGCAGACCACGTCGTCGTCGGTGATGGCAAACCCGGCGCGGTTCACGCCCATGTCCGTCGGCGAGGCGTACATGGCGCTCCAATCGCCGATGCGCTCGAGGATCCGCTTAAGCACCGGGAAGACCTCGACGTCGCGGTTGTAGTTGACCGAGGTCTCGCCGTATGCCTCGAGATGAAAGGGGTCGATCTGGTTGAAGTCGCCGAGGTCCGCCGTCGCCGCCTCGTAGGCGATATTGACGGGGTGCCGCAGCGGCAGGTTCCATATCGGGAACGTTTCGAATTTCGCGTAGCCCGCTCGCACGCCCCGCTTGTGTTCGTGGTAAAGCTGGCTGAGGCAGGTTGCCAGCTTGCCGCTGCACGGCCCCGGCGCCGTCACGATGACCAGCGGCCGCTCCGTCTCGATGTAGTCGTTCGCCCCGTAGCCCTCGTCGCTCACGATCAAGTCGACGTCCGTCGGATAGCCCCTGGTGGCGGTGTGTGTGTGCACGCGGACGCCGCGGTGTTCGAGCCGGTTCTTGAAGGTGACCGCGGACGGCTGGCCGTCGAACCGGGTGATAACGACCGCCCGTATCTCAAGGCCCCAGCTTCGCAGGTCGTCGATCTGCCTCAGCGCGTCGCTGTCGTACGTGATCCCGAAATCGGCGCGAACCTTCTTCCGTTCGATGTCGCCCGCGTAGATGCATAGAATGATCTCGGCCTCATCCTTCAGGCGGTTGAGCAGCCGCATCTTCACGTTCGGGTCGAAGCCCGGCAGCACCCGCGACGCGTGATAGTCGCACAGCAGTTTGCCGCCGAACTCGAGGTACAGCTTGTTGTCGCACTTCGCGACGCGATCGAGTATTGCGTCGGTTTGTTGGCTGAGATACAGCTCGTTGTCGAACCCGGCCGTTTTAGTCATCGCCCCTCCCGTGATCGCCGAACCTGGAAGCAGGATGCGGGTAACCGTCGGCGGAGTATACAGCCTCGGGCGCGGCCGCGCAAGGTGGCGGCGCTTTGAGTCATCCCTGCTTCGTTGAAAAGCCTTTCCCTGTTCTTGAGCTCAGCGGGCGGAAGCGCCAATCTGACGACGCATATGCGTCTTCAGATTAGCGCTCCTCTCGGGTGGCCCCGACTGTGTCGGGGTCGCCGAAGCCGACAGGAGGCACGTCAACGACCCTCTTGCGGCCCGCGGCCTTCGCCGAGGCTTCGACGGGCGGGCCGGCCGCCCGGGGCATCATGTACTTTGAACGTTCGGCCGAACGCTGAGAGTACATGATTGTGGCCGCGAGTTGAGGGCCGAGGAAGCTGACTCATCCCCTGTGAATGCCGGCTGCCGCGTCCGCACAAGCGAACGCCTTCAACAACGCGCCAAAAGCTCTTTACATCCCGCCGCTTTCCGATAACATATCCACGACAGGCGGGGCAGTCGGGGGCTACCAATGCTGGCCAAGATACTGAGCGCAGCGGTCGCGGGCATCGACGCCTACACCGTCGAGGTCGAGGTCGACCTCGCCAAGGGCACCCGGTCGGGCGTCACCCTCGGCCTGCCCGACGCCGCCGTCAAGGAGAGCCGCGAGCGCGTCGCGACCGCGCTCCACAACTCCGGCTACACGATCCCCAACTTCAAGACGGTCGTCAATCTCGCGCCCGCCGACACGAAGAAGGAGGGCACGTGTTACGACTTGCCCATCGCGCTCGGCACCCTCATCACGAGCGAGCAGATCGTCCCCGTGCGGCACGGCGAGATCGCCTTCATCGGCGAGCTTGCGCTCGATGGGACCGTGCGGCCGGTCCGAGGCTGCCTGTCGATGACGATGGCCTGCCGCGATGCCGGCTATCGCGGCGTCGCCGTCCCCGCTGCCAACGCGGCCGAGGCGGCCGTCGTCGACGGCATCGACGTCTTCCCGCTCAAGAAGCTGCCCGAGGCCGCCGGCCTCGTCACCGGCCGGCTTAACATCGCGCCGCAGCGGGCCGACCGCGACCGCCTCTTCAACGAGGCCCGACACTACGACGTCGACTTCAGCGAGGTAAAGGGGCAGGAGCACGTCAAACGCGCCCTCATCGTCGCCGCCGCCGGCGGCCATCACGTCCTCATGATCGGCCCGCCCGGCTCCGGCAAGACGATGCTCGCACAGCGAATCCCGACCATCCTGCCCGACCTGGTCCTCGACGAGGCGCTCGACTCGACCCGCATCTACAGCGTCGCCGGCCTGCTGCCCGCGGGCCAGGCGCTCATGGCGACGCGGCCGTTCCGCTCGCCGCACCACACCGCCAGCGGCCCGGCTCTCGTCGGCGGCGGCGCCAACCCCCGGCCCGGCGAGATCAGCCTCGCGCACAAGGGCGTCCTCTTCCTCGACGAACTGCCCGAGTTCCCCCGCACCGTGCTCGAAGTCCTCCGCCAGCCCATCGAGGAGGGCGTCGTCCGCATCTCGCGTGCCGCGGCCAGCGTCGAGTATCCCTCCGAGTTCATCCTCGTCGCCGCGATGAATCCCTGCCCCTGCGGCTACTACACCGACCCGACCCGGCAGTGCCGCTGTACGCCGTATCAGATTCAGCGGGACGTCTCGAAGATCAGCGGGCCGCTGATCGACCGGATCGACATCCACGTCGAGGTCCCGCGCGTCAAGTACCGCGAACTGAAGGAAGGGCAGAGCGGTGCGACGTCGGACGGCATTCGGGCCGAGGTCGCCGCCGCGCGGGCCGTCCAGGCCGAGCGGTTCAAGCGGTCGAAGGTCAACGTCAACGCCCGGATGAGTTCGCGGCAGATCAAGAAGCACTGCGAGTTGACGGCCGGCGCCGAGCGGCTTTTGGGCTCGCAGATGGAGAGCGAGAACCTTTCCGCCCGCGCGTATACCCGCGTCCTCAAAGTCGCGCGCACCATCGCCGATCTCGCGGCAGACCCCGACATCAAGACCGAGCACGTCGCCGAAGCGATCCAATACCGCACGCTGGACCGGGACTTGTGGGCGTAGTAGAGGTTGCTCGTTGCGCTGCATGGGAGACCGACCGCGAGGCGCAGCGCGCGGAAAGAGAATTAAGTATGGCGTCCACGGAATACCCACCAGCAGCACGCCCGGATAGCCGGCTTCGAGATTATCGAGCAGATCGGCAAGGACGGCGTGGGTGCACGAGCGCTGGGCGCGACGTGGCCGGGGAAGTCGCCGCACTGGTAGCACCCGAAGCGGAATAGAGGGGGAACAGGAAGGACCTATTGAGCCTCATGTAAGTAATGGAACTAACTCATATCCATAACTGCGCATGTCTGAAGAACGAACGCAGGAGATTCGAATTGCGACGTTGCCCGCGGATCGAACCGTCCACTTCGCGGTGCAGGTGCTCGACGTCATCC
>JBDREM010000017.1:0-8727 GCA_043819695.1 Planctomycetota bacterium
GGCCTCGACGTTCCGGGGGTCGCCCGAGCGTACCCGCGAGATCAGGCCTGAGATGCCGGAATCGGAGCCGTGCAGCCTCGTGAGCACGGCGGCCTGCGCCGCTATCTTCGCGCGCACGACCTGCTTCCAGAGGCGCTTGCACGTGGGAAGCGACGCACCGACCTGGAGCGCGAGGCGTTCGGTCTGCACGAAATGGGCCTGCATGGGCAGCATGATCGCAGCGGGCAGGAAGCGGCTGTCGCACGTGAGCAGGCTTGCCCCGGCCTCCGCGAGGCCGCTCACGACCGACTGGGTGAACGTGACGCCGGGATGAGCTACGACGAGCGCGGCAATCTCGGGCAAAGGAACTGTCGCCGGTTCTTCACCATCCCGCTCGATCACGAGGAGGCCATTGCGCACGTGGAGGTGCGCAGGGCCGTCGGAGATATCGATAATGCGCTCAATCATTGGCGCGGCGAACCTCCCCCAGCGGCGTGACGACCACCTTCTGACAGTTCAGTTTCCGTAGCGGATCGAGGAGTCCCGTTCTCCATTCGCCCGCTGCTTTAATATCGGTTTTCTTGCGGGCGTCGTTAATGGAAATGAACTCCATCCCGATGTACTCTCTGCCCTTCTGTGTGATCCTGGAGATCGTGCGGATGATGTAGAGCCCGCGTCGGCCGTCTTCCTCGTCGATCTGGATGCTATCGCCGCCGCAAAGCGAGAAGAGGAACTTCTTGCCGGGCCCGTGGTCGCGCCTGACGAGGGGCTCGCCGGCGCGGACGCGCCGGAGCGCCTCGTAGCGCGTGACGATCTCGCCGTCCCACTTGACGCCGCCCCGCTTGTCTTTGACCTCGAAGACCTCGACGTGGTGGTTCGAGCCGGTCAGGACGTGGCGCTCGCGGTGCTTCTTCTTGCCGATCTTCGTGGGCTTCTCGGGCACGCGAATCCGGACGCTGTGCACGGGGATGGTCTCTCCCTTTCGGGGGCTTTTCTTGATCGTGATGCGGGGGTGGTTCGCGGGGTCGGCGAAGACCTTCTTCGGGTCCCCACCGCCCAGTTGCGCCAGTTTGTCAAGGACAAGGCTGCGGACGTTCGGGTCGACGATCTGGCCCAGGGCTTTGGCCGAGAGGCCCTCCAGCGGCTTCCGGACGTGGTGGACCAGGTGCACATTCCCATTCTCGTCTTTCTCCTCGATGGGCGGGCTGTAGATGGTTTCCTCGTGGAGCGCTCCGCCGACCTTGCGGTCGGACCGGTGCGACACGGTGATCTCGTCCACCGAGCGGCGGACGTCATCGGCGAAGCCGGCCCACGGCTGCTTGACCTTGCCGAACCGCTTGCGGCGCTCCTGAGCGGCACGCTGCGCCGCGTCGCTCAGGCGCTTGACCGCGCCGGGCGTCGTGAGCGCGACGACTACGGCGTCGACGGCGTGGTGGCGGTGGTCGTCGCGCGTCTTCACGTCGCCGTCGCCCAGGATCGCGTTCAGGCCCCACTCGCTTCGCAGGAAATACGTGACCTGGCCGCGGCTGGCCTGGACGCGGCGCTTGCCGTCCTTGTCGATCAGCCCGCCATAGAGAAGCGCGAGGTACTCGGTTGCGCGGCGAGAGGCGTCGCGCGTGTCGTTCAGTTGGTTCGACGCGAAATCGTCGATGCTCTGCACGTCCTCGGTGCAGAACCGGCGGAACTTTGCGTTCGCCGCGCTGCTCCTGAATTTCTTCACGCGGCCCAGAATCTCGGCCCAACGCTCCGCGCTCGCGCCGTACGCCTCGAACGGCGTTCGCCCCTTCTTAACGTTGCGGTTCTCCTCGTGGTAGCAGAGCGTCTTGTTGATGAACGAATTATCCAGGCAGCGGTGGAAGGGGACAATGTGCTCGACGTCGAACTGCGGCGCAGACCCGATCAGGTTGGCCATGCTGATCGTCCGGCCGGTGTACGGGCATTGCCAGTTGCACTCCTCGGCAAGGAGGATCTTTTCGACGTCGTCGCGCGACGGGTTTTGGACGCCGGCCTCGGCCGCGATCTTCGCCGCAGCCGCCTCGCGGCCCCTCTGGTTGTCACGGTTCCGCTTCGTGATGCCCTTCCGGTCGTCTCGGCTTTTCTTCAGGTCGCGCGCCAACTCGACGCGTATGGTCTGCGGCTTGCCGTATGCGCCGATGATGCCGTTGGCGACCTTGCGGAGTTCGTTGAGCGCCCGCGCCACGATGGGGTTGCGGAGCTCGGGGAACTCGTCGGCCAGCGCCGAGAGATGGTCTTCCGGCTCGCGCGCCGCATGGTCGCCGTAGATTTCCTTCCGGGCCGTGGCGTAACGCGTGCCTTCCTCCATCAGCGGGAGCAGCCTTGCGATGGCCTGGCGGGAGTGCTTGCAGTACCCCGGCTCGAGCTGGACCGCCGCAAGCTCCTTCGCCGCCTTTTCGTCCAGGCCCCACGCTTTGCGCGCGCGGCGCTCGAGGGTCTCCGGGTTCGCGATGCTGCGGAGGTCGTCGACGATGCGGTCGCGCTCTTCCGGTGACAGTTCGCCCCACCGTTCGCCGAACACCTTGACCAGCTTTGCCGCCGTCGTGTTGCCCTTCAGGCTTTTCTCGCCGCCGCGCTCAAAGTTGAACTGGTGGCCCTTCAGCTTCAGGAGCGTGCGGACCTTGCCGAAGCTCATGCTGCCCTGCGTGTCGAGCGCCCCGAGGAGTTGTGAGCGCTCGTCCGGCGTGAGCGCCCGGATCTCGCCGTCGGGCGTGGTCACCTCGATGTTGTTGACGGTTTGCAGGATCCGGAACCGCTGGGCCGCGAGCAGCGCCCAGGGCGCGCGCCTGCGCGTGGGCTCGAGTTCGCAATGCCCGATCAAGTTCTTCTGGCTCTTGAGCGGCCGCTGGAAGAAAATCGCTTTGTGCAGGTTCTTCTTCAACTCCACGGTCAGCACGTCCGGGTGCGCGGCCGCCTGTGCCGACCAGATCGCCTCGAACTCGTCAACGTACATTTTCCGAGAGGTCCACCGGCTTCGGATGCGATTCTGTTCGGGATCGAGCGTCGCGAAGTATTGCCCCAGCGTCCTCGCGCCTGCTTCGGCCATCTCCTTTTCCAACTCGGCGATGCCAGCCCGGACTTTGCCCTCGTCTTCGTCCTCCTTGCGCGCCGCCTTGCGATTACTGAGGAACCCGCGTCGCTGTGCGAGGTGGTAGAGCGCGCGGCCGAGCTCGTGCGGCTCGAGCGCGTCCGTGAGCGCGCGGCTGCGGAGAAAGTACGGGAGCTGGCACAGCGCCCGCCGCTCGGGCGAGTTGTGGAGCAGGGACGCCGCGTAGCGCGCGAAGATTTGTTTGTCGAGCCCGGCCAGCGCCTTGTCGCGCCCGACCGGGTCACCGATGTCGCCCTCCGGCAGCAGCGCGGCGCGCTGCAGGAGCAGGACGATTTTCTTCAGGCGTCGCGCGCGGCGCTCGCCCATCCGGCGCTGCTGGCGCGCCTGGCGGCGCTTGACCCCGCGCGATTCGTCGCGCCCGCTTTGTATGTCGCCCTCGACGCCCGCCTCAAAAACCCGGACGCCCGTCTTCAGCAGCTCGACCGGCTTGCCGTTCTTCAGTCCCAGGATCGCCCAGCCAATGGAGTTGGAACCGACATCGAGACCAAGCACGTACGGCGCAGACTTTTTCATCGAAAATTCTCCTTGACAGCCCCTTCCGGAAGAGTAGTATAAAGGGAGTATACCTGAGCGGCGATTGTCCTGCAAGTCATAGTAAGGACTTTCGGTCCGTGAGTTTCCGCTCTGCGGAGCGGGCTAAGCGCGTCCCAGTGGCGCGCTTTTTTTATGTGACGGGGGCGAAGGGGGGCCTCGTTGCCGCTGCGCCACGTCAGCGGGCGCCGAACGCTTTCTCGAAGAGTTGGCAGACGCGGCGTTCGTATTCGTCGCGGTGGAGGGATGCGGCGGCGGTGTGGCGTGCGGCGTCGACGAGCCAGAGCTCTTTGGGCTCGCGGGCGGCCTCGTGGAGTTCGCGGCTCATTTGGCAGGGGACGACGCGGTCGGCGGTGCCGTGGATGATGAGCAGGGGGCGGGGCGAGATTGCTGCGACGTGGTCGACGGGGTCGAGCCCGGAGCGGATGAGCAGGCGCGAGAGCGGCCACGAGAAGAGGTAGGTGAGGGGGTTGGATCGCAGTGCGTGGGCGGCCTCGGCCTGGTATGAGGTGAAGGCGCTCTCGATGACGAGGCCCTTGACGCGTTTGTCGCCGGCGGCGACGACGACGGCGATGGCTCCGCCGAGCGACTGGCCGAAGATGGCGACGCGGTCGGGGTCGACGTCTTTGCGGCTGAGGACGTAGTCGACGGCGGCTTGCGCGTCCTCGATTGTGCCTTTGCGGGCCGGGGTGCCTTCGGACTTGCCGTAGCCTCGGTAGTCGAAGACGAGGAGGTTGAATTGGCGCCGCGGGAGGAACTCGGCGAAGAGCCAGTGGGATGTCATGTTTTGTGCGTTGCCGTGGCAGTGGACGACGGTGCCCTTTGGCTTGCCGGCGGCGGGGAGGAACCAGCCGGCGAGGCGGGTGCCGTCTTTGCTTGCGAAGTGGACGGGTTCGAACTTGAGGGAGTGGTCGGCGGGGGTCGAGTAGACGTTTGCGTCGGGGTAGTAGAAGAGGTGTTCGCAGCAGCCGGCCATGGCGGCGATCGCAAGAATGATGATGAGGATCGCGGCCGCTTCGGCGGCGGCCCGGGCGGCTCGCCGCGTGCGGCTCCGCGGCCGCTCAGGTTTTTCGCGCGGCTTTGACAAGAAATGTCTCGATGACCTTGCGGCTCCCGGACGTGGTGTCCGGCAGCGAGATGTACGAGCACCAGTTGTCGACCTTGGTCTGGTCGACGTGCTCGACGACGCCGGCGAACTTCAGTGTTCCGGCGGGCGGCGGGAGCATGATCTCGAGCTTGAGCTTGTCCTTGATCTTGAGAGCCTTTTCGATGTTGAGGTCCATGTCCGTCGTGCCGAGGCGTTCGCAGAACCCCACGCGGAACCGGGTGAGGAGGGCTCCGCGCTTGTAGCGGACCTCGACCGGATGTTCGAGGCGGATGATCGCTCCACGGAGCTTTTCGTGGCGCTCAGACGCGACGGCGAAGGTGAGCTTCTCGACGACGCGGTGCAGGTGAAAGGGCTGCTTGATGGCGGAGATGGCGCCGTGGGAGTAGGCCGCCATCAGCAGGTGCGTCGAGCCGACGTTGTACGAGGCGACGACCCTGACGCGCGGGTCCTTCTTGCGGAGCTGGTCGAGAGCGACGGCTGCGCTCTCCTGGCCCGAGACGAGGCGCAGCACGACGACGTCCGTGTGTGCCTTGTCGTAGTGATCGACCGCCTCGGCGTTCGTCTCACATATCTTGGTGACCTCGAACGGGGACCCCTTGACGGCAGCGAGGAATTCCTTCTGCTGGTCCTCATCGGGCTCGACGAGTATGACGTTCGCAGCCATGTTCTTTTCTTCTCCCTCTGCAGGCTTCCTGTATGACGCCCGCGGGTGGGCGGCCAGGTCCGAATGGGGCGCAGCCACATACTAGCAAAGAAACGGCCGCGTTTCAAGCCTGATGACGAAAAACCACGGTCATTCAATTGTCGGGTGTGTCTACTGGGGGCGGTTTCTGGTGAGCCCCGCAGGGGCGGCATCGGCAGCAAAGCAGGCGAGCGACGCTCGTCCGTCAGCCAGCACTCCCGGGCCGCTCGGGGAAAACCCGCGCCTCGTCCCACCGGCCCCGCGCAATATGGTAATTCTCAGGAACACCTGTGCCTCAGGATTACCATGTTTCCTGACGGCGGCCCCGCGCAATATGGTAATTCTCAGGGACGCGCTTCGGAAGCACAAGCTCATCCGCCGACCGGCGGCCCCGCGCAATATGGTAATTCTCAGGAACACCTGTGCCTCAGAATTACCATGTTTCCTGCCGGCGGCATTCGGATGTGGTAACGAATCTGTTCCTGGGGCGTTGCCCCCCTTCGGCCGTGAGCTCAGGGCCGAAGGGCAGGCCATTGAATCTTGCCCCTTGGGGGCGGACGAAACGCCGTGCCGTCCAACATGACCGGGCAGCGCTCGAGGCGCAGAATTGAATGACCCTGACGAAAAACGGATTGACTTGACAGACCGGGGGCATACCCTATAATACGGCTCGGATAAGGGATATTCGGGTTCTGTTGCGCAAGCACCCTTTTCCGGAGGGGCTTTATTGCGTCTTCGGGCAGGAGGCCGGGATGGCTGAAGTTACGCTCGACAACGTCACGAAGGTCTATTCGGGCGACGTTGTCGCGGTCAGCGACATCACGCTCCACGTCGTGGATATGGAACTGCTCGTGCTTGTGGGGCCGTCCGGCTGCGGCAAGTCCACGACTCTGCGGATCATCGCGGGCCTGGAGGAAGCCACTCGGGGGACCGTCAGGATCGGGGGCCGGGTCGTGAACGACGTTCCGCCCAAGGACCGCGACATAGCGATGGTGTTCCAGAACTACGCCCTGTACCCGCATATGACGGTGTACAAGAACATGGCCTTCGGCCTGAAGTTGCGGAAGTATCCGAGGGCGGACATCGACCGGCGGGTGAACGAGACGGCATCGCTCCTCGGCATACAGGACCTGCTCGACCGGAAGCCGAAGGCCCTTTCCGGCGGGGAGCGGCAGCGGGTGGCGCTCGGCCGGGCGATCGTCCGGCAGCCGGCCGCGTTCCTCTTCGACGAGCCGCTCTCCAACCTCGATGCCAAGCTCCGGGTCGGAATGAGGGCGGAGCTCAACAAGCTGCACCACCGCCTCGGCACGACGATGATTTACGTGACGCACGACCAGGTCGAGGCGATGACGCTGGGGGATCGCATCGCCGTGATGAACGACGGCATCATCCAGCAGTTGGCCTCGCCGCTCGAACTGTACGACCGGCCCGAGAACAGGTTTGTCGCGGGCTTCCTCGGCACGCCGCCGATGAATTTCCTCAACGGGCGCATCGAAACGGACAATGGCAGCGTGCTGTTCAACGAGGGTTCGGCCAGGATCGTGCTGCCCGGCTGGGCGAAGCGCACCATCGAGGCGCTGCCCGGCCGCGAGGCCGTCCTCGGCGCCCGGCCCGAAGACATCACCATCGGCGCCGGCCCAGGCGACGTTCGAGCCAGGGTCAACGTGGTCGAGCCGCTGGGTGACGAGATGATCGTTTACCTCTCCACCGACTATCACGACCTGGTCTGCAAGGCGCCCTCGCACCAGAAGACGGCGGTCGACGACGACGTCGGCCTGACGTTCGATACCGGCAAGGCGCATCTCTTCGACCCCGAGACCGGCAAGAACGTCTCGTTGGCACAACGCGGCCGGCCGGCGGCATGACGGACGGGCGGCCCGGCGCGGCGACGCTCGCGAGGCCGCCTGTGACAGGAAGCTCCGCTTCGTCAGGCGGACGTTTATTGGGACCGTGAAATGAACGGCGAACTGCTGAGGATCATCGACAGTATCCACCGGGACAAGGACATCTCGCTGGACATTCTTTTCGGCGCGCTCGAAGACGCGATGGCATCGGCTCTGCGGAAACGAGAGGACACGCTGGAAGAGATCAGCGTCACCATCGACCGCGAGACGGGCGAGATATCCGTCGAGGGGACCGACGAACACATCGACCCCGCGGGCCTCGGCCGAATCGCGGCGCAGACCGCGAAGCAGGTCATCATCCAGAAGATTCGCGAGGCCGAGCGCGACGTCATCCTGCGCGACTACGAGGCCCGGCTCCGCGACATCGTCAACGGCACCGTCCAGCGGGTCGAGGGCGGGCACGTGATCATCAACCTCGGCAAGACCGAGGGCATTCTCCCGCGCCGCGAGCAGGTCAGGGAGGAGCGCTATCGCGTCGGCGAGCGGATTCGGTGCTACGTTCTCGACGTCAAGAAGGCCGGCAGCAACGTCCGCATCATCCTGTCGCGCAGCCATCCGGACCTCATCAAGAAGCTGTTCGAGCTCGAGGTGCCCGAGATAACCGAACGCATCATCGAGATCAGGGCGCTCGCGCGCGAGCCGGGTTACCGCACGAAGATCGCCGTCACGTCGGTCGACTCGAAGGTCGACGCGGTCGGCGCGTGCGTCGGCGTGCGCGGCACCCGGATCAAGAACATCGTCGCCGAGCTTGGCGGCGAGCGGATCGACATCGTGCGCTGGAGCGATCAGTCCGACATTCTCATCGCCAACGCGCTCAACCCCGCAGAGGTCGAGGCCATCAGCCTCAACCCGCGGGCGCGGCTCGCCCGCGTGATCGTCGCCGAGGACCAGCTCTCCCGCGCGATCGGGGCGCTCGGGCAGAACGTGCGGCTCGCGTCGAAGCTCACTGAATGGGACATCGACGTCATGAGCCAGAAGGAGCTTGACGGCGAGCTCGGCAAGATGACGGAAGCTCTCTCCGTTATCCCCGGCGTAGGCAAGAAAACGATCGAGAAGCTCTTCGGCTCGGGCTTCTCGATGAAGAAGCTCGCGACGACCTCGGCCGACTCCGTCATGACCGTCGGCGGCATCGGCGAGGTCATAAGCGAGAAGCTCGTCGAGTGCGCGGCCGAGTACGTCGCCAAACACCGCCAGCTCAAGCGCCAGCAGAAGGCCGAGGCCGAAGAGGCGGCCGTTGAAGAATCAAAGACTGAAGAAGCCGAGGAGCCCGAAATAGAAGAAGCTGAAGAGGCCGAAGCAGAAGCCGAGGAGTCCGAAATAGAAGAAGCTGAAGAGACCGAAGCAGAAGCCGAGGGGCCCGAAACCAAAGAAGCCGAAGAGACCGAAGCAGAAGCCGAGG
>JBDREM010000018.1:0-5086 GCA_043819695.1 Planctomycetota bacterium
TCGTGCCGTCGTTCGAAGTGCTGGCGTCGAAGTCGGGGGCGGCCTCGGTCAATAAGCTGACGGGGTTCGTCGTCGAAGTCGAGGCCGTCCGCCAGCCGGGCGAGGAGGGCTGACCGTGAAGATCGTCAAGTTCAGCGCGGAGAATATCAAGAGACTTTGCGCGGTGGAAGTGACGCCGGCCGGCGAGCTCGTCGTCATCGGCGGGAAGAATGACGCCGGCAAGTCAAGCCTGCTCGATGCGATCGAGATGGCGATGTGCGGCGAGGCGCAGACGCCGGGCGAGCCGGTGCGGCGCGGGCAGGACAGCGGGCGCGTCGTGCTCGACCTCGGCGACATCATCGTGACGCGGCTCTACGGCTCGAAGGGGAGCCGGAAGTTGGTCGTCTCGAACAAGGACGGGGCGCGGTATCCGAGCCCGCAGGCCATGTTGGACAAGCTCTACAGCTCCTTGTCGTTCGACCCGTTGGAGTTCGAACGGCAGGAGCGGAAGGCGCAGGCCGAGACGCTGCGGCGGATGGTCGGGCTCGACACGACGTTACTCGACGCCGAGCGGGCGCGCGTCTACGCCGAGCGTGCCGAGGCGAACAAGTCGGTCAAGGCGCTGCAGGTGCAGGCCGAAAGCCTCGCGCGGTACGAAGACGCGCCGCTCGAAGAGGTCTCGATCGCGGGGATTGCCGACGAACTGCGTCAAGCGGACAAGGCCGTGAAAGCGTTCCGGGACGCGGAGCGTGTGCTGGAGCGCGCCCAGTCGACGCTGGCCGGAATCCAGACCGAGCAGGCCACAATCCGGAAGCGGTTGGCGGACCTCGATGTTGCCGAGGTCGAGACATTGGGCGTTCTCGATCGGCAGCACGGGATCGTCGCGGCGGCGCGCGATCGCTGTCCGGACCAGGACGCGATACGCGCGCGCCTTTCGGTGGCCGAAGGAACGAATCAGCAGGTCAGGGCGAACGCGCAGCACGCCGGAGCGCGGTCGATGCTCGCCGACGCGCAGCACGAGACCGACCGCCTGACCGCCACGATCGAGGCGCTCGACGCCGATCGGGTCGCTCGGCTCGCGGCCGTGTCGTTCCCCGTCGAGGGCCTCGGGCTCGATGCCGAGACGGGCGACGTGACGCTCGACGGGCTGCCGTTCGATCAGGCGTCAACGTCTGACCGGATTCGGGTGTCGGTGGCGATCGGGCTGGCGACGAACCCGACGCTCCGGGTGCTGCTCGTGCGGGACGGGTCGCTGCTCGGGTCGGAGAAACTCGCGCTGCTGGCCGAGATGGCGGCGGCGGCTGACTGCCAGGTGTGGCTCGAGATGCTCGCCGAGGATCCGGCCGACCCGCGCGTGCAGATCTACATCGAGGACGGGAGGATCAAAGGATGAAGACCACGCTAGGCAGCATGACGAAGAGACAAACGCCAGGGCGACAGCAGTTAGCGTGCATCGCCTACGGGTATAGCCATTGGGACGATACGGTGTGGGCTTGGCTCTCTGATCACCGCGACGTCTTTGCGGGCAGACGGAGCCTATCCGGCGCAGACAACCTTAATTCGTGGGACTTTCTCGGTGCCATCGGTGCGTGCGTGGCTTGTGGCTGCGTTGCGACTGCCAAGACGACAGCGGACCCGCCGCAGGTCTTTCTTCATGCCGACTTCGACGGGCCTGAACTCGTGCGACGGTTGATACTACTCACCGGCATGAAGGGGAAGCGATGAGGCTCCTTGATCGGCTGCTCGCGCTCGTGGACCCGAAGGCCGACCCGGGCGCCGACGACCGTGTCTCGTCGAAGTGGCGGGCGGCGCAGCGGCGGCTCGACCTGCGCGACACGTCGGCGACCGAGGGCGTGGTGTGGTCCTGGCCGGTGCAGAAGGCGAGCAACGCGGACGGGCCGCGGAACCGGAAGCGGCTCCGGGTGCAGCCGTGACGCTGGCGAGGAATTAGTAGTTGCTGTCTAACGTCAAACATGATACCGTTTGACTATTATGAGAGCCACATGGCGAGTCATTGACCGCGGCGATGTTCCGGTAGGAGGGGGAGCACACATGATCTCATATGGCTGTCCTCGATGTGAGGCGGAGGCCGACCTCCCTGTCCTGGGTTCCCCGATTGCACAACTTGGCGGAGGCATCGTCTTCGACGTCGGGCGTCACGCGATGCCGCGGGTTGTCCAGTGTCGGTTCTGCCGGCGAAAGTTTGAGTTGTCGTGATGTTCGGCAAATTCTTCTCCTCAACATTCACGGGCTCGATGTTCGGCGCCGGCACCGACGTCTTCGCTGTCTGGGGCTACGTTGTCGCGAACGTCATCGACTCCAGCGTCGAACTGAATCCGCCTCTCCTTGCGGCCATCCTCGGAACAGACGCAGACGCCATCGAGCGAGCAATCGCCATCCTGACGGCGCCGGACCCGAAGAGTCGCAACCCCGCCGAGGACGGGCGACGCCTCATTCACGAGGGCGGGTATCAATACCGCGTCACGTCACACGAAATCTACCGGAGCATCCGAAACGAGGAGGAGCGGCGGGCCTACAACCGGGAGGCCCAATCCCGGTCACGAGCGAAGCGATCGAAGCTGTCAAACGGTGTGTCATTGACTCAACCCCAGAAGTCAACGACGTCAGCCCATACAGAAGCAGAAAGCAGAAAGCAGAAGACAGAAAGAAACGTACGTACGGGCTTCGATGCCTTCTGGGATCAGTACCCGAAAAAGGTGGCGAAGGCGACGGCCCTACGCGCCTGGACGAAGCTCGCGCCGGCGCCGGCGCTCATCGAGACGATCGTGTCGGCGCTGGCCTACTGGTCCGGGTCCGAGGACTGGCAGAAGGACGACGGGCGGTTCATCCCGTACCCGGCGACGTGGCTGAACGCGCGGCGGTGGGAGGACGAGCGGCCGGCGGCGGCGGCGGCGGCGCAGACCCGGGGCGTTCCGGATTGTGACGCCACGATGGCCTACCTGCGGAGCCTGAAGGGCGAGAAGGGAAGACTATGAGCGATCAACGAAACGGCGGCATCGCCTGGACGGACGCGACGTGGAATCCGGTGACGGGCTGCGCGAAGGTGTCGCCGGGGTGCGCGAACTGCTACGCCGAGACGGTTGCGAACCGGTTCTGGGCGCAGCAGTATCCGCCGATCGAGATGATCAACGCGGAGACAGACGAAAGCCACCTACGCCCGCGCGAGTTCACGGACGTGCAGTGCCACGAGGACCGTCTCGACCAGCCGTTGCGGTGGCGGAAGCCGCGCAAGGTGTTCGTGAACAGCATGTCGGATCTGTTCCATCCCGACGTGCCGTATCAGTTTGTCGCCCGCGTAATGGACACCATTATCGCGGCTCCACAGCACACCTTTCAGGTGCTCACGAAGCGAGCCGATCGGATGCTGCACTTCTTTGGTCACATCGGGGAGGCAGAAGGATTAAAGCCGCCGGATAATCTCTGGCTCGGCGTGAGCGTGGAGAACCAGCACTGCGCGGACGAGCGGATTCCGCTGCTGCTCCAGACGCCCGCTGCCGTGCGATTCATCAGCGCGGAGCCGCTGCTCGGGCCGATTGGACTAGCCCTCCACTTCCCGCACGCGCACGGTATGCGCGATCATCGCTTCTGGGTCATCGTCGGCGGCGAGAGCGGCCCGAAGGCGCGGCCGTGCGATCTGGCGTGGGTGCGGTCGCTCGTATCGCAGTGTCAGGCGGCGGTTCCGGTGTTCGTGAAGCAGCTCGGCGCACACCCATTCATCGAGGGGCACGCGACGCCAGTTATCGGTTCATGGCTACGCGATCGCAAAGGCGGCGACCCGTCCGAGTGGCCGGAGGATCTGAGAGTGCGAGAGTTCCCGAAGGCTCGGCCGTGACTATTTCAGAGCGCCCAGAGGACTTCTACCCGGCGGACCGGCCGTTCACCGAGGCCGACTGTCGCGACCTCATGGCCGGGCGTGTCCCGGACTGGCTGGCCGAGGCGGCCGCGGCGCCGTTGCGGACGGTCGTGATCGGCGGGCAGGCGTACGACGTCATGTTCGACTGGGCGGCGCATGAGGAGCGGCCGTGCGACGAGTGCGGGCGCACGACGTGGGGGCCGGGGCCGTGCTTCTACTGCCGGCAGGCCGCGAAGCTCGAGGCGCGCGGATGAGACAGCCGCTGGCGATCGATCTCTACTGTGGGCTCGGCGGCTGGACCGAAGGGCTCCTGCTAGAAGGCTACCGCGTGATCGGATTCGATAACGAACGGCATGTCTACGGCGAGGTGCAGTATCCGGCGCAGCTTGTGGTTCAGGACGTGCTGACGCTTGATGGCGCACAGTTCAAGGACGCGGCGCTCATTGTCGCCAGCCCCCCCTGTCAGGCATACAGTTACCGGGCGATGCCGTGGAAGCGAGCGAAGGCTCTACCGCCGCCGGACAACACGCTATTCGAGGCGTGCTTCCGGATTCAGCGGGAAGCGTGCGAAGCGGCCGGGCATCACATTCCGCTGGTGGTCGAGAACGTGCGCGGGGCGCAGCCCTACGTCGGGCGGTCGAAGTATCACTTCGGCAGCTTCCATTTATGGGGCGATGTGCCCGCACTCATGCCGATGACGCGAGGGCGCGAAGTGCTGAAAGAGGGCGTGACGCATCGCAGCGACGGCGCCACGAAAGTCCTGTGGAAGAATCGGCCAATCGCCCGTTACGCTCATCCAACGCCTGAGGAAATGGAGAAGCATGGCTTCACAGACATCGGCAAGGGCGCACGGTTCACCTCGTGCGATTGCGGGTTGGAAGGCATCAAGCAAGGCGGCATCGGCGGGATGCGAAAGAACGGAAAGGGTGATGGGTGGTTTCAGGACGGCGCAGCGCAGCACGGGAGCAACGGCAGCGCCAGGAAGCGAGCCAGTGCGATGATCGCTAAGATTCCACTGGTTCTATCTCGGCACATTGCGCGCGCGTGGAAGCCGGTCTGCCAATGACACAACGGGTCCAACAGCGCGAGCCCGAGCGGACGCTCCCGCACAGCTTGTCTGCCGAGAGGGCGGTTCTCGGCGCCGTCCTGCTCCACGGCGAGACATACGACGAGGCCGCCGACCTACTTGAGCCGGCCGACTTCTTCCGGCAGGCGCACGGCATGATCTTCGGG
>JBDREM010000019.1:0-12036 GCA_043819695.1 Planctomycetota bacterium
CCCTTCGGCCGAACGCCGTGAGATCGAGCGCTGGCCCTTGACCACGTGCGGACAGGTGCCGTCCTCGACCTCGAGCCCCGCGGCGCGAAGGCGGCCGGCGACGTCCGGCGGCACGCCGTGTGCGCGAAGCAGAACCGTCCCTTCGCCGACGCCCTCGAAATCGGTGCGCGCGCATATCCCGCGCGCCTCGAGCGTCTCGACGACCTGCCGGTTGTGAATGAGCGGGCCGTAGGTGAAGATCGGGCCGCGCCGGTCGCGGGCGACGGAGAGCACCTTCTCCATTGCTCTCTTCACGCCCATGCAAAAGCCGGCGGTCCTTGCCAAAATGATTCGCAAATCAGCGTGACCTCGGGCAATCGGGGATTGGACGCGCGGGATTATACAAGCGGCCGGCCGACCTGTCAATTTGCGGACGAACATGCCGGCGGGCGCCGGAAGGAGCTGTGGGGCTGTCGAAAGGGCCCGCCCGCTCACGGAGCGGGCCTACAAGGGACTCCAAGAACGCCGCGAAACGGCCGTTCCTGTAGGCCGACTTTGTAAGTCGGCGGCTTCCCGTAGCTTTTTCAACGGCCCCGCTGTCACTTGTTATAGCCGGGCGAATCGACACGCTCGTAGCGGAAGTAGACCTCGAGCGAGAGAACGGCCATCGCCGTCGTGTAGACGCGGCCGCCGTGCCCGCCGTAGGCAAAACCTGCATTCGGCCAACTGCCCTTGTCGGGGCCTTTCTTCTCTTGCCTGGCCCTGAGCGGGGCGTTGAAGGCATTGTTCCAGCCCTTCCAGTAGTTCTGGCCCATGTTGAACATCGAAAGGCTCAGGTAGTAGATCGTGTAGACGTTGTTGACCTGCTGGGCGATCTGAACGTGTTGGTTGTTCGCCGTAAGCCATTCCGCCTGGCCGGTGCAGTCCCGAGCCGTCCGCTTGTGCCCGAGGAAGAGCCGGCCGGTGAGGCTGGCTGCCGTCATGCTCGGCTTGCCGCCGCCGCTCCCCGCCTGGTAGGACGTCGAGTAGTCGGCGTTGAGGCACCTGCGGAGGAACCGCTCGGACTTGGCGAGCGTGTCCGGCGAGACGCTGAGCCCGACGTTGAGCGCGGCCTTGATCGCCTGCAGGTTGAAGCCCGTGACCGACGTGTCGTTCCCGCCGCCGGTGTACCCGAACCCGCCGTCCTCTGGCTGGACTCGCGCGATGTAGTCGATGGCGTCCTGCGCGGCCTGGCGAATCTGCGAGCCGCCGATCTTCATCCCGTACGCCTCGGCCAGCGCCATCGTGCAGATGCCCTGGGTGTACATTCGCTCGCCGAACCAGCCCTTATTGTCGCCCTTGTCTCCGCCGGCCAACTGCTGCTTCTTGACGAGGTAGGCGATCGCCTTTCGGACCGTCGGCGCGAACTCGGTCGGATGTTTATCCGTGCAGCCGAACCCGAGGAACGCCAGCAGTGCGAGCCCGGTGACACCGGCATCCTCGTTTGCGCCGCCGCCCCACTTCCCGCAATTCCATCTCCCGTCAGCCTCCTGGACTTTCTTCAGCCAGCGGAGCGCAGCGAGAATGTCCCGGTCGGTCCCGCGCGGCATGCCGAAGCGCCGCGCCGCGCGCCTCTTGCCGCCGAGCGTGCGGCTGCCCAGACTGCCGCGGAATCCGCCCGTCCCGGGATCCGAGCCGATCACGGCCATCTTCTTGGTAAGTTCGATCGGGAACGGGTCCGTCGGCTCTATCTCGTCGGACATCAGGTCTTCGGTGAAATCGATGTCAATGGTCACGTCGTCGAGCGGAGCATCGACGGGCACAACGTCCGCGTCCACAACCGGAGCATCCTCGATGGGCTTGAACTCATGCTCCTCGGGCTCGATGGCCTCATCGATCTCATCGAGTGGTTCCGGCTCTACCTCGGCGATATCCGCCTCGACAGGCGCGAGCGGGGGCTTCGGCCGCGCCTCCGAGTACTCAATGAACGTGCTGATGATGAGGAACGCTGTGATGACGGCCGCTGCAATCGCGAACGAAGGCGCCCGCTTCAACTGCTCTCTGGCCCACTCGCCTGTGGTTAGCTGTTCCATGTCAGTTCTCTCACCCCCGACACATCGGACTGTTCGAACTCTAAGTGCCTCAGCCGGCGCAAGAGGCCACAAACCTCCTAACGTAGTTTTATCACGAAAGTTCGCAAAATTCCAGACAAAACTGGGCGTTGCCGCGGGCAAGCTCCGGGACCCGGCCGACGACCGAACTCAAGCCCTGTCCGCCCGGCCACCCCCCATACTTACAACATCTTGTACATCGGCAAGTGCTTGAAGTAGACCTCAAGCGCGAGGCACGCCATCGCCGTCGTATAGACGCGCCCGCCGTGTGCGCCGTACGCGCTCTCGGCGACCGGCCAACTGCCCTTGTCCGGACCCGTCCTCACCTGCCGCGCGCGGAGGCCGACGTTGAAGGCCTTGTTCCACGGCGTCCAGTACTTGCCGCCCATGTGGAACATCGCCATGCTCATGTAGTAGATGTAGTAGAAGTCGGTGCCGCGCGACGCGAGCGTCAGGTGGCCGCCCCGCTCCGTCAGCCAGTCGGCCTGTCGCACGCAGTCCTCCGCCTCGCGGCTGTGCCCCATGAAGAGCCGCGCGGTCAGCGCGACCGCGGTCATCCGCGGCGTGCCGCGGCCCGTGCCGCCCGACGGGTTGATCCGGTACGGCGTCGAGGCGTCGTCGGCCATCGAGAGCCGCAGGAAGTTCTCCGTCCGCTCCCTCGCGTCTCGCGGCACGCGGAGCTCGGCGATCATCGCCGACTTGATCGCCATCACTTGCCAGCCCGTGACGGACGTGTCGTTGCCGGGTCCGGTGTATCCGAACCCGCCGTGCGAGGGCTGCTTGCTCAGGATGTGGTCGATCCCGTTCTGCGCCGCCTTCCGCGCCATCCGCCGCAGCCGGGGGCTCCGCAACATGACCGACGCCTCCGAGAGCGCCATCGTGCAAATGCCCTGGCTGTACATCCGCTCGCCGAACCAGCCGCGGTTGGCACCCTCGCTGTGCTGACGGGAGACGAGGAACTCGACGGCCTTCGTGACCGTTCGGGCGTACTTCTCGGGATACCGGTCGGTGCAGCCTCGCGACAAGAACGCAAGCAGAGCGAGGCCCGAGACGCCCGCGGTCGAGCGCTCGGCGCTGCCGCCCCAGCGTTTCACGTCCCAGCCGCCCGTCTCCTTGTCCTGCGCCCTGGCCAACCATCTCAGGCCGTCGTCGATGGCAGGCAGCGTCGGGGGGGGCATGCCCCCATCCGGGCCCGCCTGCCGAATCCCTCCCTCCGTCCGGCCGCGATATACCCGCCCGCGGCCCGTGAACGGCCCGCCCACGCCGATCACCAGCGTGAGCCGCGGCAATTCCGGAATGGGATGATCGATATCGTCCGGCGGAGCGTCGGGGCCCGCCGGGTCATCAATGGCAACGCCGGGGTCATCAAATATCTTTTCCTTGTCGAACTCTCGGTCCATCTCCTCCGGCTCAAACTTCCCCTCCCGGGGGAGCGGGTTCCGCCTCTCGTGCCGCCGTTTCGGGTCGACCTTCTCATCGATCTTGTCGATGACCGGCTCATCAGGCTCAACGAGACCGGCGATGACCGAGGGCAGGCCTTTCGGCCCCGGGCCGCTGAATGTGATGAAGGCGCTGATGACGAGAGCCACCGTCACGACGCCCGCGGCAAAAGCAAAGGACGGCGCGCGCCTGAGCTGCGCCGCCAACTGTTCGCGCACTGTGAGCTGTTCCATTTCCGGCCCTCCTTGTCCCGTGTCCGCTGAACGACAGCGCCGCGCCGCCGACGGCCGTCAACTCCGGCGTGTGCTTCACGAAGATAAACGAGCAAGTGGCGGGAGGGTTCGCCGAATTCCCCTATCTGGTGCTATATGTAGTCTGCATGTGCGGACGCGCCGCGAAGCAGCGCTCACGCCGCCTTCCGCAGGCGCCTGTGCCAGACCGTCAGGAAGATGCTGACGAGAACGCACGCGAAAACCATCATCTTGACCGCCCCGAAGAAGGCCAACACAATCAGCCTGGCCTCCGCCAGCTTCACCCCGCCCCACATCCACTCGACCCAGGATGCGCAGGTGGGACACGAGACGAGGCATATCCACGCGCACCACGCAACGATGATCCAGATGATGCCGATCAGCGACGTTATCCAGCCTGCCCTGACCGCGCACTTCAGCCGCGTCTCGAACTGTGCCTGCTCCATCATCCTGCCCTCCAAGAACTCCCCAGTACAGCATAGCCCGCAAACCCCGCGAGGTCAATGAAGAACCCGGCACGAAGGTGGCCAGGCGGCGGGCGTTGCGAAAACGCAACATTCGTTAAGTCGTGCCGTGACAACGACTAACGCCGCGCGCACACAAACGGACGGCGCTCCGCGTGGTTCTTGGGCAACAGGGCGGGCGCGCGCTCCGCGCCTGGCGCTTCCATAACATTAAGGGCCGCAACTGCTTGCAGGCGCCCGGCCGTTCACCAGCCGCAGTGGCATGAAATTTGCACAGTAAGGCAAAAACTCGGTTTGCGCGGCGACACCACGCAGCGCCTTCCGGCTCGATGCGCCCACGCGGCGCGCCCACGCACTCGGAGCGCGTCCGGGGTGGTCCGGGCGCTCTGTGGCGGCATCTTGGCTCGCGCGCCCGGTGAACGGAGGATGACGATGTCTCCGAACACACTTGTTTGCATCCTATGCGTCGCCGCACTTCTGACGGGGAGCGCACAAGCAACGACCGTCCTGCCGGCACCGGGCCTGGTGAGGATGACGATGGACGACGGCGACGGACACGACACGTATGCCTCCACGTATGGACACCTGGGCAACGATCTCACCCACGGCAACAGCGAGTCTGTGTGGGTCGGCAAAGCAGGCGACTGGCGCCATAACGCGTATTTCAAGTTCGACCAGTTGCCTGATCTGGCTCTGCCGCCGGGTCGCGTCGTATCCGCGGCGCTCTGGCTGTGCGTCGGCAAGTTGGAGCAGCCGGGCAGCACGGCGGATGTCGTGATCCTCGGGCACCGCGTGCTCGAGCCGTGGACGGAAAGAACGGACGGCGGCATGACGGGCAACTCGCAGCCGGCTGTCGAGGCCGGCTGGACGTTCAGAACCGCCGAGACCCCTTCCCTCGGCTTCCGCAGCTACGACGTGACCGGCCTTGTGAGAGACTGGCTGGCGGAGCCGGAGTCGAACTGCGGCGTGCGCCTCTCTCACGAGTATGACGTCGAGCAGACCTACTACTTCGTGAGCTCCGAGGCCCACGGACCGTATCCGGAATGGCCGTACCACAGCCCCGAGAACCGGCCGTACCTGGAGATCACGTACGCTATGCACGAGCCGTCGGCGTGCGCGATGTTGCTTTTGGGAAGCGCCATCCTGGCAGCAAGGAAGCGTCGGACGGCCTAGCGCCCGACGGCCGTGTAGCCGAAGCCCTTCTCGGCCATGTCGGCCGGCTCGTAGACATCGCGGAGGTCGATCATCACGGGCCGGGCGAGCGCCTCGCGCACGCGGTCGAGATCGAGGTTGCGGAACTGGTTCCATTCGGTCGCGATGACAACGGCGTCGGCCTCCTCGCAGGCCGTGTATTCGTCCGATGCGAACTCGCCCGCGAAGCCGGCCGCGCGGGCGCGTTCCATCGCCACCGGGTCGTATGCCCTGACGGTGGCGCCCTGGCTCGTCAGCTCCATTGCGATCTTGAGCGCGGCCGACTCGCGGACGTCGTCGGTGTTCGGCTTGAACGCGAGCCCGAGGAGCGCGATCGTGCGGCCCCGAACCTCGCCGCCGAGCGCCGCGCGGATCTTCTCGACCATCGCCGCCGGACGGCGGTCGTTGACGTCGACGGCCGCGCCGATGATGCGGAGAGGCAAGCCGTGCTCCGCCGCCGTCGCCAGGATGGCGCGCGTGTCCTTCGGAAAGCACGAGCCGCCGTACCCGGGGCTCGGATGGAGAAACTTCGCACCGATGCGCCGGTCGAGCCCCATTGCCCGCGCGACTTGATGCACGTCGACGCCGATCTTCTCGCACAGGTCCGCCATCTCGTTGATGTAGGATATCTTGACCGCGAGGAACGCGTTCGACGCGTACTTTATCAGTTCGGCCGCGCGGCGGCGCGTGCTGACGATCGGCGTCTCGATCAGGTAGAGCGGGCGGTACAGGTCCTCGAGAATCGCCCGCGCGTGCTCGTCTTCCGTGCCGATGACGACGCGGTTCGGGCGCATGAAGTCCTCGATGGCCGCGCCCTCGCGCAGGAACTCGGGGTTCGAAGCCACGCTGAAGGGGTGGTCCGCCTTGAGCCGCTCGCGGATGAGCGCGTCGACGCGGTCGCCGGTGCCCACGGGCACGGTCGACTTCGTCACGATCACCTTGTAGCCCGTCATCACGTCGGCGATGGCCGCCGCCACGCTCATCACCGAGCTGACGTCGGCCCGGCCGTGCGGGTCCTGCGGCGTGCCGACGGTGATGAAGACGACCAGGTTCTCGCGGACGGCGCCGGCGAGGTCGGTCGTGAACTGAAGCCGGCCGGCCGCAACGTTCCGCACAACGAGCTGCTCGAGCCCGGGCTCGTAGATCGGAATCCGCCCCTTCTGCAAGGTCTCGACCTTCTGCTCGTCGTTGTCGACACACGTGACGTGCGTCCCGAATTCCGCAAAACACGCGCCGGACACCAGCCCGACGTAACCGGTCCCGACGACGGCGATGTTCATGATCTCTCCTCGATCCAGCCTGACGGGTCGATTATATTCCGGCCGCGCACGTCTCACAACGGGTTAGTTCCGCCGTCGGCCGCGGCCGGCCCACGCTCAGAAAAGGGTCCGACAGAAATTCGTCTCGCGTCCTTAGATTGTCACAGGCGGACAAGCTTGGTAACAAACGAACTGTTCAACGGACCAAATGTGGTCAGTTATTCCGCTGGCCATTGCAGGCGTTCTGTGTATGAGCCGGGAGCAGGAGCCCGCCCGAGTCTTGATGGTGAGGCCGCGATTGTGGCGACAGAAGTTGTAGATGCCCTGGGTGAAGTAGGTCGCCGCTTCATGCAACAGCGGGTGCTTGGAGAACGAATACACCTTCCTGGCCTTCCGCGAGTTGAGATGTCGGTCCGTCGCGTTGTAGCGTTCGACGTAAGCGATGTTGACGTGCTCGGAGACGCTGGAAGACTGAAGGGCCACGCGAAGTTGTTCTTCGGTCCCAAAAACAACTCGGACGTTGACACGTATCACTCGGCCTTTGCGGCGCACTTTGTGCACGACGGCATAGACCATTCCGGGCGGCGGAACTCGCCGGGGCTTGGGCGACCGGCCCCGCCGATGGCGGCGCTTGACAGGTTTCTTCTCGCCGTACACTTCCAGCAGAACGGCTCGATACGGCTTATACGCATCGCTCGTGATGAGTTTGGGCACCACGCCGTTCGTCCGGCTGGCGAAGTCTTTCACCGCGCGCCGGATGTTCGCGACGCCTCGTTTGCCGGGAACTACGGTTATGGCCAACTTGGTCTCCGGATCGAACGCCACGTGGTCCCAGACGGAGCCCAAACCCTGATCAGCGGGATCGTCCGCGCTGCACTGCTTGTCTTTTTTTTCCCACGAAAGACCACTTCTCGTCGAACTGCACCTCGCGCACGTTCAAGTTCCGAACCAGTTCGTCGTGAAGTTTTTTCGCATGGCCTCCGGCGCGGTTCACCATGGCCGTCACCGTGTTTTTCGACACGTGCACCAGGCGAGCCGTTTTGCGAACTCCGCAACCGTCGCCCAAGTGCTCCAGAACGCCGAGCGCCTTCGCCGGTTCCAAGTGTATACCGAACAGGGGCGTCCCTTTCCGCTCCGAGAACTCCTCGCCACACGTCCGGCACCGCAGGAACCGGCTCTTCCAGTTGCCGTAAATCTTCCGGCAAACCAGATTTCCCGCCCCTCGTTTGCCGTAATCCCGGCACGAAGAATTCACACAACACAGGTCCGACACATCCACGTTCATGGCAGGCTTCCTCCCAAATCGACTCACGGAAAACACTTACGCCTGCCATTTGTATCGACATGTTTCCGTCAAAACTTGAGACCGTCATGGGACACGAGGCAAGTTCCTCGATTCCGCCATACGCCTGCCGATCCAGTGCCATCCCGACCGGGAGTTCGCGCGAGAACATTACGCCAGCGAACACGGCAAGGCGGAATCCTGGTTCGTGCTCGGCCAACGTGTGATCGACGGCGAGGAGCCCTATCTCCTGATGGGCTTCAAGCCGGGCGTGCAAAAGGAGAACTTCAGAAGAGCGGTGACGGAGCAAGATATCCCCGCGATGGTCGACATGCTCCACCGCGTGCCGGTCGAGGCCGGCGACGCGTACTTCATCCCCGGCCGCTTCCCACACGCCATCGGCTCGGGCGTGTTCCTCCTCGAAGTCCAGGAGCCGACCGACTGGGTCGTGCAGCCGGAACGGCTCGTCGGCCGCACCGAGCTGACCGATTCCGACATGTGGGGCCCCCTCACGCCGGAACTGGGGCTGGACTGCTTCGACTACGACACCGCAGACACCGTGGAGGCGACGCTGGACCGTATCAGACTGCGCGGCATGGGCCTCGCCGAGGAAGAAGGTGGAACGGCGGAGCGCTTGGTCGGGCCCAGCGTCACCGATTGCTTTCGAGTCGACCGCCTGGCAATCAAGACGGAGATGGAGTACGCGCTCGACGCGCCGTACCAGATCGCCATCGTCACCGAAGGCCGGGGAGAACTGGATGCGGGCGACGCTATGGTGCGCGTGAGGCGGGGCGACACGCTATTCCTGCCGCATCGGATTCGTAGCTTCCACTGCAAGGCCGTCGGGGCGCCGCTCCGGTTATTCGTCATCACCTGCCCCGGCGCAGCCGCCTGAACGCTCGAGCGATTCGGCCTCCCGGTGGATTCCCCTCGTGTCCCACGACCATCTCAGGCGCCGCAACGCCAGGAAGTGCCCGTGAGACAGCAAGCGCGACCTCGGCAAGTGCGCGGCTCATATCGCCGTGGATGAGCTGGCTCTCGGTCCGTGGGATATGCGGCTCCGTCGGCAGCATGCGGCTCGAACACACCAGCCAACCAGGGATGTGTTCGTCTGAACGTCCAGACGAACACATCCGCACAATGCCTCGAGCGGTCGCGTGCTGTGCTTCTGGCAGGGCGTTCGCCCGCACGCGGAGGCCGACAACCTGTTAGCGCGGGATGACCACGACGGCAAGACTCCGTCATCAGGCGTGAGACATACGTGGGAGACGAGGGGATTCCGGAGCGATGAAAGGGGTCCGCATCAACACCTCGCCCGGATACAACTCCATCCCATGTCCAAAGGGGCGCCTTGCGCGGATGCGGTTTGACTGCGGAACAAGGCGGAACCCCGGCGAGCAGGTGGGTGCATAAAAAAACGCCGCCCGAGAACGGGCGGCGCTTGCGGTTCCAGCGTTCGGTTACAGCTTTTTGACGTTTGTCGCGCGGGGCCCTTTTTCGCCCTGCTCGACTTCGAACTCAACGGCTTGGCCTTCGGCCAATGTCTTGAAGCCCTCGCCCAAGATGTCGTTGTGGTGGACAAACAGGTCCCCGCCCTCGTCGGACGTCACAAAACCGTAGCCCTTGCTGTCATTGAACCACTTCACCGTACCCGTAGGCATAACGTCGCCTCCTCTTCCAAACTGGCACTACGGAGCTGCAACTGGCACGTCAGCAAGTGCAACGCACTGCATGAAGAACCCTGCAAATACGCCCGGCTGCCACCCGGGCCTCTCCAGCGGGACGGGAAACGCTTCCACGAAAAACCCGCTGCCCCGTTGATACGCCAGTATATTGACCCCAATAACGGGCTTTGTCAAGCAATTTTGCCCGAGTTTTTTGCCCGAAAACTGGCAAACAGCCGTTCCTGCCACTAGTTACGCTCCGCGATCCGGGCGCCCGCCTTGCCTGGGAGCGGGATTCTTTCGGCCATGACTGCCGGCCCAGGAGCGGCAGACCGTCGCCACTTCAACGGAGTAGCGATTACTGTCGAAGCAGGCCCTTCCCATTCCGCGAAGGGGCGCTACAATAACCTCGAAACCTGCTCTGTGGAGAACGGGGGTCTTTCGGCCGGATGAATCGGTGCTCAGGATGACAGCTTCGGAGCTGTTCCATGCGGGCGACAGGCCGGCAAGAAATGTCATTCTCGGCGTTGGCGCAGAATCGCCACCCAACTCCGAGCGGATCATTTCTGCGGAGCGCCCGCGATTCGAGAAGTTTCGTTCTTGAGGGAGCGGCGAGAGAGCGATGAGCGCGGCGAATCTGCTGACGGCCTCACGACTCGTCCTGACACTGCCCATCATCGTGCTGATGTATGCCGGCCGGCCGTGGGCGGTGTGGACCGCGTTCGGCGTCTTTCTCGCGGCGATGGTCACCGACATCTTCGACGGGATGCTCGCACGCCGCGACCCGAGCCGCTCGACGCTGGGCAACTACCTCGATCCGATCGCCGACAAGGTGCTGCTGACGTGCGTCTTCATCTGCCTCGCGCATCTCGGCATTCTGCCGGTGTGGATGGCGCTCGTGCTCGTCGTGCGCGAGTTCGTCGTCAACGGCGTTCGCTCGGCGGGCGCCGTGCAGGGCAAGGTCGTCGGGGCGAACTGGATGGGCAAGACGAAGACGTTCCTTCAGACCGTCGCGATCTCGTTCGCGTTGTGCGGACGTGCCGTCGCGGCATCCGCGTCGCCGGGCGCCGGGCCGCCGCCGTTCGCGGGCCTGTGCATGACCGTCGCGTGGTGGGTCGCGTTCGTCGTCACGATCGCCGCCGCCGTCTTCGCCTGCGTGTTCGTCTATTGGAACCGCGCGCTCTGGCGCGCGCGCAACGCTCGGTGACCGGCGAAATGCCCCGTGTTTCGCGTATCGGCTCGATCGGCGAGTAACCGTTCCAATGTCCGTGTGGTCCCGATCTGCTTATTGACCTTCATGTATCGAAAGGAACGAGGCGTGCAGCCGGTCGAGATGCTTCGCTCCGCTCAGCATGACATAAGCCACGCTATCGCAGCAGGTTCTGTCATTCTGAGCGTTAGCGAAGAATCTCCTTCGCTGACGGGCGATTTCCTTTGTCAACATGGAGGTCAATAGTGCGCTGTTTCTGTAGCCGCCCGCATTGAGGGCGGCCCGGCCGAGGTCAGTGCCCTCGGCTACAGCAACACACGGACATTGGAACGGTCACATCGGCGGGCAAAGCTTGACGCGGCGGGACGCTCGGGGCTAGACTGGTCGGGTGTCATCACGCAGGACGTGTGCAAGGAGCGTGACCGTGATATCGTTACGACAAGAGAAACGCCGCGGGTTCGGAGTCGTCAAGCTGCTGTGCATCGTCGCGCTCGTCGCGCTGGTCGTTGCGGCGGTGTGGCTCATCGCTCCGCAGATTTTCCGCATCCAGGGCATTCAGACGCCGGTCAGCATGAAGGTCCGGGACTCGGTCGTCGGCAAGGGGAAGGTCGTGCAGGTCCGCAACGAGTCCGAGAAGCCCCTCGATGCTGTCGTCGTCACCGCCCTCGATCCCAAGTCGAACGCGCAGGCGCGGTACAAGATCGACCGGCTGGAGCCGGAGGAGACGAAGGACATCGGCTGGGTCGAGTGGGAGTGGAAGGTGGCGGCGGGCCAGCGGATGACGGTCGACGCCAAGGGCTACGCGCCGATCGTCTTCACGTCGGGGCAGTTGGGGATCGAGTGATCACGCCGCCCGCCCGCTCACAGAGCGGGCCTGCAAGGAGGGCCCCAGAACGCCGCGGAACGGTCGTTCCTGCAGGCCGACTTTGTAAGTCGGCGGTTTCCTGCACCTTTTTCAACAGCCCCACCGGCCGTGGGGCTGTTCATTATAACCGCCCGCTCACAGAGCGGGCCTCCAGGAGCCCTACACGGGGCCGCAGAACGCCGCGAGACGGTCGTTCCTGCAGGCCGACTTTGTAAGTCGGCGGGTTCCTGCACCTTTTTCAACAGCCCCGCGGTCCCCGTTTTCGCCCCGTTGTCCGTCAGTACTCCCTCAATTTCACGCCGGGGTTCTCGCCGTACTCGATTGTGACCTCGCGGCCGTCG
>JBDREM010000020.1:0-2280 GCA_043819695.1 Planctomycetota bacterium
GGCTCGAGCTCGTCGGCCTCGTGGAACAACAGCCCTTCCTGGCTCGAGCGCTGCGTGCAGGCCGAGCACGCGCCCATCTCCGGCACGAGTGTCGCGTCGTCGAGATTCCACGGCGCCTTGCTGAGCAACCGCAGATACTTCTCGTTGATCCGCGCCGCGAGTTCCTTGACGCTGTCTTCGCACCGCTGCTCGTAGTCATAGTCCGTCTTGATAAGGTCGTCCTGGACCGCCGCCGGCAGCCGCGCCACGAGCGCCAGGTGCGCGGCCGTCCAGGACGCATCCGCCGCGAGCTTGTGCCACTTCTTCGTCAGCCAGCGGAGGTTCGCCCGCATGCGAACCCACCGAACCGTCTTCCCGACGACCGACGCGACGGCCTCGGCATCACCGCCGTGACGTTCGAGCAGCTCGGCGATCGCCTTTCCCTCCTGCAGCGGCGTCAGGTCCTCGCGGCCCAGGAACGCCAGGTACGTCAGGTCGCAGGCCTCGGCGTCCGTCAGCCCGGAGTGGACGATGCATGGGACCGCCTTCAGCTTCGCGATCGTCGCGGCGCGCAGCCTGCGGCCGCCGTCCAGAACCTCGTAGCCGTCCTCATCACACCCGCCGCGCGGCCGCACGTCGAGCGCCTTCCGTACCCCGTCCGCCTTCACCGCCGCGAGCAGGTCCTTGAACTTCTCCGACTTCTCGTCGACCCCCCGCTGCCACGGGGCCGGCACCAATTTTCCAACCGCAACGTCGATCACTTTCGCATCCATCATCTCGCTCCTTTTGATCCTCCCCGTCCTCGTCCGTCAGATCTGTCCAGCAGCTTTCAATAAATCGTTCTTGATCACGTACCGGCTGCCATACCCGTCCAGTTTCTCGATCACACGCCGGTGGAAATCCCGCCAGTCGATCTTCGCCTCGAGCTCGCGATGATGATTGAGCTTCCCGACCTTCCAGACATCGATGCAGTCGTGGAGCTCGTCGATGATCGCGAGGCTCTGCTCCGGCTTGATTACCGGCTCGAGCGACACCCACGTCCGCAACCCCCAGTTGTGGGCTTGCCGGATCCGCTTCATCCGGCTCGTCGGCAGCGGGGCCCGCGGCTCCCATTCGAGCGCGTCCGCGGTGTTGTCGAATACCAGCGTCGTGCCGAGATTCACGTCCGCGCGCCGCAGCAACTCGGAGTCGGCGAACAGGGCCCGGCGCGGATCCTTCGTCAGTACCGAGATCCGCACGTTGTTCGCCGCTAGTAACCCGATGACCTGCCGCGTGGCATGGTGGGCGCCCTCCGCAGGCTGATACGGATCGCTCGTGAACGACAGCAGAACCTCGCGCGGATCCCCTGCGTACTTCGGAGCCTCCCGCGCAACCGCCTCGACGATGCCGAACCGCGGCACGGCCTCCGCGTGAAAGTCCGCCGGTTTCATCCGCAGACACGCCGGCACGTAGCAATAACGGCAGCCGTGCGTACAGCCGCTGTAAATGTTGATCGCCAGGTCCGCGTATTCCTTCGCCGCGCCCCCCGGCTCATAGATCACTTTCATCGCCGTTACCTCCTCGTTGTTCTCCGTGCCTCCGCGTACTCCGTGGTCAATCCTCGGGCTCTGCGCTCCCCCCGTTCTCCGCGAGAGAGTCCGCCACCAGCGGCTCTCTCACCCGCACGCCCTTCAGCTTCGCGGCGAACTCGAATGCGTTGTCGCCCACCCGAGCCGTCGGATGAACGTAACACTTGAACTCCGCCGACCACACCCAGCCGTAATGCCGAAACATGGCCCGGTGCGGAAATGTCCAGCCCCACGCTCGCGCCAAATGCCGCGGCTCAGTCATTCCGTCCCCTCGCTCTTCTGTTTCACCGTCAAGCAACACCCGCAATTTCCCGGCTCGTCGTCCGCGCGCTCAACCTGGGCCGCACCCACGGGCACCCTCCACGTTCCACAGAGTGAGTGCATCCTGCCATACTGCCCTTTGTGCAGGATGTGCCAGTGGTGCGAGAACGACGGCTTGAACCAGAGTGTCTTCATTCGCCTCCTTTCTTCTCCTGTCGCACAACCAGGAGACAGCAGGCCACAAGCTCGTCGCCCAGGTCCGCCGCCCGGTTATAGTCCGGTTCGAGCCGGCACATCTCGCTGTTCAGTTCCTCCAGCTTCCTGAAGACCGCCGTCTTCAGTTTGACCAGCTCCAGACCATCCTTATTCGCCATCACGTTACTCCCTTTGACGCTTCAGTTCCAAGCAGCTTCACGTCGCGTACTCCCATTCGTGGCCGCGCTCCTCGAGCCGCTTCTTGAACCAGCCGAGC
>JBDREM010000021.1:0-13191 GCA_043819695.1 Planctomycetota bacterium
AGACCGATAGTACACATCTCTTGAGGAGGCGCTACGCATGCAGCGGGCAAGACTGCGTAAGATCGGTTTCTGTTCCCATGTCGTCGCCTTCTTTTCAGCGGCGTTCGTTCTTGGATGCGAGAATGGCTCCGCGGATTGGAACGACGCGCTTGTTGTCCCGACGGGCAAGGTTGTATTAGTGAAACGGGGGGACACATATGGAGCATTCAAGATCCTGAAGCAAACCAAAGAACCTGAGGCAGTCACCTACATGTGGTGTGTGAGGAGTGACGGAGGCGGGCAACTGGGCGAACCCAATATTCGCCAGTTCCGAAACCTCGGACGGCCATCAATACAATTCGCACCATTTGCCTTCGCGTGGTCATACGGTGGTCGTGAGTCTGGATGGCTATATCCTTCGGTGGGCACTTCCGTGTGCGTGACTGAGGAAACGGGTTGGGGCGAGATTGACGCCGCATCAGCGGAATGGCGATACCGCACCTGTCATGAGGAGGTCGTCGGCCTGTGGCGGGGCAGAAGCACGGACGGATTGTCTGAGAATCAAGTGCGCGGGCTCCTGCACTTCAAGCAAGGCCGCACGAAACTGTCCACAGGGGATTTCAGGGGAGCCATTGAAGAGTTTGACACGGCCATCCGGTGGAATCCTCACCATGACGTCGCCTATACCATGCGTGGGGACGCTCACCGGTGGGTGTTTGCTTTTGACAAGGCTCTACAGGACTACACTGAAGCCGCCTCTTTGGGCCTTGAAGAAGCGCTGGTCGGACTCGCCTTCACACAGTTCGACATAGGGGACTGGCGCGCCGCCAGAAAAGTATTCGGGGCCGTTTTGTTCTACTTCCCGAAGAATGGGTGGCATCTAATGGCCCACACGGCCAGGGCATGCGCTGACGGGGAGTGGCGTCCAATGAGCCCTGATCAAGATGGGGCTTTGCCAACACGGCACGGCAAAGCTCTCGCTTTGGCGTCGGCCCTCTACACAGGGAAAATACAGGTCGAGGAGTGCCTGTCGAAGGCCGCGGAGGAAACCTCTCAACTTACGGTAGAAGCTTTGTGTCGCGTCAAGTTCTACGTAGCCGAGTACTACCTGCTCAATGGGCAACCGGCCAAGGCGGCAACCCTCCTTCAGGAGTGTCTTGACACAAAGACATGGAACTGGCCGGAGTTCCCGTCTGCGCATGCGGAGCTTCAGCGACTTCGGAATCCTTGATGCATGTTATCCGGGGTCACGCGAATTCACATTGCAAGTGCAACGTTTCGTTCCCAGAACATCTCGACGGGAGAGATATTCAGGACGATATTCAGGACATCTCTGAAAGAGCGTGTCAAGTCATCTCGGCGCTCCTCTACGGGCCGTTGTTCAAGGTTCTTTTCCTTCCCTGACGTTTGTCCTTTGTTTTTCGTTCTTGCTCTTCGCGAGCGGGACTTCAGGATATTCCGTCACCCTTTTCTTGCGACAAGGCGAGTTTCCCGGACGCGTTACTCCATTGCTGTTCAATGGCAGATGTTCTGTCGTCCCCAAAAAGGGGACAGCAAGAAGTCCCGGTCGGTCACGCGTCGGGGCACTGTCTGATGACCTGCGCGGGGCTGGCGCCCGGTTACGGGGCGACGATGGCGCCGTCGATCATGCGATACTGGGAAGCGACCGGCTCGGCCCGGGCGCGGAAGATCGCCGAAGGGCTCGTGAGCGGCTTCGTGATTGAAAGCGGCCGTTACCAGCCGGACGGCACATGCGCGGGCAATACCCACTGGGCCGGCGGATGCCTGGGCCCGGCGGCCGCGGTCCACTGGCCCGCGCCGACGGCAACGACGAACTGCTCGCCTGGTGCGAACGAATCTTCGAGCACATCGCCGGCTTCGCGACGGACTTCGGCTGGGCGCCCACGGACATCAATACGCCCGAGCCGGGAAAGCACAACGAATCGTGCGAGGTCTGCAGCCTGACGGACATGGTTCACCTGGCCCCTCAACTGACCGACGCCGGCGCCGGCGACCACTTGGATTTCATCGACACGACCATCCGAAACCAGATGCTCGAGCAGCAGTTCGGCGAGCCCGAATTGCTCGTCGCGCCCGGGCAGGCGGCGCGCTCGGATCAGCCGCTGCTGCCGGGCCTGCGCGGCTCGGTCGAATCGCGGGGCCTCCCGAACACGCTCGTCGGCAATCCCGGCGGCCTCGAGGGCTGCTGCACGAGCGCCCTCGTGCGGGCGTGCTATTTCGCCCGGCGGCGTGCGGCCGAGGACAGCGGCGGCCGCGTGTGGATCCACCTGCCGTTCAGCCGCGCAAGCAGCAAGCCCGACGTCCTCTGCCACGAGGCCCGAGCCCGGCTCGCCTGGCGTCGTCGTGCGACAAGCACCGATGTCCGCCCGCCCGGCGGCCCTGCTCCGAGCGCTAATCTGACGACGCATATGCGTCCTGAGATTCGCGCTCGGGCGGCGGGGCGGCGGCACCAGTTCTTTCACGCACGCTTTCAGCTCGCGCCAGCTTCGTTGCCCGAAGCACGCCAGCTTCACGACCGGCCAGGGGTACCCCCTGGCAGCCGCGAGCGACGTGGCGGCCACTGCGGTCGCCCTTCGGGCTTCCTCCGTTGCCGCCACGTCGCCAGCCCGCAGCCCCCCGCCCCCCACCGCTCTCAGGGGGGGTACTTATGTGCCTGCGCTGTTCCGTGACGGGGCCCCGCGATCGTTGACCCCCGGCGCGCCGCTCTGATATAATCCACGCCCGTGAAGATCGGAATCGATTGCAGGGACTTGCTGGCCGGCTCTCTGAACGGGATCGGGCGGTTCGTCGGGAATCTGCTCCGCGCAATCTCGCTCGAGGAGAGTCCGCCGGAACTTTTCCTCTACGGCAATCAGCACACGCGCTTCGACGTCCCGGACCCGTGGGGCGCGCCGCTCCGCGCGCACGCGCGGCGCAAGGCCGAGGCCGCCGCCTGGTGGTGGGACCGCGTCACGCTGCCGCGAATGGCCCGCCGCGATAAGCTCGACGTGTTTCTCTCGCCGTACTTCAAGGCGCCCGGCATCCGCTCCTGCCCGCTCGTGATCACCATACACGACCTGCTCTTCCTCAGAATGCCGCCCGAGGTCTCGGGGCGAAGCGCGATATACTGCCGCGCGTTCCGGACGCTCGCCGCCGGCTTCGCGAAACGGGCGGACGCAGTTCTGACCGTCTCCGAGCATTCCCAGCGCGACATCGTCGAGCTGCTCCGCGTGCCGAAGAAAAAAACGCACGTCGTCGGCAACTGCGTCGGCCCCGGTTACCGCGTTATCGATCACGAAGCGCAGATGGCCGCGGCGAAGCAGGCCTGCGGCATCGGGGGCGAGTACATCCTCTACGTCGGCAACTTCGGGCCGCACAAGAACGTCGACGGCCTGCTGCGGACATACGCCGCGCTCGACGGCGAGCTGCGCGGCCGATTCCGCCTGGTGCTTGCCGGCCGGCACGACAGGTGGACGCCGAAGGTGACGGATGCGGCCGGGCACCTTGGGATCGAGGGCCGCGTGAGCTTTCCGGGGCACGTCGCCGAGAAGCATCTGCCCGCGCTCTACGCCGGCGCCGCCGCGTTCGCGACCCTCTCACGCTGGGAGGGTTTCGGCCTGCCGGCGCTCGAGGCGATGGCCTGCGGCACGCCGGTCATGTGCTCGGACCGCACCGCCCTGCCCGAGGTCGTCGGCGACGCAGCCCTGCTCGTCGACCCCGACGACGCCGGCGCCTGCGCGGCCGGCCTGACGAAGATCCTGACCGACGGCGAACTCCGAGCCCGCTTGCGCGCAAGAGGCCCGGCGCAGGCGAAGCGCTTCTCGCCCGAACGCTTCGCGGCGCGAGTGCTAAAGGTCCTGGCCGCCGCCAGTGAGGCAAGACAATGAGCGACAAGATCAAGTCCATCATCGTGCTCGAAGCGGGCGGCATCGGCGACACGGTGATGGCGACGCCGGCGCTCTCGGCTCTCCGCCACCGATTCCCGCACGCAATGATCGCGGTCGTCGTCGTGCGGCGCACCGCTGAACTCATCAAGTCGCTCGACCTGGATTTCGAGATCAGGCTGCTTCGCCTCGGCAGTTCGTTCTGGCTGCCGATCGACGCCGCGCGCCTCGTCACGGCCGCGCGGCTCTCGAAGCCCGACTTGCTTATCGACCTCAGCTCGATCGAGACCGCGGGCGCCGCGCGCAGGCGGCGGCTGCTCGCCGCCCTCATCGGCGCGAGGCGGTCGCTGGGACGCAACACCGGCGGCCGCGGCGCGTTTTTCGACGACGCGATGGACGAGTCGCTCTTCGGCGAGGAGCACGAGGTCGAGCGGAAGCTCGGCGTAGTGGCGCCGCTCGGCATCCGCGTGGACCACGCGGGGCCGTCGCTGCGGATTCCGCGCCCCGCGTTCGAATCGGCGCGGCTCCTGCTCGAAGAAGCCGGCATCTGCGACACCGACGAGATGGTCGGCATCAACCCCGGCGCGTTCCTCGCCACGCGAAGATGGCCGGCCGAGCGGTTCGAGCGGCTCGCGGCCGAGCTGACCGAGAACGGCCGCCGGGCGCTGCTCGTCACGGGCGGCGAACAGGAGCGCGGCCTAGTGGGCCGCGTCGCCAACGCAGCCGGCGGCCGGGCGGTCCGCGCGGCGGGCCGGCCGCTGCTCGAGCTCGCGGCGCTCATCGCTAAGTGCCGCCTGTTCGCCACGAACGACACGGGTGCGATGCACGTCGCGGCCGCGCGGGACGTGCCCGTCGTCGCAATCTTCGGCCACACCAACGCGCGGCGGTATCGCCCGTACCTGCCGCCCAAGCGATGCACGCTGCTCCAGCAACCCGCCGAGGTCTGCGACCAGATCGAAGCCGACTCCCGGCTGGCCGAGTGCCGCAGGCCCGAATGCCCGTCCGGCAAGTGCATGAAATCGATCTCGTTCGAGTCCGTGCGCGACGCGGCAATGGAGTTGCTCGTACCCGCCTGAGGTTAGTTACGGGAGGGCAAGTTGTTCCGAATCCCGTCGGCCGGCGTGCCTGTCGGCCCGCTCGATCTCGCTCGTGGGCTCCTGGCCGCGGGGACTGATCCGTTCCGCGGCGAGCTGGCGCGGCTCGCCGGCGCGCGCCATGCGGGGCTGGCCGGCAGCGGCTCGGCCGCGTTCTACCTGACGCTCAAGGCGCTCGCAGCGCGCTCCGGCCGCCGCGAGGTGATTCTGCCCGCGTACACCGCGCCCGTCGTCGTCCTGCCCGTGCAGAAGGCCGGGCTCCGGCCCGTCGTCGCCGACGTCTCGCTCGATACGTTCAACATCGACGCGGAAAGCGTTCGCAGCCGCATGACGCCCGACACGCTCGCCGTGATGCCCGCGCACATGTTCGGAATCCCGTGCGACATGACCGCCGTTCGCGGCGCGGCCGAAGGAACGGGCGCGGCCGTCATCGAAGACGCGGCCTCGGCGCTCGGAGCAACAATCGACGGCCGGATGGCCGGCACGCTCGGCGACGCCGGCTTCTACAGCTTCCACCGGGGCAAGCAGATTTCGAGCGTGACCGGCGGGGCGTGGGTCACGAATGACGACTCGCTCGCGGCGGACATCGAACGCGAGGCCGAGAAGCTGCACCGCCCGTCGGCGGTCGAGCGGGCCGCGATCTTCGGCAAGCTCGCCGCGCTCGCGCTCGCCGTCCGCCCCTGGTTCTACTCGGCGTTCCATCCGCTGCTCGCCTGTTTCAAGGACACCGAGCCGCACGGGAACTTCCGCCTCTCCGCCTACACGGCTGTGCAGGCCGGGGTCGCGCGGTCGCTGCTCGGCAAGCTCGACGTCATCGTCGCCGCGCGGAACGAGCGGGCCAACCGTGCGCGGGAGATGCTGAGCGGCATCGAGGGCGTCACGCTGCCCGAGGTCCCCCGCAGAGCGGAGCCGGCGTACAATCACTGCCCGCTGCTCCTGCCGGACGCAACGACGCGCGACCGGGCGCTCGACGCGGCGCTCGACGCGAAAGTCGAATGCACGGCCCTCTATGGCCGCACGATCTATCAAGCCTACGGTCTCGGCCCGGACGAATGCGGCGGCAGCGACGACTGCCCGCGCGCCGAGGACCTCGCACGGCGGCTGCTCCTGATCCCGTGCCATCCGCTCGCGCCGATGGGCCGAATCGAGCGGGCGGCGGAGATCATCGGGAAGACAGTGACCGGGGGACGTTAATGCTCGAGCGCCTGAGAATCGCGCAGGTGATCACGCGGCTCGACCGCGGGGGGTCGTCGGACATGGTCATCGCGCTCTGCGAGCGGCTTGACCGCCGGCGGTTCGACGTGACACTCGTCGCGGGGCCGGCGACCGATCCGGTCGAGGAGCCGGCGGCGCTCGCCGGGCGCCTCGGGATCACGGCCGTCGAATGCCCCCGCCTCGCGCGCGAGGTCCGCCCTCGGGCCGACCTGCGCGCCCTGCTCGACCTGCGCTCGGCGTTCGAGAAGATCCGGCCGCACGTCGTCCACGCGCACACGTCGAAGGCGGGCGCACTCGGGCGCCTGGCGGCGCGGCTGGCCGGCGTGCCCGCGGTCTACTCGCCGCACGGCCACCTGTTCTACGGCTACTACGGGAAGTTCGGAACGGCCCTCGTCGTGCTTGCCGAGCGCGTCCTCGCGTCGCTGGCGCCGCAAAGGATCGCCGTGCTGACCGACACGTCGCGGGCCGAGCACCTCGCGCGCGGGATCGGTCGGTTCGGCCAGTTCGTCACGATCCCGTCGGGCATCGATCTGAAGCGGTTCGTCCGCGACGATGCAGCGCGGCGGGCGATGCGGGCCGAGCTCGGTCTCGCGCCGGACCAGTTCGCCGCCGGCTGGGTCGGGCGGTTCGTCGAGGTGAAAGGGCCTGACGTGTTCATCGAGGCCTGCGGCCTGATCGCGAAGGAACTGCCGGGCGCGGTCTTCGTGCTCGCGGGCGACGGCGAACTTCGCGGCGCGGTCGAGGAACGCGCCGCAGAGCTCGGCATCGGCGGCCGTTGCCGGTTCCTCGGGCGGCGCAGCGATATACCCGCGGTCCTCAACGCGTGCGACGCGTACGTGCTCTCATCGCGAAACGAGGGGCTGGGGCTGTCGGTCGTCGAGGCGCTCGCCTGCGGCACGCCCGTCGTCGCGGCCGACGTCGGCGGCGTTCGGGACGTGCTTCAAGACGGCCGTTTCGGCCTCCTGGTACCTTATGACGACAGATATGAATTTTTCGACGCATATGCGTCGAAAAATTCACATCTTACAAGAGAGACTCGGGGGCTCGCGGACGCGGTGATCCTGCTTGCAAAGGATGAGACAAGACGAAATGTCTTCATAAAGACGGGCCTGGAACGCGCGAAGGACTTCGACATTTCAACCACGGTGGAACGCTTCGCCGAAATATACGAGGAGCTGGCACAAGAATGCTCCGCCTGATTGTCGTCGCAGCAATGGTCACAACGACCGCGGCCTCACACGGGACCGGGCCCATCCCGGTCCGCGTCCGGAAAACTATCGTACCTGAGGGCGCTCGTGCGCGATAATGATGAGGCCGTGTTGGCAGTGAACTTGATCTTCGTTTCGCGCGGACAATGAGGCAAGCTCCGCCATGATCTGCGCCGTCCACCAGCCTCAATACTTGCCGTGGCTCGGCTTCTTCAGCAAGCTCGACGCCGCCGACGTGTTCGTCATCTACGATGACACGCAATACAAGCACGACGAGTGGCAGAACCGGAACCGGATCAAGACGCCGAACGGGGTCCAGTGGCTCACGGTGCCGGTCCACCACAGCCGGGGCGAGCTCATCGGCGACATCCGCATCGACAACCAGAAGCCGTGGCGGCGGAAGCACGCGCACGCGCTCGCGACGAACTACGCCCGCACGCCGTTCTATGAGGAATACGCGGACGGCCTCGCGGCCGTCTACGCCGCGGAGTGGGGGCATCTGGCGAAGCTCAACGTCGCGCTGATGAAGCTCATCTGCCGGTGGCTCGGCGTCGAGACGCCGATGATCCTGTCGTCCGAGCTCGGCTATCAGGGCTGCTCGACCGGCGCGCTCATCTCGATCTGCAAGGAGGCGGGCGCCGACACCTATCTTTCGGGCCCGGGCGGGCGCAACTACCTCGAGACCGAACGCTTCGGCGCGGAGGACGTCCGGCTGCTGTTCCACGACTTCGAGCACCCGGCCTACGAGCAGCCGTTCGGCGAGTTCGTGCCATGCATGTCGGCCGTCGATCTGCTCTTCAACTGCGGCCCCCGGAGCCTGCCGGTCATCCGCAAAGGCCGAACGGTCTCGCCCCACTGCGCAACCGAACCCCAGGAGGCCGGATGAACATTCTCGCGATCGGATCGCATCCTGACGACATCGAATACGGCTGCGGCGGAACGCTGCTGCGCCTCGCCCGCACGGGGGACAACGTTTACCTGTTCATCGCGACGAACGGCGACGAGGGCGGCTCGGCCGACGTGCGCCGCGCCGAACAGGAAGATTCGGCAAGGCTGCTGGGCGTCCGGAAGATCTTCTGGGGCGGGTACCGCGACACGGAGGTGCCGCCGGGGAAAGACCTCATCACGAAGATCGAGGCGGCGGTGAAGGAGGTGAGGCCCGATATCATCTTCGGGCACGCCCCCCATGACACACACCAGGACCACCGCGCGCTCGCCGATGCGACCCTCTCCGCGACGCGGTACGCGAAGAACGTGCTGCTGTTCGAGGGCCCGACGACGCAGGACTTCATGCCGACGTTCTTCGTCGATATCGGCGAGACGCTCGAAGGCAAGCTGAACCTGCTCCGGGCGCACCGGTCGCAGGTCGACCGCACAAGAATCCAGGACCTCGACATCCTGACGATCGCCGGCTCGAACGCGAACTTCCGCGGCATACAGGCCCGCGTCAAGTACGCCGAGGGATTCCGGCCCGTGCGTTTTGTGATCGATGCTTAGCGGAGCTTCGATCGTGATCTCTTGCCGCATGGGCGATTAGGATTAAGATTAGGATTACGATTAGGATTACGAACAAGATCAGGCTTGGTGCTGGGCCAGCAATGGAAGAGCGGATACCACACTCCCGGCCGACGCTCGGGCAGGCGGAAGCGGACGCCGCCGCCGAGGCCGTCCTCTCCGGGCACGTCGCCGCCGGCGAGCGGACGGCGCGCTTCGAGCGGGCCGTCGCCGAATTCGCCGGCCGGTCAGAAGCGGTTGCCACGTCGAGCGGGACGGCGGCGCTGTACGCCGCGCTGAGGGCGCTCGGTGCGGGCCACGGCGGCGAGGTGATCGTGCCGAGCTTCGTGTGCACCGCCCTCCTCCACGCCGTCCGGGCCGCGGGCGCAGAGCCGGTCGTGTGTGACGTCGGCGACGGCTTCAACATGTCCGCCGAAGACGCCCGCGCGAGACTGACCGGGCGGACGGCCGCCGTCATCGTGCCGCACATGTTCGGGACGCCCGCGGCGATCGGCGAAATCGCCGAGCTCGGCCCGCCCGTCATCGAGGATTGTGCTCAGGCGATCGGCGCGGACATCGGCGGGGCGAAGTGCGGCTCGTTCGGCGCGGCCTCGATCTTCAGCTTCTACGCGACGAAGATGCTGGCGACCGGGGAGGGCGGAATGCTGGCGTCGAATTCACCGGGGCTCGTCGAACGCGCACGCGGCCTGATCGAGTACGACAAGAAGCGCGACGCGGCGCAGCGGTTCAATCTCAAGTTCAACGACATCGCCGCGGCCGTCGGGCTCGTGCAGCTCGAGCGGCTGGGCGAGTTCATCGCGCGGCGGCGCGCGCTCGCGGCCATCTACGACGAGGCGCTGGCAGGAGCGCCGGGGATCAAACCGGCCCCCGCCCCCGGCTCCATCTATTATAGGTATGTGATTGAGACAGACGACGCGCCGGGCCTGATCGCCGGGCTGCGCGCACAGGGCATCGCGGCCGCGCGGCCGGTCGACCCGCCGCTGCATCGGATCGCCGGAGGGCCGGCCTGCCCGAACGCGGACCGGGCGTGGAAGTGCGCGGTCTCGCTGCCGATCTATCCGTCGCTGCCCGCCGCGCAGGCCGGCGCGGCCGCCGCCGCGGCGGCCGCCGCGGCCTTCGAGCGCTTGCGCTAGAGGAGATCCTCGTGGGTTCGCCCGCGATCGCGCCGCGTACCAGTCTGATTCTCGTCATCGCCGCGGTCTTTCTCGCCATCATCGCGTATGCCGGGCTCGACGCGAGCGCGCCCGAGCGCACGATGGTCCTCGCGTTCACCCTCGCGGCGTGCATCGCGCTGGCGTTGACGCCGCTCGCGATGTACGTCTCGCACCAGGTCGGCCTGCTGGACGTTCCGGACGAGCGGAAGCGCCACGAGCGCCCGATGCCGCTGCTGGGCGGGGCGGTGGTGGTCGCGGCGTTCGTCGCCGCTGCGGCCGCAGCGGTGGCGGCGCTGCCCGGGGCCGCGCTCCCGGCCGAGCTCAAGAGCCAGCTCCTCGCGACGCTGGCCGCGGGGGTTCTCATCGCCGCGATCGGCGTGGCCGATGACAAGTGGGGGCTGACGGCCGGCGTGCGGCTCGTCGGCCAGCTCGCGGCCGTGTGCCTCGTGATGAAGTGCGGCGTCGTGATGACGTTCCTGCCGGCGACGGCGCTTGGCAGGGCGGGCGAGGTGGTGCTCACCGTCATCTGGATCGTGGGCATCACGAACGCATTGAACTTCCTCGACGGTCTCGACGGCCTCGCGTCGGGCGTGTCGGCGATCGCGGCCATCTCGTTCGGGGCAATCGCGCTCATGACCGGGCAGGCCGTCGTCGCGGCGGCGTCGTTCTGTCTCGCGGGCGCGGCCGTCGGGTTCCTCAACTACAACTTCCGGCCGGCCCGCATCTACCTGGGCGACTCGGGCGCGACGTTCCTGGGCTTCACGCTTGCGTGCATCGGCATCATCGGCGACTGGGGCACGCCGGACCGCGCCGAGAACTTGTTCGTGCCGGTCATCGTCCTGGCGATCCCGATATACGATACAATATATATCACCATATATCGCATCAGGGCGGGGCAGGTCCGCACGCTGGCCGAGTGGGCGGCGTACGTCGGCCGCGACCACCTCCACCACCGCCTCCAGCACCTCGGCATGCGGCCCGGCCGCGCGTGCCTCTTCATCTGGCTCGGCGGGCTCGCGCTCGGCGTGCTGGCCGCGATACTCAAGACGAAGGAAGGGCTCGACCGCTGCGACAAGTTCCTCGCGCTGCTTGTCGCCGCGATCATGTGCGTGGGCGCGACGATACTGATGGAACTGGGGAAGAACGGGAAGAAACCAGGCGGGACATAGCCCCCTGTCTTACTCTTACTCTTGCTCTTACTCTTACTCCTAATCTCGCTCTTGTCCCCAGCCGCAATTCGCGCTCCCGGCCGCTCTTTCGCACGCGGCGATTGAAAGCACGCGCAAGAGTAAGAGTAAGAGTATGAGCAAGAACGACACGCCGAGGAAGAGGCGTCAGTCGTCGAGGAACCGGATGATCCCGTCGGCGACGGCGGCCGCGAGATGCTCCTGATACTCGGCCTTCATCAGCCGGAGGTTCTCCGACGGATTCGACATGAAGCCCAGCTCGACGAGCACGGCCGGGCAGGCCGAGCGCTCGAGCACGCGGAGCGCGCCGGGCCGTGTGCCGTGGTCGGGCGCGCCGGTCGCCGGCCCCATCTGCACGCGTATGAGCGACGCCAGCCGCAGGCTCCGGCCGCGGTTCTGCTCGAGCAGCGCCCGGCAGCTCCCGAGCTCGAGGCTGCATTCGCGGAAGATCTTCGACGCCCGCGCCGAGTCCGAATACGACGGCTTCGTGTGGCAGACGAAGAGCGTGAAGCCGTGCCGCGAGCTGTTCTCGTTCGAGTCGGCGTGAATCGAGACGAAGGCGTCGGCGCCGGTCCGGTTGCCGATCTCAGCCCGTTCGTTCAGCGGGATGAAGACGTCGGACGTCCGCGTCATCGTCACGCGGACCCCCTTCGCGCGCAGCCGGGCAGCGATGAGCTGCGACGTGAGCAGGTTGACGGTCTTCTCGTATCCGCCGCGGACGCCGATCGCGCCCGGGTCGTGGCCGCCGTGACCGGGGTCGATCACGACGTGAAAACGCCCGTAATGCTTCGCCGGCGGCTTCGCCGGCCGCTCCTTCGGGCCGGCCGGTTCGAGCAGCTCGCGGCACGCGGGCACGAAGCCGGCCGGGACGCTCACGCGGCCGTTCGCGATGACGACCCTGTGGCCCGGAAACAGCACTTTGCCGCAGACAAGCACGCCCCGCAGCCGGGGGTTGAACACGACCGTTCCCCGGTCGCCGGTCAAGACGAGCATGTGCGAGCCGCCGTTGGCACGGGCGACTTGCAGCCCGAGCTGCTTCGCAAGGCTCGATGCCGCAACCATGTCGGCCGCCGGCCGCTCGGGCGGAGCCACGGGCCGCGAAGGACATCCCGTGAGGAACGTGACGAACAGGACGGAGGGAATGAGAAAGCGGTAACTCGAGATCACCAGCCCACCAGGATATTCGTGTAAGCGAAGCACGCCATCGAGACGGGATATTATCGGCGCTTCTCTCCGGTCGTTCAATCACTATTCCGCGAACGGCCGCAAAAGGCCAGCCACCTTCTTCCGGCCCAGGAATGGCGCGGACCTGGGCCGACGGAGCAGCAACGCAGCGCCAGGGTGCGCACGTAGATAGTACCCCCTGGGTCGGCGAGGAGTATATCGACATGGATGGGGGGAAGCAAGAAGACGGCGAGGTCGCGGTCGGGCTGCAACTGGCGCAAGGTCTCGGCGGGCGACCGCCACTCGCGACTGCGGTTCTTCCGCCCGAGGTTGTACCAGTTTTGCCAGGTCGCGATCTTCTGCCAGAAGTCGAGGCGGCCGGCGAAGTCCTCGATGTCGAAGAACTCGGGCTCGATCCGGCTGTGCAGGCTCTCGGCCTCGGCCTGGGCGTTGGGACAACTTTCAGCCGCTCCGCACCAAATCCAGGCGTTTTACGGCGCTCGTCCAGCACGGCCGCCTCGTCCGACGGCTTTGTCTTGTGCGGACAGGTCTTCGGCCGGCGGCTGCGGTCAAAGAGGCCCGGCGGCCCTTCGGCAAGATACCGGTCCCGCCATTTGCGAACCGTCCTCGGCGTCGTGCCGAACGCGCGGGCCGTCGGCTTCACGCCGATCTCGAGGGCCGACCGCACCATCCGCATGCGATAATCAAACACGTGGTTTTTCGAGCGAATCACGGTACAATACTCCACGGGGCACATCATTGGCTCGCCTCCTTTTCCTCAGAGCGGTTTT
>JBDREM010000022.1:0-4284 GCA_043819695.1 Planctomycetota bacterium
AGGTCCTCGGCGAAGACTTTCGCGAGGAGCTTCCGGTCGCGCTCGATCGTGCCGCAATCCTTGCATTCGGTCTTGATGAGGTAGCCTTCGGCGTATGTGAACGTGAACGGGGTGACCTTCTTGCAGGTGAGGCAGTAGCGGTTGGATTCGACTTCGGCGCGCTCCTGGCCCGTCTCGTCCTGTTTTTCTTCATCACACATCGCCCGCCCTCTTCACCGGAGCCGTCCTGTCAGATCGATTATACACGGCATCGTGCGGGGCGCAAAGCGCAAAGCGGGGTGCCGGGAAGGTCACTCGCGGCTCTGCGGCTGTCAGTACAGGATCGGGAGGATTTGTGTGAAGGTCTGGTCGACCAGGCCGTCGTCGGTGTCGCTCCGGATTGTCACCTTGAACTTGACCGCCCAGGTGCGGCTGGTGTTCTGGAGCGTAGCGGTCTGGTCCCATGCGCCGGCCGCGTTGATGCTGTCCCTCGTGTTGTCGAAGTACCAGACCTGGAACTCGGCGATGTTGTGCGCGATCTTGATGGGCGAGCCGTCCTCGCCGTCGTCGGCCTGGGTAGCCTGTGTCGCGTTGTCGTTGCCGAGCACCTTGCGCATGAGGTCCGTGCCGGCGAGGTAGAATTTGACGTAGACTTGCTTTTCGGCGGCGCCGTCGAGGCGCATTGCCTGGAACGTGATCGACTTTCGGTCCGCCGGGATATCGAGGTAGTAGTTGTCGGTCGCGGTCGGCGAGCGGGCGATGTCGCCCGCGAGGTAGTCGAAGATCGCCGATATTTCGAGCATCGCGACCATTTTCTCTTCGGACAGCCGCGTCAGCCTGATGGCCGAGTGGAAGATGGTGTACATTCCGCGCAGCAGCACGATGCTCAGCGCGACGGCGACGACGAGTTCGATGAAGGTGAACGCCCTTCGGGCCGAGCGGCCCGAGCCGGCGCCGAACCGGTTTTTCGTGGGACGCATCATCGCAACGTGTCCGCCGACAGTATGGTGGCATAGCACCCGATAGCGGGCTGGTTCGCCTCGGGCGGCCGATCCTCGTCGTAGCCCTTGTACACGAGAATGGTCACTCGATACGCTCTGCTGATTCCACTGACTCTGTTGATGATCGCGAGGTAGCCGTAGCCCTCGGCCGAGCCTTGGCCGAGCTTGTATCCGGAGGACGGGCCGTCTTCGTAGAACCGATCGGGCAGGGTGACCCAGCGGTGGGTCTTGTCGCGCGCGCCGATCAGGCGGAACCCGTCGCCCTGGCCGCTGGCGCCCCCCTTGATGCCGTCCTCGGGGAAGTTCGTTTCGTGACCCACAGACCAGAGCTCCGAGTTGGTGTAGCTTGAGCCGGTGTCGAGCCGGTACAGCTTCGAGGCGGCCCTGCCGCTGGTCATGAGCAGAAGAGCGCAATTGTCTTCCGCCGCCGCTGAGCCGTTCGCGGCCCGGACATTGAAGCATCCGCTCGGGGTGCCATTAAAGAACACTTGAATGTGCGTGAGCTCGTCGGGATTACCGAACGCGCTGTACACGGTGTTGACGGTTCCGGTAATGCCGTCGACCCCTTTCGACACGCCTCCGGACCCCGTCCACCAGAGCACGTCGCCGTTCTCGTTGCTGGTCGTGACGTATCCGTCGAGGCGCTTGAGCAGATCCTTCTGCACCCGGACGGCGGCGAGCGCGTTCTGGGCCGTCATTGCGCTGGCGACGTCGTCGGCGCTCATCTGGCTGAACCGGACCCCGACGGGGAAGAGGGCTATGACGCCGGTGACGCCGACGAGCAGCACGAAGACGGCGATCAGCACTTCGAGCACGGTCACGCCGCGAATCGATTGTCGATTTGTCTTGCGCATTCTTCCTGTCACTGATAAGCCGCCGGTGTTTTTGAGTAGAACGTTTTCTGGCTCCAGTTCCGAATGTCATCCTGCTGCGTGCCACACAGCCGGTCGTCTCCCTTGGCGCCGGGGTCGGCGGGGTCGACGTTCGGCCATTCCTCCTCGGCGTTCGGGCAAGTCTCCATGTTCGGCCCGTTGGAGTATATCTGATAGGTCTGCAGGTTGTAGTAGTCTTCTTTTCCGGGCGTGCGCTCGACGCCGCGTCCGGAGAACCGGTACTCGCTTTGCGCGCCGCCGCTAACGGGCTTCAGCCTGCTGCTGCAGTAGGAGAAGTCCTTGTCCCACGCGTCCGGGATCCTGAAGTGGCCGTCCTCGTCTCGCGCCTCGTCGCGGTTCTCGAACCAGCCTGAGAAGCTCGCCCGTTTCCAGCCGTAGCACGAGGTCGGCTGGGTGAGAGCGGTAACGAAAGTTTCCCATCCCTCTCCGCCCGCGTCTGAACCCTTGCTGAACGGGTAGTCGCCCATGTCCGTCTTGAACTGGTCGAGGGCGATCTCTATCAAGCGCATTGTCGCCTGCGTCTCTTTCACGTTGGTGTGGATGATGACCTCCGGGACGGCCAGTGCGGCAAGCAGGCCGAGGGTGATCATTATGCCGATCACGAGCATCAGCTCGATCATCGTGAACGCGTTGGTCTTGTGTCGTCTCGAGCGGTTCATTGCGTCGCGCCGTCCTAATGGGTCCCGTCGTTGAGGCCGTAGGAGTCATAGCCCCATTCCAGCCGGTCATGCCAGTTCACGATATCGTCCTCGGTGCCATAGACGGCGTCGGGCCCGGCGGAGAAGATGTCGTACTTCCTCTCGCCGTGCTTCGCGGCCGTGTATTGGTTGTAGTTGCCGTTCGAGCTCGAGCCGGAGTTGTAGATGAGGCGGCGGCGCCACGGGTCGATAAGGCCGGGCGCGTTCCCGCCGGCGTTCGAGAGAAGCTTCGAGTTGAACGAGTAGTAGACCCTCAGGTCCCTCCGCCCCACCCCGCCGCCGCTGGTGTCGTAGAGGCCGTGCGTCCAGGGATAATCCTCGGGAGACGTGACCGGGTCGTAGAAGATGGAGCCGCCGCTCAGGTAGTATATCAGGCACTGCGAGCTCTTGCCCAACTGCGGATGTTTGTCGGGCGGGTAGCGCTTGTGCACGTCCTTGTATGCCTCGAGCGCCATCGAGACGCCCTCGATCGTCGCGGTGACCCTGCTGATGTTCACCTGCTCCCTGATCTTGCCCAGTGTGGGAACGAGGAGCGCCATGAGGAGCGCAATCACGCCCATCACGACGAGGAGTTCGATCAGTGTGAAGCCCGCCCGGCCAACACGCCGTTTACTTGCCGCAACCGAGATCATCAGGCGACCTCCTTCTCGTTTACTTGCCGATGTTCTGCATCAGGTCGATCAGCGGCAGGAACAGGGCGATCACGATGAAGCCCACCGTGAGGCCCATGCCGACGATCAGAAGCGGCTCGATGAGGCTCATCATGCCGCTGACCAGAGCATCGACGTCCTCGTCGTAAGTGTCGGCGACCTTCAGGAGCATCTTGTCCAGCTCACCGGTCTCCTCGCCGACGTCGATCATGTTGATGACCATCGCATCACATACCTTGGCCGCGCTGAGCGGGGCGGCCATGCTCTCGCCCTCCCGAATGCTGTCGTGAACCTTGCCGACCGCCGCGGCCACAACGCTGTTGCCGGTGGCCTCCTTCACGATGTTGAGCGCCTCGAGAATGGGCACGCCGCTCGTGATCAGCGTCCCGAGCGTCCGGGCGAAACGCGATATCGTCGATTTGTTCACAATGATGCCGAATACGGGCAGCTTGAGCTTCACGAAATCGAGCGCGTACCGCCCGGACTTGGTGAAGACTATCAAGCGGTACGTGATGAACACGGCAAAGGGGGCCGCGAGGAACAGCCACCACTTGTGCTGAACGATATCGCCCGCCTTCACCAGAATCTGCGTCGGCACCGGCAGCGTCGTCCCCATTTCGTCGAACATCTTCTGGAACTGCGGCACGATGTAGCCGATGATGACGATGAGGATGCCGCCGGCAACTGTAACGACCGCCGCCGGGTAGATCATCGCCGAGAGCACCTTCTTCTTCAGCCGCTCGGCCTTCTCCATGAACATTGCAAGCCGCTCGAGAATCTGATCGAGGATACCACCGGCCTCGCCCGCCCTGGCCATGTTCACATAGAGCTTGTTGAACGCCTTCGGATGCTTCGAGAGCGCCTCCGAAAGCGCCATGCCGCCCTCGACGTCGTCCGCGACATCGAGCAGGCTGTTCTTCAGCACTCCCGGCTTGAGCTGCTCGCCCAGGATCTTCAGGCTCCGCACGATCGGCAGGCCGGCGTTGATCAGCGTCGAGAGCTGGCGCGTGAACGTGCAAAGATCCTTCTGCTTCACCTTCCCGAAGGCGAGCGTCTTCTTCCG
>JBDREM010000023.1:0-8756 GCA_043819695.1 Planctomycetota bacterium
GTGTGACATTGCGACCTCCAAACAACGGCTATTCACCACGGATGAACACGGATACACACGGATGAAAATGTCGTCTCCGATCGGTGTCCATCCGTGTTCATCCGTGGTGCATGCCTCCTGTTTCTCATGCGGCGGCCGTCCTCCGCTTCTTGCCGAGCGACTCGGCCGAAATCGTGCTCTTGCACACGGGGCACTGCCACAGCTCGACGGGCGGGAGCTTGCCGAGCCGCTGGACGCTGTGGAACTTGGCCCGCTCGTGCCTGCAAATCTGTCTCGGCGCCATCCGTCGCCTCCTTTCGGTCGGCGAAACTCAAATGCCCAAGCCCGAATGCCCAATGAAGCCCCAAGCCCAAATAACCAAGTGTCGCGCGGGCGTCTTCCTGGCGCTTGGTGCTTTGGATTTCATTTGTCATTTGAGCTTTGACCTCTGTCATTGCCTCTCTCGGTTGCTTTGCCGCAACGTTTGCCGCCATAAGTCCATGCATCTCCGTTCCTTCGCGTCAGGCCGTCGCAGACGCGCCGACTGCCACAACTCGAACCGTCGCACGCCCATCTTGGGCGTGTACGCCACGGGCAGGATGCCCGTGGGACGCACGGGCGAGACGCCCGTGCCACGCCGGCGCAGACGCGCGCACTGCGCGCAGAGGGCGCGGTCGCCCCACAGCGCGAGAGCCGGGCGTCATGTGCGCACAGCGCGCGCACAGCGCGATCATGCTCCAAACCAGCACTCGGACGGCAGACCCACGCGCAGCGCGCGCGGCCTCCGCCCATGCACACCATGCCGAGACCCTGAGCGAACACGCTCTGGTCCTGCTGCGATCTCACCATCCGGTTCCGAGGCCCAAGCCGCGGCCTCAGGCCGTGAATCTGTTCAGCGTGGCCGGAAAACGGGACAGGCAACGGAGTGCCAGTCCCTGTTTTCCGCCGTCCTTCGCGCCACGTGCGCCGAAAAACGGTGACTGCTACCAGCGAGCCAAGCGGAGTCGGCGTCTTGGCTCTGCCAAGCCGGGCTGTCACCGCTTTTCGGCCGGGCCCGAACACGACCGAGTCGCCCGACCTTCCCGCCGCGTTCACCACTTCTCACAACGGCACCGCGAGGTAAAGCAAATCCCGTGCCGGAACCGTGCCAAATCCGCCGATTTTCGGGGGGGGGCTAACTCCTCGTGACGTCTGGGCTTACGCGCGCTCGAATCCCGAAAATTCTTCGCGCGCCCGCTGCGGGTCGTCCGGTCCCATGTTGCGCAAACGCGACGCCCTTGACGCCCCCATCACCTCCCAGGTAGCGTAACAGCTTGCCGCAAACCGGCTTCCGCGACGTTTCGACGGGGCAACATCGCGGGGATATTCAGAACGGGTCTCGCCGCTCGCCGTTCTCCACCCCTCTCCCTTGATCAGGTTAAGAACACGACAGAGCCTTGACCGCGCGACCTCAGAGGGAGTATAAGGACGACGTGGGCCGAGAGGCGCTTCGTGTGTGCTGACGTGCTCGCGGCGAAGCAGCATCGGGGCCTCGGTCAGGAGCGAGACAGTGACGCCAAGACGCCGGACCTTCCGCCCCGCAATACCGCTCGCGGCTGTTGTTGTCGGAGCCGGATGCTTCGGTGGCTGTTCGTCCGAAAACGCAACGAGCCGAGCCTCGCTCGTCGAAGACCGTAAAGCCGGAAGAGGCAAGCGCTGAGCCGTTCGAGCCGGCTCTACCTGGTCTACGCGTCAAAGGGCGGGCCGCTGGTGCTGAACCTGACCGGCGCGAAGGGGACGTTCCGGGCGCGTTGGCTCGATCCCGCAACCGGGAAGCTCGAACGAATCGCCGGCGGCACGATCGAGGGTGGCCGGGAAGTAACATTCGAAACGCCCGCCGGCGCCAGAGCGTGGCTGCTGTGGCTGTGCCGCGAGAGACTGAATTGAGGAGATGACAACATTGAAAAAGTCAGTTCGCCGGGAAGCGCATGCCATCGTCTGCAAACACAGAGGCGTTTTTAACGGACCTCCCGGAAAGGTCCCCACGGACAAAGTCGTCGACGGGCCCATCCTGGGCAATGGTGATGTGGGCGTGGTCATCAGCGGTGCGCCGGAGGCGCAGCGATTCTGGATTTCCAAGTGCGACTTCTGGAAGGCCAAGCCCGGGGAGCGCCTGGGGGGCGGCCCCAAGCTCATCGGCGGGCTCGACCTCCGCATCCCGGCGCTGGCCGGCGCTGCGTATCACGCCGAACAGGTTCTCTGCGAGCCCGAGATCCGTTCCACCTTCCGCACGGCCGCAGGCTCCGTTGCGATGCGCTGCTGGGTTGCCGCTTCAGAGGACTTGCTCGTGATCGAGCTAAGCGCGAAGGGGGAACCCGTGGCGGTCGAGGGGAAGCCGTGGGTCCAGACGGGTGACGGGGCAACGACGGCGCGGGGAACATGGAAGGATGTGCAATGGCACACCCGAGCGTTCACGGGCCCCGATCTGGACTGGCCGGCGGAGGCCGCCGTCGCCGTGCGCTGCCTGGAGAACGGTCTGAACGCATTCACACTCGACCCCGGCCGTCCGATCACCATCGCCGTCGCAGTCCGTACGAACCACGACACGCAGTCGTACCTCGACGACGCCCGTCGGCGCGTTGCGCAACTCTCCCGCAGGGAGATCGAGTCCGTTCGCCGCGCCCACGTCGGGTGGTGGAGCGCCTTCTGGTCGAAATCCTTCGTCGAGCTTCCGGACGAGCTGATCGAGAAGTTCTACTACGGCTCCCACTACATCATAGCCTGCTGCAGCCGGAACCTGGGCTTTCCGCCGGGCATCTTCGGCAACTGGACCACGACCGACACGCCGAAGTGGGCGGGCGACTACCACCTGAACTACAACCACGAGGCCCCCTGGTGGGGCTGCTACTCGTCGAATCACGTCGAATTGACGGCCCCCTACGACACACCGCTCATGGAGTTCATGCCGAAAGGCCGGCTCTACGCCAGGAGGGATTTCGACTGCGGCGGGATCTGCTATCCCGTCGGAATCGGCCCGAAGGGGCTGGACACCACTCGGCTCGGGGAGGATCAGGGCGGTTACCTGGGCCAGAAATACAATGCGGCCTACGCGGCGGTGAACATGTCGATGCGTTTCTATCACACGTACGACCTCGACTACGCCAGGAAGATCTATCCCTACTTGACCGGGGTCGCCGAGTTCTGGGAGGACCGGCTGGCGTTCGAGAACGGGCGCTACTCGGTCGTCGACGACTGCCTGAACGAAACGATCACGACGCCGGATGACGTGAACCCGCCCAATTGCATGGGCATGGTCAAGATGTCTCTTGAGACCCTCATCGAGATCAGCACGGAGCTGGGCGTCGATGCCGACCGCCGCCGCAAATGGCAACATATTCTGGACCATTTCAGTGACTTCCCCACATACCGGTACAAGGACAAGACTGTGTTCAACGGCGCGGCGAAAGGCCAAAGTGCCGATGGGGGTGAACGTGGATGGCCCGTCATCGAGCACATCTGGCCGGCAGGTCAGATCGGGCTGGACAGTGATCCGCGGTTGCTGGAGACTTCCCGAAACACGATTGCTCTGAAACCCAGTTGGAAGCATGAATGCTGCTTCCCTATGACGTACACGGCTGCGGCGCGGGTGGGCCTTGATCCGAATGTCATACTCGAGAACCTGCGCGAGCAGTGCCTCGAGAACGGTTTTCCGAACCTGTTCTTATTCTTCGGCGGCGGCGGCATCGAATGCGCCAGCGCCGTGCCGTCGGCGATCAACGAGATGCTCCTGCAGAGCCACGAGAAGGTTCTGCGTCTCTTTCCGGTCTGGCCGAAAGAAATGGACGCCCGGTTCGGCAACCTGAGAGCCGTCGGCGCGTTCCTGGTCTCCAGCGCCCTGGAAGACGGCCGGGTCCGATACGTCTTCATCGAGAGTGAGAAGGGACGCGACTGCACGGTCCAGAATCCCTGGCCCGGCACAGCGGTCACTCTCTCCCGTAACAACAAGAAGGCCGAGACGTTGAAAGGCTGTCGCTTCACCTTCAAGACTGCGAAAGGGGAACAGATCGCTATGGTTCCCGAAAGGGAAGAAAGATCGTGACAAGAACACGTACGACGCTGTCTCTCGTTGCCGCCATCGCGTTGCCGGGCTTCTCGAGCGCGGCGTCCGCCGAGGACCGTGTCGTTCACGTCAAGGTGCGCGCGGACGCGCTCAACCGCCACCTGACGGCCCTGCGGCGGCACGAGAAAGCGCCCTTGCCATCCCCATCCCCAGGCGCTATCATCCGGTTCGGTTCACGGAGGAGATGGAGCAGATGCGGCTCTACAAGCTGGAGGAGCAGGCGACTCGGGAGCGTGACCCGGGGTCCCGCGCCCGGCTTGAGGAGTTAATCAAGAAGCAATACGCGGCGGAGGACAAGCAGGCCCGCGAGAAGGAGAGGACATGTCGCAGAAGAACGGTTCCGAACGTGTCGTGATGTTGCTGCTGGCGGCCGCGGCGGTGGTCGTTGTCGCCGTGGTCTACTTCGGCCGGACGCCGCCCGCGCCCGGCCCGGAGCCGGGGGCCAAGCCGGGCGGCGGAGCGAAGCCGGCCGGGGCCGTCGGCCGGGGTCACAGCTTCCAGTACAAGGGCCCGATGCCCACCGCGTTCCACGAGGCGCCCGAGCTGGCGGCGCTCGTGAAGGAGGGGAAGCTGCCGCCGGTCGACGAGCGGCTCCCGAAGGAGCCGCTGGTGGTGCCGGTGGTGGAGCGGATCGGGAAGTACGGGGGCACGTGGCGCCGTGCCTTCACCGGCCCCGCCGACGGCCAGAACATCGACCGGCTCCAGCACGATCACGTGATCTACTACGACCTCGACGGCTACACCCTGGTGCCCCACATCGCCAAGTCGTGGGAGGTGAAGGACGGCGGCCGCGTCTTCGAATTCAAGCTGCGCAAGGGGATGAAGTGGTCCGACGGCCACCCGTTCACCGCTGACGATTTCGTCTTCGCGCACAACGACATCCTTCTGGACGACGAGCTCGTTCCCGTCAAGCCGATGTGGATGCGCCCGGGCGGCAAGATCTGCGAGATCACAAAAGTGGACGAGACGACGTTCCGCTACACGTTCGCCGAGTCGTACTACGTCTTCCCCGATTTCTACGGCAGCGCGGTGGTTGCCGGCCAGAGCGCGGCGGGCCGAAGCCTGGCGGGCGCGTACGCGCCCGCGCACTACCTGAAACAGTTCCACCGCAAGTACGTTTCCGAACAGGAGTTGAAGAAGAAGGTGAAAGAGGCCGGTCTCGACAATTGGGTGCAACTGCTGAAACAACGCAGTGCCGCCGACCTCAACCGGAACCTCCCGGTCGTTGGGCCGTGGAAGATGGTGGAGCCGATCACCGGGCAACTCTTCACGCTGGAGCGGAACCCCTACTACTGGGCCGTGGACCCGGAAGGGAACCAACTGCCTTACATCGACCGGATCACCATGCACCTGACGCAGAACCTGGAGGTGCTGAACCTGCGCGCCATCCGCGGCGACATCGACATGCAGCACCGGCACATCCAACTCGCGAAAGTCCCCGTGCTGAAACAGAACGCGGACCAAGGCAACTACCGCGTGCTGTTCTGGCGAAGTCAGAGCGGAAGCGCCTGCGGCATCTTCCTGAACCAGACCTACGAGGCCGACCCCGAGGTCGGCCGGTGGTTCCGCAACAAGGACTTCCGCATCGCCCTGTCGCACGGGGTCGACCGCGAGGCGATCAACGAGCTCGTCTTTCTCGGGACCGGCACGCCGCGGGCGTTCCTCTGTGCCCCCGACTCGCCCTACTATCCCGGACCGGAGTACGAAAACCTGTACGCAACCCTCGACCCCAAGAAGGCCAACGCGGTCCTGGACCGCATCGGCCTCGCGAAGAAGGACGGCGAGGGCTTCCGCCTGCGCAGCGACGGCAAGGGCCCCCTGGTCCTGACCGTCGCGGTCACCGGCGACGCGTTCTTCGACTACCCCGGCGCCGCCGAACTGCTCGCCGAGCAGTGGGCCAAGATCGGCCTCAAGATCCACGTGTCCGTCGAGGAACGCAGCGTCAGCGGCGCGCGCGGGGTCGCGAACGAGCAACAGATCACTCTCTGGGAGACCGGGGCATCCGACGCCCCGTTCTTCACGGCGCCGGTCGGGACCGGGTGTGCCTATGCGCCGATGATCGGCGCGTGGTACGACTCCGGCGGAGAGAAGGGCGTCGAGCCGACCGGTATTTTCAGGCAGATGCTCGATTTGTACGAGAAGAGCTTGGTGCTTCCGCCGGAGCAACGCATCGAGTTGGGACGGAAGCTCTGGGGCCTCCACGCAGAGAATCTCTTCGTGATCGGAACGGTCGGCCGGTCGCCGGCGTTCAACGGGGTGGTGGTGGTGAAGAACAACTTCCGCAACGTTCCCGACGAGGCGCCGAACAACTCGCTGCTGCAGAATCCCGGACCCGCCCGGCCCGAGCAGTTCTTCTTCGACGGCAATTGACCTCGGCGTTGTGGATTCCGGCTGCTTCCTTCTGCAAGGGACGGCGTTCCCGGGACGGCTGCCGACAAGGAGCAACGATGCTCGCGTACATCGCACGGCGAATGGTCCTGGCGTGCGGCACGATCCTGGCGATCTCCATCGTCTCGTTCCTCATCATTCAACTTCCCCCCGGCGACTACCTGACCGCCTACATCGCCACCTTGCGGGCGCAGGGGGACGCCGTCAGCATGGAGCAGGTCGAGGCCCTCCGCAAGCAGTACGGCCTGGACCGGCCCATCATGGAGCAGTACGGCCTGTGGATGTGGAACATGCTCCACGGGGACTTCGGCGTCTCGCTCGACTACAACCGCCCGGTCTCCGAGCTGATCGGCGAACGCCTGTTCCTGACCGTGGTCGTGACGCTGTCGGCCGTGATCTTCACGTGGGCGCTGGCGATTCCGATCGGCATCTACTCCGCGGTGCGGCAGCATTCGGCCGGCGACTATGTCTTTACGTTCATCGGGTTCATCGGCGTCGCCATTCCCGGCTTCCTGCTGGCGCTCGTGCTGATGTACGGCGCCTACGCGTGGTTCGGGATCAGCGTGGACGGGCTCTTCTCCGATGCCTATATCGAGGCCGAATGGAGCCTCGCACGCGTGGGGGATCTCCTGACGCATCTGTGGGTCCCGGCACTCGTGCTGGGCGCGGCCGGCACGGCGCAACTCATCCGCATCCTGCGCTCCAACCTGCTGGACGAGCTCCGCAAGCCCTACGTCGTGGCGGCCCGCGCCAAGGGGCTGTCCCTGTGGCGCGCGGTCATCAAGTACCCGGTGCGCGTGGCGCTGAACCCGCTCGTCAGCACCGTCGGCTACATCCTGCCCGCCCTGGTTTCGGGCAGCGTAATCGTGTCCGTGGTCCTGAACCTGCCCACGGTGGGGCCGCTGCTCTGGCGGGCGCTGCTGGCGCAGGACATGTACCTGGCGGGCACGATCGTGCTGCTGCTGTCCACGCTGACCGTGATCGGGACGCTGCTGTCGGACATCCTGCTGGTGATCCTGGACCCGCGCATCCGCCTGGAGGGCCGGCGATGAGCACGGCGCCGCAACCGCCCGAGGACACGCCGCTCGAAGAGCGCGTCCTCGTCGCCTCGCAGTGGCGGCTGATCTGGTGGCGCTTCCGCAAGCACCGCCTGGCCGTGGCGGCGGGGGCCGTCGTGCTGCTGCTCTCGCTCGTCGCGCTGTTCGGCGACTTCCTGGCCACCGGCAGCCCGCGCGCGAGCAACGCCGTGAGGCGGCACCTTCCCCCGCAGGGGATCCACTGGTTCGACGAGGGCAGATGGCGGCCCCACGTCTACGCCATCCGGTCCCGGGTCGACCCGGACACGCTGCAGCGCATCCACGAGCCCGACCCGACCGACAAGATTCCCGTGCGGTTCTTCGCGAAGGGCGAGCCGTACCGGCTGCTGGGACTCATCCCGACGCGCCGCCGCCTGCTCGGCGTCGAGGGCCACCCGACGCGGACCCACATCTACATCCTCGGCACGGACAAGCTGGGACGCGACCTGTGGTCCCGCCTGATGTACGGCACGCGGATCTCCATGTCCGTCGGCCTGCTGGGCGTGCTGGTGAGCCTTGTCCTGGGCGTGACGCTCGGCGGCATCTCGGGATACTACGGCGGCTGGGTGGACACGGTCATCCAGCGCGTCATCGAGTTCCTGCTCGGCATCCCCACGATCCCGCTCTGGATGGGACTGGCCGCGGCCCTGCCGAAGGACTGGTCCATCCTGCGGATCTACTTCGCCGTCACGATCATCATCTCCCTCATCGCGTGGACGGGGATGGCGCGCGTGGTGCGCGGCAAGTTCCTGGCGCTGCGCGAGGAGGATTTCGTGACCTCCGCGCGCCTGGCCGGGTGCAGCGAGATGCGCATCATCTTCCGGCACATGGTGCCGGCCATGACGAGCCACATCATCGCGGCCACCACGCTGGCAATTCCCAGCATGATCGTCAGCGAGACCGCGCTGAGCTTCCTCGGCCTGGGACTGCGCCCGCCGGCCATCAGCTGGGGCGTACTGCTGCAGGAGGCGCAGACCGTGCAGTCGGTCGCCCTGTACCCGTGGCTTATGATCCCCGCGCTCGCGGTGATCCTGGCCGTCCTGGCGTTCAACTTCTTCGGCGACGGCCTGCGCGACGCCGCCGACCCGTACGGAGGGTAGGCGCCGTGACCGACCCGGCGCGATCACTGCTGTCGGTGCAAGGGCTCGAGGCCGTCTTCGAGCTCGACGAAGGCGTGGTCCGCGCCGTCGACGGCGTCAGTTTCGACATCGAGG
>JBDREM010000024.1:0-5754 GCA_043819695.1 Planctomycetota bacterium
GATTCGCCTCCTGCCGTTGCTTGCATTCGCCGCCGGCGGGCGCTATCATTGTGCGGCTTGTTCGATGGATACGAACGACAAACGCCCATGGGAGGATTCAACTGTGGTCGAACGCAGGAAAGCCCTGGTCGTCCGGACAATCGGGAACGTGGTTGCCGTCTATTTCACCGACTCGAAGATCCTCGAGGAGATGCAGATCAAGTGGCTGGGGACGGAGCTGTACGACCTCGTGGAGAAGCAGCGCCGGAGTCGCATCGTTATCAACTTCCAGAACGTGCAGCGTTTCTCGACCGCGCTGCTCGGCAAGCTCGTCGGGCTGAAGAAGAAGACCGCCGAGGCGGCGGGCAACGTGAAGCTCTGCTGCATCTCGCCGAGCATAATGGAGGTCTTCACGGTCACCGGGCTTGACGCCGCGTTCGACATCTACAACGACGAGCAGGCCGCCATCAAGAGCTTCGGCTCCACAATCGGCTGACATCGCGGAGCGCCCGGGCTGCCGGCCGACCGGCCGCCGGACCGGCCGGCCTGCAAGAGACGTTTCCCGCGCGCGCCAGCAACGAGGAGAGCGATGTTCTTTCTCGCGCAAAAGTCTGAATTAAAAGGCGCCGTGGACATCCCCGGGTCGAAATCTCACACGATTCGAGGCGTCTTTTTCGCATCGCTCGCCGACGGGCAGTCGACGCTCGAGCGGCCGCTCGATTCGCTCGACACGCGTGCGGCGGCCGACGTTTGCCGCGCGTTCGGCGCCGACATTGCCACCGGCGGCGACGCGTGGTCGGTCCGCGGGTTCGGCGGCCGGCCGGATGTGCCCGGCGACGTGATCGACGTGAAGAACTCGGGCACGACGCTTAACGTCGCGCTCTCAGTGGCGGCGCTCGCCGACGGCCACACGATCCTCACCGGCGACGAACAAATACGCCGGCGCCCGTCCGGCCCCCTCATCCGGGCGCTGTCCGAGCTGGGAGCGGAGGCGTTTTCGACGCGCGGCGACGACTGCCCGCCGATCGTCGTCGGCGGCCGGCTGGTGGGCGGCGTCTGCGGCGTCTGCGGAACATCGTCGCAGTACGTCACCAGCCTGCTCGTCAGCACGCCGCTCGCCGACGGCGACACCGAAATAAACGTCACGGAACTCAACGAGCGGCCGTACGTTCGGATGACCATCGACTGGCTCGAGCGGTTGGGCATTCGGTGCGAGCACGACGAGTCGCTCTCACACTTCAAGCTGCCCGGCGGACAGACATACGGAGGGTTTGCGCGTCAGATTCCGGCCGACTTCTCCTCGGCGACGTTCTTCCTCTGCGCCGCCGCCGCCGCCGCCGGCGGGCCCGTCTCGCTTCGCGGCCTCGACATGAGCGACACGCAGGGCGACAAGGCCGTGGTCGACATGCTCCGCGCGATGGGTGCCGAGATCGAGGAGCGCGGCGGCGAGTTGGTCGCGCGCGGCGGGGCGTTGAAGGGAACGGAGCTTGATCTGAACGCGACGCCCGACGCACTGCCGGCGCTTGCGGTGGCCGCGTGCTTCGCTGAAGGGGAGACCCGGCTCGTCAACGTGCCGCAGGCCCGGATCAAAGAGACCGACCGGCTGGCCGTCATGCATCGGGAGCTCACGAAGATGGGTGCGCGGGTGACCGAGCTCGATGACGGGCTCGTGATCGAGGGCGGCCGGCTGCGGGGGGCCGAGGTGAGCGGGCACGGCGACCACCGGGTCGTGATGGCGCTCGCCGTCGCCGCGATGGGCGCGGCCGGCACGACGCGGATCGCAACGGCCGAGTCGGCCGCCGTCACCTTCCCCAATTTCATCGAGCTGATGCAGGGGCTGGGCGCGAACATCGAGGCGAGCGACCGGTAGCGTGGAGTAACAGTCGCGCCTCCCGCCGAGTTCCGGGGAATCCATGACCGTGCCCGGTCGCTGTGTCCGAGAACCGGCGCTCCAAGCCCAGCAGCGCGGTTGTGCGCATGTTGGGGACACGCGCCTCCGGCGTCCGCGAGGAAAAGGTTTGACAGAAGTACAGTGAAGTCTCAGAATGGACCCAAAGTCGACGTCAAGTCACAGAAGGAACCGGAGACAGCCGATGTCACCCACACAACGTGAGAGCATTCTCAACAAATGGGCCCTGACCGAAGACGAATTGACGGAGATTATCCAAGAGAATCCGAGTATGCGGGGCCTAGTTCTGGGCTACGTCGCGGAATATAAACTCCGTAAGATGTACTTCTCCGACCCAGTTTTCGAGAAGGTGTGCAAGGCCGATGACCACGACAGAACCAGAAAGGGCGATCTGACAATCACCTATAAAGGACGAGAGTTCAAGATTGAGTGCAAGTCCCTCCAGACAAGTAGCGTCAAGGAAACCGACAGCGGATGCGAAGGAAAGTACCAATGTGACGCAAGCGACAGAAGAACGGTTAAGCTGGCGGGTGGCAAGAAGGTTCAGACCACGTGCTTGCTGGTCGGACAGTTTGACGTGATCGCTGTCAACCTTTTCGCTTTCGAGGAGAAGTGGCGGTTCGCTTTTGCTTTGAACGAGGACCTTCCTCGGAGCACGTTCCGGAAGTATCGGCCTTCCATTCGGCGGCAGCTTCTCGCAACGCTAATGCCGGTATCTTGGCCTCTACGGGCTCCGTATATTCAAAGCCCAATTCCGCTTTTCGAACGTCTGTTAGCTCACGCATGACGTTGATCGAGTTCAGCTTCGATTTCGTGGCTCCAAGCTGAAACACCAAGAAATACGAATGGTTCTTTCGTGCGTGTAACTGCTTGACGACGCGCGTCACTCCCGGCCTGTTGCGCCTGACCATCACGAAGATGTCCTTCGCGTAGTACCCCAGACGCATGAGATTCAGTATGATCTCCACATGCGTCATGCGCTGAATGCCGGCGCTCACTTCATCCTGGCACTTCACGATCAGAACGCCCTTCTGCTTCAGCACCCGTTTTGCCTCAACGGCAGCCCTGACGTAGAGTTCAAGGACGGCGTCATGCCATTTGTTGCGCAGCTTGGAAGGACAATTGCCATTTGAATAATGTTCCCGAAACGACGAGTGTGTCCCGTTTCCGGCCAGCGAGCCATCGTTGCGGTACAGACCTTCCATGTAGGGAGGATCGAGAACAACACAGTCAATCTCGCCATCCCGGTAAGGAAGCTTGCGGCAATCGACCCCTGTCTTGAGGTCGGTGGGCAAGAGCTGATACTCATCAGGCGGGATGTTCTTCCAGAAGACCCCCTTGCCAAAGGTCACATCTGCTACCTTGGCCCCTCGTGGAACGTGCAAGCGCAGGACATTCGGAAAAACTTGGCTGTTATCGCCGGTGTGAGCCGACAACACCAAGTCAGTAGTCGCCTTTCCACTGGGAGAGTTTCGCTTCGTTTTCATGTACCTAGTCTATACCGGGCTAACGCATACGCAAGTCTTTTTTCGGGCGTCGTCCAGGCTTTTTCTTGCCGGCCGTCAGATATGCCTGCAATGCGGTCTCATGAATCAAATGGTCACGTCCGTATTTCTCGGACTTCAACCTGTTGTCCATGATGAGTTGCCTAACTCTGGCCGGGGTGACGCCCAGATACCGAGCGGCAGACTCTGTCGTATAGAACTTATCCATGTCTTGCCCGGGACTGCGATTCTCAACGCACAAATCGGGAGGCCGGATACGCAATTCCCGCCTCCCGTAATCTGCTAACAGTACACATGCCGCCAGAATGTGCAGTCGTCAAGCGCTTCCGCCCCGCCCAACGGCCGGGCCGCCGAAGCTACTTGATGAGCTTCTTCGCCTTGGCCATGTCGGACACGCCGAAGACGCAGACGACCTCCTGCGCGCCCAGGCCGGCGCTCCCGTAGACGTATTCGATGTTGACGCCGGCCCGTGCGAGCTTGTCGGCGACGCTCGCGAGCTGGCCCGGCTTGTTCGGAAGCATCACGGACAGATGCTTCGCGATCCGCATCGCATACCCCCTTTCTGCGCGAAACACACCGCGGCCGTCAGAGCCGCATGAAATTCTCCAGCAACTTTATCCCCTCCGCCGTGAGGAAGGATTCCGGATGGAACTGAACGCCGTCGATGGCGTGTTCCTTGTGGCGTATGCTCATCAGTTCGCCGCGGTCGACTGTCCGCGCGGTGATCTCGAAGCAGTCCGGCAGCGTGTCCTCCTCCACGATGAGCGAGTGGTAGCGCGTCGCCTCGAACGGATTGGCCAGTCCGGCAAAGATGCCCTTGCCATCGTGTTCGATCATCGACGTCTTGCCGTGCATGAGGCGGTCGGCGCGGACGACGCGGCCGCCGAACGTGTAGCCGATGCACTGGTGCCCGAGGCAGACGCCCAGTATGGGGAGCGCGCCGGCGAAGTGCCGGATGACGTCGTTCGAGATGCCGCCCTCCTTCGGCGTGCAGGGGCCCGGGGAGATAACGATGCGGTCCGGCTTTCGCTTCTCTATCTCGTCGACCGAGATCTTGTCGTTGCGGTGGACCTCGAGCTTGGCGCCGAGCTCGCCCAGTCGTTGGACGAGGTTATACGTGAACGAGTCGTAGTTATCGATGATGAGTATCACTGTGTATTCTCTGGCCAGGGGGCCGGCGCACGGAGGAATGATACATTCGGTTTGCCCAGATGTCAAATCAGCGGCGCCATGACGATGCCGCCCGGCAGCCTTGGATAGATGGCCGCCGACTTTGGCGGCATCCTGCTCCCGGCGAACACAACGGCTTCCAGCTCTTCCATCCTCGGCGGGTTGACGAGCACGCTGAGGTCGGCCCTGCGGTGGCTCACGGCGGCAACGCACTCGGCCGCGTTCTCCGAGTAGCCTATTTGGCCGGTTTTCGGCGCGCGGCCCAGGTCGAGCGCGAGCAGGCCCCCGAGTATGTCGCGTCGCAGCACGTGCGTGTCGAGGGTGTGCGCGGCGGCCGCGTTGCGGGGCGAGCCGGTCTTCCGCACGAGCACTTTCGCCCCGCCGCGGGTCACGACCCCAAAGGCGTGGCGCTCGTCCAGCTCGCCAAGTCGTGCAAGAATGGCGGACGCGTCGGGCGGGACGTCTTCCACGTCGTAGTCGGCGCGGGCCTTATCGAAGAACTTGCGCGGCCTGAAAGGCCTGAGGCCGCTGATGAGGCGATGCGTCGGGCGAATGAGCAGGCCCGGGTCGTCCATGGCGACAAACGCTGCGGCGATGAACTCGTGCGGCTCGTCGAACGTTGGAACGCGCTGGCGCTGGCGGCGGCGGTCGCGGTGTGCGAGCGCCGCCTCGTAGCAGTGATGTCCGTCCACAATGACGACCTGTTTCTCGCTCAAGGTCCCGATCAGCTTGTCGATCAGCTTGTGATGGTAGACCACGCGGAGCACGTTCTTCACGCCGTCGGCCGTCATTCCCATAGCCACCGGCTCAAGTTCGGCCATCTGATCGATGACGGCTCTCGCGGCGCCGTCTTCATCGGAGTAGAGGCCGAGGACGGGGCAGATGTTCATCTGCGTGGCGCGCAGCAGTTCGAGCCGGCCCTTCTCGGGCCCGGGCGGCGTCTCCTCGTGCGCGAGCACACACCCCTTGCCGAACGCCTCGATGCGCAGCATGGAGATGCAGGCCCGCCTCAGCTTCCGCTCGCCTCCAACTTCGAACTCCTGGTCGAGGAGATAGAGCGCCGGCGCATGGTCCTGAATCAGCGTCTCGTCCGCCAGCCATTCCTCGAGCGCGTCGGCGGAGCGCGCATAGGCCCGCCGGCCGCTCCTCGGCTCGGGTTCGCTGACGGTCAGTTGAACGGAGTTGCGTGCG
>JBDREM010000025.1:0-15331 GCA_043819695.1 Planctomycetota bacterium
ACCGTTCCAATGTCCGTGTGGTCTCGATCTGCTTAGTGCGCTGTTTCTGTAGCCGCCCGCATTGAGGGCGGCCCGACCGAGGTCAATGCCCTCGGCTACAGCAACAGACGGACGTTGGAACGACCACCAAGTGACCGTTCCAATGTCCGTGTGGTCTCGATCTGCTTAGTGCGCTGTTTCTGTAGTCGCCCGCATTGAGGGCGGCCCGACCGAGGTCAATGCCCTCGGCTACAGCAACAGACGGACGTTGGAACGACCACCAGCGGAAAATCTCTTTCGGCATCCCGCGTCGTCGGATAAGATAATATGCTCGTTGCCAACAGAAAGGACCGACAGAGATGCGCAGGAACATCGTCCACGAAGGCGCGGGGTCGCTGACGTACGCGATCCGCGAGATCGTCGAGGTCGCCCACCGGTTCCAGGACCTCGGCGTCGAAATTACCTGGGAGAACATCGGCGACCCGGTCCAGAAGGGCGAGAAGATCGTTCCCTGGATTCGCGACATCCTCCACGAGATCGTCGACGAGGATCGGTCGTGGGGCTACTGCGACACGGCCGGCGTGCCGGCGACGCGCGAGTTCCTAGCGTCGGCAGTCAACAAGCGCGGCGGCGCGCAGGTCACGCGCGACGATATCCTCTTCTTCAACGGAATCGGCGACGCGGTCGCCAAGGTCTACGGATTCCTCCGCCGCGAGGCGCGCGTGCTCGGGCCAACACCGGCCTACAGCACGCATTCGTCGGCCGAGGCCGCGCACAGCGGCTACGAACACCTCACCTACGAACTCGACCCGTACAACAACTGGATGCCGGACGTCGATGACATCCGGATGAAGGTCAAGTACAACGACTCGATCGCCGGCATCCTGCTCATCAACCCGGACAACCCGACCGGCGCGGTCTGCCCGCGCCCGGTGCTCGAGGAGATCGTCGCGATCGCGCGCGAGTATGCCCTGTTCATGGTGTGCGACGAGATCTACACGCACATCGTCTACAACGGGAACAGGCCGCTGCACCTGTCGGAGGCCATCGGCGACGTCTGCGGAATCTCGATGCGAGGCGTCTCGAAGGAATTCCCCTGGCCCGGCGCCCGCTGCGGCTGGATCGAGGTTCTCAACCGCGGCCACGATGAGACGTTCGACGCGTACGTCACGTCGCTGCTTGCGTCGAAGCGGCTCGAGGTCTGCTCGACGACGGCGCCGCAGCTCGCGATCCCCCGCGTGATGGGCGACGAACGATACCCGGCGCACCTCGAACGGCGGGCGAAGATCTTCGAGGCCCGCGCCAAGGAAGCCTACAACGCGCTCAAGGACGTCGACGGCGTGCACGTCAACTGTCCGTCCGGCGCATTCTACATGACCGTGCTCTTCGAGGAGGGGGCGCTGAACAACGGCCGGACGCTCAAGATCGACGAGCCGGACGTGCGCCGGATGGTCGAGACGCTCGTCGATGACGCACCCAACGATCAGCGGTTCGTCTACTACTTGATGGGCGCGACCGGCATCTGCGTCGTCCCGCTCAGCGGCTTCTACTGCAAGCGTGAAGGCTTCCGCATCACGCTGCTCGAATGCGACGACGAGAAGCGCGCCTGGACGCTCCGCACGCTCGCCGATGCGCTCCGCAGCTATCTGGGCAGTTAGCCGGCCGCCCCGCCGAACCCGGCAGCATTTCCGACGTTAGATCTGTAACAGGCCGGAACGGATGTAACCGTTCCAAAGTCCGTGTGGTCCCGATCTGCTTCGTGCGCTGTTTCTGTAGCCGCCCGCATTGAGGGCGGCTGTTTCTGTAGCCGCCCGCATTGAGGGCGGCCCGGCCGAGGTCAGTGCCCTCGGCTACAGCAACACACGGACATTGAAACGGTCACGAGCGGATTGGGACTTTCCACGCCCGCGTCCGGCGTGGTAGAATCGGCTGGCTTTCTCGGGACGAGAGGACGTGTCCGTGGCGGATTCGGTGCAAGAGGTCGAGGCGCTCGCAAACGAGTTCCGCACGAAGTTCCGCGCCATCACGTCCGAGATCGGCAGGGTCATCGTCGGATACGAAGACGTGATCGAGCAGACGCTGACGGCGCTCGTCGTCGGCGGGAACGTGCTCGTCGAGGGCGTACCCGGGCTCGGCAAGACGAAGATGCTTCTCGCGCTCGCGAGGGCCTGCGACCTCGAGTTCCGCCGCGTCCAGTTCACGCCCGACCTGATGCCGGCCGACATCACCGGCACGAACATGATCAGCCGGGACGAGCGCGGCCGCCGCACGATGATGTTCGCACGCGGGCCGGTCTTCACCCACCTGCTCCTGGCCGACGAGATCAACCGCGCGACCCCGCGAACGCAGTCGGCGCTGCTCGAGGCGATGGAGGAGCACGCCGTCAGCGTCGGCGGCGAAACGATGCCGCTCGACGAGCCGTTCTTCGTGATGGCGACGCAGAACCCCATCGAGCAGGAGGGCACGTACCCGCTGCCGGAGGCGGCGCTCGACAAGTTTGCGTTCAAGCTGCTGGTCGGCGTGCCGGACGCCGGCGCGCTTGCGGAGATCATCGGGCGCACGACGGCCGAGTCGGCGCCGGAGGCGCAGGCGGCGGCAACGCGCGGCGACATCCTGAAGATGCGCGAGACCGCGGCCCAGGTGCCGGTCGCGCCGCACGTCGAGGAGGCCGCGATGAGGCTCGTCACGGCGACGCGCGCGGGCCACAGGAACATCAAGTCGGGCGCGAGCCCGAGGGCGCTCAAGGCTCTCCTGCTCGGCGCGCGCGTGCGGGCGCTCTTGCATGAACGCTACAACGCCAGCACGGAAGACATCGCCGCACTGGCGCTGCCTGCGCTGCGACACCGCATTGCGCTCTCGTTCGAAGCTGAATCGCGCAGCGTCACGCCTGATGACGTGATCGCAGAGCTGCTGGATGGCTGGCGTTAACTCATGACGTTGTGAGAGGCAGGCGTGACCGGCGGTGGGGGGCAGACATTCCTGTCTGCCCGATGGCGGACAAGAATGTCCGCCCCGCCATTCAAGGCCGCCTCGGAGCCGGGTATCAGATGAACGAAGCCGACGTCCGACAATTCGGCGCTGTGTTCGACCGTCTCGAAGCAGCGGTGGCGGAATGCGTTCTGGGCTGCGGCGGGGCGATCGGCGATTTGCTGACGGCGTTCTTCGCCGGCGGGCACGTGCTGATCGAGAGCGAGCCGGGTCTCGGGAAGACACTGCTCGCGAAGACGTTCGCCGCGGCCGTTGGCCTGCGGTCCGCGCGGATCCAGTTCACGCCCGACCTGATGCCGGCCGACATCACCGGCACGAACATCTTCGTCGAGGACGCCGACGGGCGCCGCCGGTTCGAGTTCCGGCCCGGGCCCGTCTTCACGCAGATACTGCTTGCCGACGAGATCACCCGCGCGACGCCCAAGACGCAGTCCGCGCTGCTCGAGGCCATGCAGGAGCGGCGGGTCACCACGGGCGGCGAGACGCGCGAACTCGACGGCCCGTTCTTCGTCATCGCCACCCAGCCGCCCGAGGGAAGCCACGGCACGTATCCGCTGCCGGAGGCGCAGCTCGACCGCTTCCTCATGAAGCTCGTGCTCGACTACCCCGGCGGCGAGACGCTGCGCGAGATCGGGCGGCGGAGCGTCGCGAACCCCGGGCCACAGGCGCCCGTCGTCGGACCCGAGGAAGTCGAGCGCATGCTGACGCTCGTCCGGCAGGTCCGCCTTACGCCCGAGGCGGCCGCGCATGCGGCCCGGGCCGTGCTGGCGACGCATCCCGGCCGCGCGGAGTCCGTCGAGCTCGCCGGCAAATACGTCCGCTACGGCGCCAGCCCGCGCGGCGCGCAGGCGCTCGTGCTCGCCGGCAAAGTGCACGCGCTGCTGGCCGGCCGCGGCGAGGTTCGACCGGAGGACGTCGGCGCGTCGCTCATCCCCTGCCTCCGCCACCGCATCATCCTCAACTTCGAGGGCGGAATCGAGGCCGTCACGCCGGAACGTGTCATCGAGGGAGTTGCCCGGAGCGACTGAGCGGCCGTGTCGGCAGCGGCGTTCTGGCGGGCCGCAGGCGGGGCGGGCGTCTGGTCAGCTCAGCGCGCTTCGCGCCTTGCGAAGGTCCCGGATAAAGAACTGGCAGCCGGGGTAGCGGTCGGTCGGATTCTTCGCCATAGCCTTGGCGACGATGGCGGCGAGCCGGCGGGGCACGTCGCTCCGAATGCTGTCGAGCGGCGCCGGCCATGCATCGCGTATCATCGCGACGAGCTCGGCCGGGCGGTGTTCGTCGAAGGGGGGCCGGCGGGCGAGCATCGCGTAGAGGGTCGCGGCGAGCGAATAGACGTCGGCCCGCTTGCCGGCGCGTTTCGGCTCGGTGAGGCACTCGGGCGCCCAGTAGCGCACGATGTCGGTCGCGTGCTGAATCTTGATCGCCCCGGCGGCGGCGGCGTCTTCGATGATCTTCGCGAATCCCAGGCCGGCAAGCTTGGGGATACGCTCCTCATTGAGGATGATGTTGGCCGGGCGAATGTCCCGATGGAGGACGTTTCGGCGATGGGCGACGTCGACGGCTCTCGCGACCTCGATGATTATCTGGACGGCTTCCTCGACGGCGAACCCCGGCTTCTTTGTCAGAAGCTGCCGGACGCTCTCGCCGTCGATGTACTCGACCGATGCGTAGCAGCGCTTGGCCGTTCGGCCGATGTCGTACATGCGGATCAGGTTCGGGTGTGAGATCTGGCCTCCGCGCTTGACGGCGGCGAGGAACTGCGCGCTCAGCTCGGGGTCAGCCATCAGTTCGGCGCGTATGGCTCGGAATACGACGCTCCGGGCCATTGAGAGCTGCTCGGCCTTGTATGTGGACGACCACGCCCCGGTCCCGAGCTTCGCATCGATGCGGTAGCCGGCGACCGTCTTGCCGAGCAGGGGGTCGCCGGCGAGGCACTCGGGGCAGCAGACCTGGCCGTGTATGTTCGTGGCCTTTCCGGTCTTGACTTCCTTGGCCGCAACGAGCCGCCGGCAGCAGCAGCACTGAATCTCGCCCTTATTGAGGGCGCGGCCCGGGCCGTCGCACGTTATGTTGAACCGCGCGACGATGCCGGCGGCGTCCTGGGCATCAGACGGTTTTGTCCCGCCGGCCGTCGTATCGGTGCCCTGGGATCTGCGAGGAGGCTTCCGCGCTCGGCTCGCGCCGTCCGTCCGTTTTCTGGCCGGCCCGGACACTGCCGGGCGCCTGGGGGCCGGTGTGCGTCCGCCGGCGGCGGTCGCCCCACGGGCGCCGCGAGCGGGTCTGGGCTTCGGCAGCGGCTTGAACGCCGGGATCCCGTCTTTGGCGGCCTCGCCGGCTTCGTCCGCCACATACCTGAACTGCGTATAGCCGGCGAGGACAATATCGCCGTCCGCCAGTGTGGCGGCCGTTACCCGCTTGCCGTTGACGAGCGTGCCGTTCATGCTGTTGAGGTCTTTGACCGTGGTGACGCCGCCGGCAACGGTCAGTTCGCAGTGTACTCTGGACATCTTCGCGTCGCGTATTCTGAGCGAGCTGGCGGCGCCCCGGCCGATCGTCATCGGGCGGTCGCCGGGGATCAGCGTCTTGACGTCCTCGCCTTTGCGGTCCTTATCTATGATCACGAGATACGCCACTGTCGGTCACCGTCCGAATGCGGTCCCATGCGTTCGAGATCTTGCCTCGCCTGAAGTTGGCATTATCATTCACGGATCGGCCCATGAATCAAGGGCGATTTCCGCGGCCCGGCCCGGCGTCGGCGGGCCTATGGGATTTTCAGCTCCTTTGTGAGGTCGATGTAGTGCTGGATGTTCGTCTGGTACTCGGGCGTCGTGCACAGTGTGATGGCCTTTTCGAGGTGTGCGAGAGCCTTTTGCTTGTCGATGTTCGAGTTGGCGGCCGCGGCCCGGCGGCTGTAGGCCTCGCCGAGGCGATACTGTATGGCCCAGCTCTCGGGAAACTTGGCGACTGCCCGCTCGAGCGTGGTCACCGCGGCCGTGAGGTCGCCTTGCTCCATTTCATAGGTGGCGAGGCGGTAATACACGGTGGCCTCGTTCGGCTGCACGGCGAGCAGCTTGCGGTAGAGCCTCGCGGCCTTGGCCATCTGCTCGCGCTTGGCGTGGCTCTTGGCCGTCGTGCTTATCCACTGTTGCGCTTCCCGGTACTTCGGCGCGAGCGAGACGAAAACGTCCTCAAGCTTCTCGCGCACGATCTCGGTCTCTTCCGGCGTTCCGTAGTCGAAGAGCCCGTCGCCGCCCGTCATGACCTTGTCGATCTCGTTTTTCAGCCGGCCGTAGTACCGGCTGGTGTCCCTGCGCGAGTAGACGAGCTCGAGCGCCTTCTTGTACGACTCCATCGCCTTGTCGAACTGCTTGTTCACCATGTACAGGTGGCCGAGCTCGGCGTTCCGGAGGGCGCTGTCGGGCTCCTCGGCGAGGAGATCGAGCAGGGCCGCTTCCTGGCGCGAGACGAGCCTGGCGTATAGCCGGAGGCTGCCGGCGCGCGTTACGTCGATGCGCTTGCGGTACGCAACGTAGTTCATCTTTTCGAGCCGAAGCTCGTGCTGGCCGAGGCTCACGCCCGGGATGCGCAGCGGCTGATTCTCGCCGGTCTTGCCCGCGAACCGGCCGTCAAGGAAGACGGCCGTGTCGGCCTTGCTGGCCGAGATGAGTAGAACGGCGGCGGTCTCGGGCCTGAGCGTCAGATTCGCGTGCCGGGGCGTGTGGCGGCCCACGGCCATTCGCCACGTCTCGTATCCGTGCTTGGTGACACGCAGCGCGTGCGGCTCGGCGGCCGCGAACTCGACGTCGATCGGGGTCAGGCCGAGGAACTCATCGTCCAGGAAGACCTCGGCGGCGGGCGGCGACGAGACAACGTTCACGGATCGCCTGCGGCCGGCCAGCAGGTCCAGCGCGGCCCGCCCGTAAAGCGCGGAACCGGCGGCGGCGAGGAGGAGGAGGACCGCGGCCGCGGCGAGGACGAGGCGCATCCTCGGCCTCCGGGGCCGCCGCGCCATTGCCTTCCTGGCCGACGTCTCGTCCGCCGCAGGCGCTGCGGGCGCCGCAAACCCGCTGGCCGCCGGTACCACCGCCCGCGTCTCATCGGGCAGGACCAGCACGAACCGCGTCTGGCCGAGCCGTAGCTCCGCGCCCGAGACGAGTTCGTGCATGCCGGCCTTGTAGCCGTCGACGAATGTGCCGTTGAAGCTGCGAAGGTCTTCGATCCGGTAGCCATTCTCGTCGGCGATGATCCTGCAATGGTGCCGCGAGACCTCGGGGTCGTCGACGACGATGTCGTTCGTATCCGCCCGGCCGATCGTGAACGTCCCGCGCTTGGGCAGGAGATGCGCCGCGCCCCTGTTCTCGCCGGCACGGACGACGAGCTTCGCGGGCGCTCCCTCGTGCTCGTCGATGATCCTCGTGTCGTCGGGGGGCGATTCTGTGGTCATTCGGCGCGTTTCCGGTCAGTCTTCCGGCGTGAGGGCGGGCCGCGGAACACATCAGCGCGGCCGCGCCTTCGTATGCCTCCTCTATTCGGGCGTTCTCATTACGCCGGCCGGCCGGTCGTCGGGGTCGTTCGTAATGTAAACCTGGTCGAGCTTCACGTCGTCCTCGCGGTTGCTGAACGTGATGGTGTGCGCCCCCTTCTTCAGCTTGAACGGGCGCGGCGCCGTCGACTTGAAGTCGTCGGGGTTCAGCTTGACCCAGTGCCAGACCTCGTAAGTCGAGTCAGTCACCAGAAGCGGCGCCGAGTTGTCGACCGCCATCCCGAGGGTGTTGCCGCACCCGTCCTTCCACCACACGCGCGGATGGACATAATATGTGCCGTCCTTCGGCACGGTGAACTTGAGGACGAGCCGCCCCTTCGGGTTGTCCTTGTCCGCCTTGTTGGCATCCTTCGGCACCGCGATACAGCGGCCGCCCGACGCCTCCTGCAGCCCCGCCTCGGGATGGGTGCACTCGGCGAAGTCCTCGACGGTCATCGCGGGCTCGAACGTCCCGCCCTCGGCCTCGAGCACGATGATCACGGCGTCGTCGACCGGCGGCAGCAGCCGCGCCTCGGGCGGCCGGTCTTCCCCACAGCCAGCCAGCGCGGTAAGCAGCAACAGCGAGAACATCGGCAGCCACTTCGTTATGCCCATCCTTGCTCGCGCTCCCTGTCTTCCAGACAGATAATTGCGCCGGGTCAATACTGCTATTATACCCCAATTCGGCAGGCGCGCAACGGCAAGGCGAGCTTGCGCCGCGGCCGCTCGAGCGGCTACAATGCCGCGAGGGACAATCCCCCTGAAAGGAGGCGGAGAATGCCGGCGAAGAAAGTGGCCGTGATCGGGACGGGCACGATGGGCCCGGGCATAGCCGAGGTGTTCGCACTGGGCGGCTCATATACTGTGCTCGTCGGACGGACCGAGTGCTCCGTCGAGACGGGCCTGAAACACGCGCGCCTGGCGGGCGCTAACCTCGAGAAGTTCAAGCTCCTGCCGGCAGGCCGCGCAACGGCCGCCGGCGAACGCCTGTCGGGCTCGACAGATCTCGGCGCCGCCGTCGCCGATTCGGACTTTGTCGTCGAGAGCATTGTCGAAGACATCGAGATCAAGCGCGGGTGCTTTCGCCGCCTCAGCGCCGCGGCGCCGCCCGCGGCAATCCTGGCGACGAACACCTCGGGGCTGAGCATCACAGAGATCGCGTCGGCCGCCGCCCGGCCCGAACGTGTCGCCGGGATGCACTGGTGGAACCCGCCGCACCTCATCCCGCTCGTCGAGGTGGTCCGCGGCGAGCAGACCGCGGAAGCGACGGCCGACAAGGTGGCCGAGGTCGCTCGCGCGCTCGGCAAGCTGCCCGTGACGGTGCGGCGGGACGTGCCGGGGTTCATCGGCAACCGGCTTCAATACGCGCTCCTGCGCGAGGCAGTGAGCATGATCGAGCAGGGGGTTGCCTCGGCGGAAGATATCGATCTCGCGATGCGAGCGGGCCCCGGGCTGCGGTACGCGGCGCTCGGGCCGCTCGAGGCGGCCGACTTCATCGGGCTCGACGTGGTCGCCGGGGTGATGGACTACCTGCTGGCCTCGATGGACCCGCCGTCGGCGACGCCCGCGCTGCTGGCCGAGATGGTGGAATCGGGCAAGCTGGGGGCGAAGACGGGCGAGGGGTTCTACAGCTATCGGGGGCGGCCGCTGGAGGAGCTGCTTACGGAGCGGGATGCGCGGCTGGCGAATCTGCCGGGTGCGGGGCCGGCCCGATAGGCCGGGGGCTCCGCTCTCGACACAAAAAAAGGCCCGCAGCGGACTAACCGCTGCGGGCCTCGGCTTTGCGTCACAATTTGACGCAGCGCTCACGGGGAGCGACGATTACTCGCCGTCATCCATGAACTTGAGCTGCGACTCCTTGCAGTCGGTCTGGTCTGACTTGCCGACAAAGCCCTGAACGTCGGGGATGAACGTGACATGGCTGTCGAAGTACACGACGTTGATACCATCACTGTGGTTGTCAGACGTACGTGCGCTGTTGATGCCCTTGTCACATGCCATGACCGACGCGCCGCTCATCGACGACTCGGTGAAGTCGTGACCCGTGCTCCGGAAGTCGTTGGTGCCTCCGATGGCCTTGCACCGGGCGGCATAGCTGCACTGCTTGTCAGTCAGTGTACCGACCTTGTTCCAGTTGCTCCATTCCTTCGCGGGCATTACGACGTCGTCGCCGCTGGAGTCGACCGGACCGGTGTCCGACGTGGCCGGGCACACGAAGACCTTGGGCTCCTGGACGATCTCCTTCCAGAACAGGATGCAGAGGAACTCATCGCCGCGGAACGCGCCCGCGGGCTCGGCGAACGACGACATATCCCCAAACTTGTTGAGGTACAAATGCATCGCCGTGCCGAGCTGCTTGAGGTTGCTCGTGCACCTGACCTTCCGGGCCTCATCACGAGCTCTGCCGAGTGCAGGAAGAAGCATGCCTGCAAGAATAGCAATAATTGCGATTACAACGAGCAGCTCAATGATCGTGAAGCCTTTGTGCTTTCTCATTCTTTCTCACCTCCTTTCCCGAGTTTTCAAAGAGACATATTCCGGTGGACGCGCCACTGTGACGCCGCCCCACCACTAACAAGTATAGCGCGGCCACGGGGCCTGTCAAGGCATTTCGGCCGAAAATAATGGGGGCCGGGGAGGCTCGAAAAACCCGGATTTCGCAGCGGCTGGCCGGGTACTCGAGGCCGGCGCGGCTGGCCCGGCGGCGCTCCGTAAGACTTGTATCGCCAAGAGGTTGGAACGGCCGCGTCATGAGGCCCGGGATAACGGGCGGAAGGCGTGTTCACGGGTCGCGCGCCGCCGTTCGCAGGCAAATGCCGGTTTTTTTCCCTGTCCTACAATTTCCGTGGCCGTCAGGCGGCCCCGGCCGCCGCCATCCGCTCCCGCAGGGTGTTCACCGCGTGGTTGTGGATCTGCGACACGCGCGAGCGCGACACGCGCAGGTCTTTCGCGATGTCTTTTTGCATCCGCTGTTGGAAGTAGTATTGCGTGATGACGCTCCGCTCGATCTCGGGCAGCTTCTCCAGCGCCTCCATGAGAGCCTTGCACTGGTCGCTGTGTTCGGCTTCATTCCCGGGATCCGAACTGCGCTGGTCAGCCAGGAGCTGGGCGATGCTCATGTTGTCGTCGTTGCCGGTGTCGTGCGAATGGTCGATGGGCACGAACGCGGCCGGGCGCGCCTTGCTGATCAGCTTGCTCAGGTCCGACCGCGCCACGCCCATCAGGCGCGCGACCTTGCCGAAGTCAGCTTCGCTGTACGGGTCTTTGCGCGACTTGTTCATCGCCGCGTCGAGTTCGGCCGCCCTGCGGCGGGCGGTGCGCGGAACCCAGTCGTGCTCGCGCAGTTCGTCGAGGATCGCGCCGCGTATTCGGGGCACGGCGAACGTTGTGAACTCGATGCCGCGGCTGATGTCGAAATCGTTTACGGCCGAGATCAAGCCGATCATGCCCGCCGCGATAAGGTCTTGGTCGTCAAGGATTCGGGGCAGGTAGACGGACATCCGCCCGAAAACGTAGTGGACCAGCGGCACGAACTCGCAGATGAGCTCGCCTCTCGCCGAACGGTCGTTCTTCTTCTTATACTTCGCCCACTTCTCCCGATGTTTGGTCAGCATTCTGGCCTCCCGGAGTCTGTTGAAGGTTGCATTGAGTTCTCAGGCCACCGTGGGCAGGGATTCAGGCGGCTCGGGCTCGGGCGGCGCGAACCCGTTCCCAGGGGCGAGGGCCGGCGTTCCCGGGCGCCACTTGAGCGCGTCGGCCAGGGCCACCGTCAACTCTCGGCGGCGTGTCTCGAGCAGCCGCTCGTTGTCCTGCTCGACCGCGACCGTCTTCTGAATCGTGTTGATGACCTCGTCGAACACCGGACTCAGGCGCTCGGCCAGCTTCTCGCGCTTGACGCGCGGCGCGCTCATCCAGCACGCGCGGAGCGGATCGAGCTCGTCCTCGAGCTGCTCGATCTGGTCCAGGACCGCGTCCTTCTGGTCGACCAACTCGACAAACTCGCTCAGATTGCCGCCGTCACCCAGGCAGCGGCGTTGCCTCGACGTGAGGCCGAACAGCATTTGATAGAGAACCGATTCCTCGGAATAACCCGCGACGAGCTGCGCGGCGGCGTGCTTCGTCAACGACGGCGGCTGAACTTGTGCCTCGATACCTCCCATTTCGCGTTCCCTCCTTTCGGGCCGGCAGGTTCTTGCTGCGGCCGGCTTAACGCGCGATTGCCACAGACTCGAAAAGAACGTTGCAGAGCGGCCGATACGGCTCCGCGAACATGGCCGGTACCTAGCAACGGGCGTGCCAAACCGGCAGGTTCCGAGCAAATGAATCCGGCGATCCGGCTTAAACGCCGTCGGCAGAAGATGTTAAGGAAGCGCAGATTTACGTGCGGCGCACCGGCGCACATCCGCAGGAAGACTATCACCTATCAAAATGATAGCCCGGAACCGTGCACTTTTGCGACAGGTGCACCAGGCTGAGAGGCGGGACACGTGGCTCGCCGCCACCGCTTGTCACGCCCAGTGTGGCAGCGTGGCCGGGCGACAAGTTGGCGCGGCGCAGGAAGGTAAGATCGGTCAGCAGGCGGAGGAGCGTCTTGACCGATCAGCCCGATCGGGCTGCAAACCCGTTGAGCCTCTCAGCCATGGCTCGGCCCGTACTCCTTCGAGCCTTCGAGCGGGAGCGGGACGGCCCAGACGTTGCGGTAGCAGACGAGGTCGCCGTGATCCTGCAAGAGCAACGGGCCGGGCTCGGCGACTTTCAGGTCGACAGGGCCGCCCGTCGGGCCGTGCAGGATGGCGTTGTTGATGATGGCCTGGCCGTTGTGGATGACGGTCACGCGGGTCTGCTCGACGACGGTGCCGCCTTCGACGCGCGGCGCGCGGAACGCTACGTCGTACGTCTGCCACTCCATCGGCGGCCTGCAAGCGTTGACGAGCGGCGCGAACTGGTTGTAGATTCCGCCGCAGTCGCCCATGCCCGGCACCTTCCAGCCGTAGGAGTCGAGCACCTGGATCTCGTAGCGGCCCTGGAGGTAGACGCCGCTGTTCCCCTTCGCCTGCCCGGCCGCCTCCGGCATGTCGGGGCAGCGGAACTCGAGGTGCAGGAAGAAGTCGGTGAACGTCTCCCTGCTGACGATGTCGCCCGTGCCGGGTACGACGTGGAGGATGCCGTCCTCGGCCTTCCAGCCCGCCGGCTTGCCGTTGCGGGTCGTCCAGTTGCTCACGTCTTTGCCATTGAACAACACGACGGCGTTCTTGGGCGGTGCGGCCTGAAGCGTGTCCATTGCGTTCTCCTTTCGAGCGACGCCGTTCGTCGGCCGGGTCATGTTGGCGCACAGTGTAGCGGGTGCAGCCGGAAAACGCCAAGTATTATTGATGCGTGCGTTGATAATAGAATGGACGGGTGTGTAAGAAAAGGGAAAGGGGAAAAGAGGGAAAAAGGGGAAGAAAAGGCTGTCTGCCGCCCTTGGGGCGGCAGAAACACTCTTTTCCCCTCTTGCCCTTTTCCCCTTTTTCCTTGTTTTACACCATCGCACGGCTTTCCATTATCTATGCAGGGCTCAATAGTTCAGGCTGCGGGAGCAAGGGAGGCATTCCGCCCCACGTCTGGCCATCGAGCAGGCGGCCGGCCTTCTTCTTGTTCGTGCCGCCCCATTGCTTGAAGAAAAAAGGCACATCGAACTCGGCGCACTGGTCGCGGATATCGCGCACCCAATTCGGGTGCATGGGCCGCGCCCCGGGGCCGGACTCGCCGCCAACGATCACCCAGTCGATGCCGTCGAGGTCAAGATCCGGCATCGGGCCAAGCAGCGGCTCGAGCGAGAGGAACTTCGTGCTCGCCCGAGTGTCGCGCAGGTCCTCGATCCGCGAGACGTAGTCGGCGTTCTCGACCGTGACGCCCATCCAGATGTGGGGCGCCCAGGGAAGGCGGCTGTCGAGTTTCCGAAGCCGCCCGGCCCGCTTCGTCAGGACTTGGTACAGGTGCCGGTCCGCCTTGTTCATCACGTCGAACACCTTGAAGATGAAATCCGTCGGGACGTCTCTGTGGAAGAGGTCGCTCATCGAGTTCACGAAAATCATCTGCGGCCGCTTCCAGTCGAGCGGCAGATCGAGAGTGTGTTCGTGTGTTGTGACATCGAAGCCGTTGGCATAGTTCGGCTGGCCCATCGCCTTCAGACGTTTCGCCATCCGTTCGGCATAGCAATTCTTGCACCCAGTACTGATCTTCGTGCACCCGGTCACCGGGTTCCACGTCGATTCGGTCCATTCAATCGCCGACTGAGTCGCCACTGCGCTTCGCTCCAAGAATGTGGTTAGCGATTCTCATCGCGATGGGTGCCCCTTTGGGATTCCCTACGAGTACCTGTTTAGCGTGCGCGGCCGGCCGCTGGGCGCGCCCGTGGCGCCTTCAAGGGCTTGGCGAGCGATAGTGAGTGAAGCTCTTGGCGGTGGCTAACAACCCTGGCGCCCCCAAACCGCAGCCTTGTGCGACCATCCCCAACCGTCGCGCTGGATGCAATCAGGCAGACCGCTCCGGTTGAGGGTGCCACAATCGACTCAACGAGCCGATTGTGCGCCAAACGCGCACGGATTGAACGCGCCCGGATGTCCGCCCCACCGTTTTCTTACAGTTCGCCTACGCCGCGTCTTCGGCCTGGCTGATCTCTTCTAGCTTGAGGAGCTTGGCCCAGTTCTTCTCGATCTGCTGCTGATGCCAGCCGACGATGTTCTCGGGGTCGCTCTTGAGCAGGTGGCTGAACCGGCCTTGAAGCTTGAACCACTCGACGACGGGCACGATTTCCTTCGGCTTGTAGTTGATTTTGTACGCGCCGTTCTCGACCTCGTAGAGCGGCCAGTAGCGGGTCTGCACGGCGAGGTCGGCGACGCGGATGGAATCTTCGGGCTTGACGCGCCAGCCGCGGTGGCAGGTTGCGAGGATGTTGATGAACTTGGGCCCCTCGATCGACAGTGCCTTCTCGACCTTCTTCATGAAGTCGAGGTGGTTGCTGACGGACGCCTGGGCGACGTAGGGGATGTCGTGGGCGACCATGCACGCGGTCAGGTCCTTCCGGTTCTGCTGCTTGCCGTGGACGACCTTGCCGGCGGGGCTGGTGCTCGTCGCGGCTCCGCGCGGCGTCGCGCTCGACCGCTGGATGCCGGTGTTCATGTAGGCGTTGTTGTCGTAGCAGATGTAGAGCATGTTGTGGCCGCGTTCCATCGCGCCGGAGAGCGCCTGGAAGCCGATGTCGTAGGTGCCGCCGTCGCCGCCGAACGCGATGAAGTTCATCTTCGTGTCGGCGGGGATTTTGCCCCTGCGCTTGAGGGCGCAGAACGCGGCCTCGGCGCCGCTGACGGTCGCGGCTGAGTTCTCGAACGCGCAATGAATATAGGGCACCTTCCACGCGGTGTAGGGGTAGATCGTCGTCGAGACTTCCATGCAGCCGGTTGCGAACCCGACGACGGTGTTCGGGCCTGCGACGTGCAGGACCTGCCGCAACATGGCCGGCGCCGAACACGCGGCACACGACCGGTGGCCGCCCGCGAGCAGCTCCGGATTCGCCGACATCTTCTTCAAACTAATTGCCATCGTTCTCTCCTCTATAGGTCGTACAGGTCTTATAGGACCTGTTGCTCTATTCTCGCAGTCCGATGTAGCGGTAGAGCTCGCCGGGTTTGCCCGATTTTTTGATCTTGACGAGTTCGCCGAAGATGCTCTCGATCTCGGTCGCGTTGATGTCGCGCCCGCCGAGCCCGTAGACGTAGTTGATGAGCTGCGGGCATCCGGCGCCGGCAGAACTGCCGGCGCTGCTGAACGAGCGGATTTCGTTGAAGAGCGGGCCGCCCT
>JBDREM010000026.1:0-4182 GCA_043819695.1 Planctomycetota bacterium
CCCCACGCGGGGGCGAAGGCGCTGGTCGGTCATTGTCGAACAGCGTTGGGGTCCGATACCCTGCAACCGTCTCAAGAACCGAGTTCACGAATTCATTCTGGGTCATCCGGCGATCACGCCGTTCCCCGTCTATCCACTCGCGCACGTGATCCGGAACATCACGGACGTAGAGGGCCTTTCCCATCAACACACCTCGGAATGACTGACCATGACAATGATATCACATTTTCCCAGCGGGTCAACTCTTCTGTTCCGTCGCCGAGCCGGGGATGACCGTCGAGCTGGTGAACGCCGGGTAAGACTCAGAAGCCACATGAATCGTGCTACTCCCCGTGCCGGGTGGTCACGGTTTCTGGCGCGAGGTTCAGTCGCGAGGTCGGGATTGGCGCGACTAGGGAGTTGCGCAAGTTCTGTCGAGTTGTTTTTCCATCGACGCGATAATTCCCTCGTAGACAGAGACTATGCTCCGTGCCTCTTCCGCATCTCTACAGTCGTTGATGACGCCATCTGATTCCGTACGACCGGTCAGGAAGTACCGCTCGGTTTCTTGCCAACTCTCAAGACGGCAGTAGAGGGCGTCAAGAATCTGGCCAAAGTCGTTCCTTGAGAGCGTTACGGTCACAGAGGCATTCAAATCCATCAGAGTCTCCAGTTCAGTTGCTAAGGAACACATTGTTGCGATGGAACACCAGGGCCGACGGGTCCGGACCGAATTTGTCGGGGAGCCGGATTGCACATCCTTCGACTCCCAGAAACCCGGTCTTGTGCATCTTCGGCGCATTCTGGATCCTGACACGTGGCGATAGAACAACGCGGAACTCATGATCGATTGTGATTAGCCCTCGGTCGAAAGCTCTGTCGTGAAACGCGCAAAGACACAGGCCATTTCGCGGGTCGGCCCGTCGGCCCTCTGCTACGGACCAAGGGATAATGTGGCCTGCGTTCAGCATGGCGGGCAGGCCCAGATCGCACACGGTACACGCGTAGCCGTAGTTGGAGAGTACGCTTTCACGGAAGAACCCTTGGACCAAGCGGACCCGGGTTGTGGATGTGGACTCGGTGGGCCCCCGCGGCATGGCCACGTCGGGCCGCATTGGCTGGGTTGCCTCCGGTTTCCCCGCTCTCTTAGCCCACACCTGTTGGCTTTCCTCCGCCAAGTCGTCCCAGTTGTCATGGAACTCCTGCCAGACTTCGCGGTCCTGTCGGCTCGCGTGTCTCAAGCCCTTAACCTCTCGCTGCTGGTGCAAAGGGTCCAAGCTAGCGAAGTTCACGAGTTTCATTGCGACGGCACTAGGTGTTCGGCCGATTTCCTTTGCCAGTCGAACGATCTCTGGACTACCCTTGTGCAGCCTGCCAAAAGGCATGCGGCAGTACAGATTGAAGCCGAGGATGAGTTGGTCACGTGTCCAGATTCGTCTTGTCTCTGGCAATTATGTTCCCCGCCCGCCGGCGCCGAAGAGGCCGAGGGCGCGATCTCCAACCGAACCCCGGATCGGTCCTCCAAGGCAGATGATATCACATTTTCCCAGCGCGTCAACTTCGAAATGGGGGCCGTGGCACATCCGTGTTCCTCGCTCACCAGGGAGCGGAACGCCGTGGCCATCGTCGGGTTCCAGGCCGAACACACGCTCGGGCGCCGGCTCGTCGAGCGGCAGCCGCAAGTGAAGATTTTCGGGCGGATGTACCGCGTCCGCTGCGAGATCGCGACGCTCAACGGGTTCAGCGCCCACGCCGACCACGACGGGCTGGTCTCGTACGTCGAGGCGGTCGCGTCGCCCGAGACGCGCATCCTCCTCGTGCATGGCGAGGAGAAAGCCATCACGCCCTTCAAGGCCGCGCTCACCGAACGCGGCTACGCCAACATCACCGTCGCCGAGCCGGGCATGACCGTCGAGCTGGTGAACGCCGGAGACCAAAGCCCAAATACCAAGCGAATTGTTTGACCCACACCGAACCTGCGGTAAAATGAACGGGTCAGGTGCGTGGGTGGTGTGCGCCTTGACACCGGCCGAGTGGTGGAACTGGCATACACGACGGACTTAAAATTCGTCGTCCCTTCTGGGACATGGGAGTTCGAGTCTCCCCTCGGCCACCAAAGGCAAGAGTGAGAGCAGGAGTAAGAGCAAGAGCAAGAGTAAGAACAAGAGCAAGAGAGAGGCAGGAGCCACGATGACAGAACGGACGCCCGTGATGCGAACGGCGATGGCCGCAACCCTTCTGATTCTGACCGCGACGGCGATCGCGGCCGAGACATCCTCGCACGGGCTCGTCACGGGCGAAAGCGTTTACATTCGCTCGGGCGAAGCGGAAACGTATCGCTCGATGGGCAAGCTGAAGAAGGGCGAGTTCGTCCCGGTCATCGCGGTCTCGAACGACGGCAAGTGGGTGCGGATCACTCCGCCGGCGACCGCGGACGTCTGGATCTTCGCGAAGTTCGTAGACGTGGACGGCGAGCGCGGCGTCGTGAACGGCGACAATGTCCGCGTGCGCGTGCGGCCCGACCTGAAGGGCGAAATGGTCAACAAGCTCGAGAAGGAAACCGTCGTGAACGTGAAGGGCCGGGAAGGCGACTGGCTGAAGATCGCGCCGCCCGAGGGAACGGTCGCGTGGGTGCACGCGCAATATATCAGGCGGATGACGGCCGCCGAGGCCGCCGCGCATCGGCGCGAGCAAACGGACCTCGCCCGCGGCGAGGCGGAGCAGAAGGAACGCGAGGCCGCTCTGGCTCGCGGGAAGAGGGAGGAAGAGGAGCGCCGAACGGCCGAGGCGGAGCTCGCGCGGAAGCGGCTCGAAGAAGAAGAGAGAGCGAAGGATCTCGCCGCGCAGGATCTCGCGAAGGCAAAGGCCGCGATCGATGCCGCCAAGCGGGCCGCGGACGCGGAAACGAGGCTCGAAGGATGGGTCTCGTACATCGGTCCCGGCCTGGAGCACACGGGCGCGACGCACCGGATCACAAGGGGCGGGCGCGTGGCCGGGCTGGTCAGGAGCAACCGCGTCGACCTCGGCGCATTCGTCGGCGCGCGTGTGCGAATCACCGGCCGCAAACACGGCGAGGCCAACCTGCCGCGGCGCGGCGGCAAGGCCGACATCGTCGACGTGGCCGGAATACAGATCGTCCTCGACTGAGGCCCGGCGGCCGAGGCCGCCCCTGCCCGCGCACTGAACCGGCAGAAAGGGGTTTTTTTGCCGAACGAGACGGGTGACAAGCCGCCGCGGGAGCCGCCGGAACATCCGGCGCAGCTCGGCGGGTTCGAGATCATCGAGCTCATCGGCAAGGGCGGCATGGGGACGGTCTACAGGGCGCGCCAGGTGAGCATGGACCGGTCCGTCGCGCTCAAGATCCTCTCGCGAAGGCTCTCGCGCAGCAAGCCGTTCGTGCACCGGTTCGTCCGCGAGGCGCGAGCCGCCGCCAAGCTGAACCATCCGAACATCGTTCAGGGCATCGACGTCGGCCAGGCCGCCGGCTGTTACTACTTCGCGATGGAGTTCATCGACGGCGAGACCGCGTACGACAAGCTCAAGCGCGAGGGCCCGCTCGGCGAGATGGACGCGGTCCGCATCTGCATGCAGGTCGCGAATGCCCTGCAGCACGCGCACGAGCGCGCGGACATCATCCACCGCGACGTGAAGCCGCAGAACATCCTCCTCGCTCCCGGCGGCGTGGCGAAGCTGGCCGACCTCGGCCTCGCGCGGCACACCGAGCAGCAGAGCGCTCCGCCGCTCGCCGCGGCCGGCTCGCCGCTCGAGACCCCCGGCGCCGCGACCCCGAGTTCGCTCACGGCCGCCGGCACCACCCTCGGCACCCCCGATTACATCTCGCCCGAGCAGGTTCGCGGCGAAGCGGATCTCGACGGCCGCTGCGACGTCTACTCGCTCGGGGCGACGCTCTATCATCTCCTTGCCGGCAGGCCCGCGTACGCCGGCGGGAGTGCGAACGTCGTCATGGCGAAGCACCTGACCGAGCCGCCGCCGGACCTGCGTGGCGAACGGCCCGACGTCTCGCCGAACACCGCGGCCATTGTCCGGCGGGCGATGCAGAAGGACAAGACGCGGCGCTACCAGACCGCGGAGGCGATGGCCGCCGCGCTCGGTGTCGTCCTGAGACACGGCAGCGAACAAGAAGCAGCCGTGACGGCTCCGCACGCTGCGTCGCCGGCGGCGGCGTCGGCCGGCTGGCCCGCC
>JBDREM010000027.1:0-2394 GCA_043819695.1 Planctomycetota bacterium
GCTCTGCAACGCCGAGAACACCAGGAAGGCTCGCGCGGCCTACGAGAAAATATTCGGGCACGGAGTATCGCCATGAGCCGCAAGGATTTCCGGGATGTCCCGCAGGCCCCCTAAGAACGGCAGACTCGTCACCCTCGCCGCCGTCGGCATGAACTCCAAGGGCCTCGGTTTCCGCTTCTCCGAAGACGACCTGCCCCGTGCCGCCGGAGACCGCTTCCGCGCCATCGGTGCCATCTTCCGCGAGTACCGCGAAGCCGCCCATCTCAGCCCCAAACAGTGGGAAGCCGTCGAACTGTATTATTGCATGGATTTGGGTCTCAGCGGCACCGCCAGAACCCTCAAAATCTCCCGCGGCGCCGTCCGCTGCCGCGTCAACCGCGCTTTTTCCAAAATGTTCGATTTTGCCCTAAAAACCCACCTTTTCTCCTAGAGACTATCCACCTCCCCCAAGATAGTAGAGAGGCGTTGTTTTTCTGCAACGCCGCACGTTGCGTTTTCGCAACACGGGAAAACCGTATGGGCGGATTGATTGCAGCGAACCTCGATGTTCCTTTTGACGACGCCAAAGCGCCGCAACACCTGAACGTGTCGGCAACAGGCCGGCAGGCGTCGGAGGATTGTCGCCGCAAGGTAAAGGCCGGCCTACAAAACCAACGCGGAGTCCGTGATTGAATAGCAAGGTCCAGGCATCTTCGCGCTTCAGGCTGAAGATCGGCCGCAAGCCGCAACTGCCCTCGTGGCGGAAGAAGTTCGGCAACCACGGGCCCGCCCCCGACGCGCCGTCCTCCGACGTTCGGGCTTACTACCGCCTGCGTCTCGCCACGCTCACTCACGATTGCCGCCTTGTCGTCAGGACCGTCGCGAAGAAGCCGTGGGCCAATCTCGCCACCCGCACAGACGGGAACCGCGGCACGTCCGACGAACACGACGGCGTGCAGGCCGACATGACGCGCATCGCGGCCGAGTTTGATAACCTGAAACGGGAAGCGGGGCTGCGCGGCGTCAAGGCTGCCATCGAACGCCCGGCGCTCGAAGTGGACCTCGACGACGTGGCCGACGACATCTGCCGCCGGTTCGGTCTCGGCACGTGGGAGGCGACGGGCGAGAAGTCCGAGGAGGCCGCAGGCATTCCCGGCGCGGGACCGCACGAGGGCACGCCGCGCGGGAAGACGCTCGCCTTTTTCCAGAACGAATACGCCGAGGCGGGGCAGCAACTCGGGCGGATGACGAGAATCGCAAAAATCGGGGGGTACAACCGGGCAGAGTCGGGGATGGTTTCCCTGGCGACCCGCGCCATCCGCATGCGCGTCGCCGTGACGGACGAGTGGGCGCGGACGCTCGGCGTCGTTCTCGGCAAAGAGGACCCGCTTCGCCAGCAGGCCATCGACCTTCTCCTCGGCGAAATCCGCTGGCGCCAGCGCGCCAAGGGCGTGATGCATCCCAAGGAACCGCGCTTTGAAACGCTGCGGTGGTACGTTGCGAAAATCCGGCTGGCCCGCCAGGGCGACTACTGGGCCTACCGCGAGGTCAACGGCTTCATCCGCAGTTCGTCCAGCAGCAAGCGGTTGCCGATGCAGAAGGCGCCGTGCCACGTCGAAATCGTCCGGGCGCGGATGGCGAACCTCATCTGCAAGGGATGCGGCAAGTTCCACCTCCAGGACATGACGCCGGTGTACGACGAAGCGCGCGACACGCAGTTCGTGCGGTCGCCAACGTGCCCGCACTGCGGCATGAAGCACTGCGCCGGGCCGACCAGCCACCGAATCGCCGCCTGCCGCGAAATCGGCAAGACCGAGGAAATGATTCTCAGCCTCGACTACGTTCTTAGCCTGTCGGTCTGGCGGGGGTACATGCCGTCGGCCATGCTCGTGGGATCGAACAGCAAACAGGCCGAGAAGCGCAAGGCGTTCGTCGCGCAGGCCATGCTGCGCGGGGCGCACCGCCTGGTGTTCCCGACGGCCGTGCCGTCCCGGAAACAGCCCGCGCAGACGCTGCCGCTGGAGAACGGCCGGACCATCCTGACGGTGTTCGGCATCGAGTCGCTGCCGCCCGGCGAACACTGCGACTTCATCGAGTGCGACGACGTGGTGAACGAGCGGAACACCTTCCAGGTGCCCGCCCTGATGGACATGGTGCAGACGAAAATCGACGACGTGCTGGATTATTCCGGCCTGCCCTGGACGGTGCTGAACTGGAACACGACCGTCTGGCGCGTCGGCGACCCCGACCACAAACTTGAAAACTACGCCCTCGAACATCCCGACCAGTGGGTGAACTGCGTCGTGGCGGCCGGCGGCCCCGAACCCGTGTACGATGAGAGCGGCAACAACGTGGTCAAGGAGGCGTGGTGGTCGCCGTGGCCGCAGCGGTGGGACGCCGAGGAACTGAAGAGCC
>JBDREM010000028.1:0-11001 GCA_043819695.1 Planctomycetota bacterium
GCGGCCTACAACGGCCGGGCTCCGCATTTGTAGGCCCGCTTTGTAAGCGGGCGTCTTCGTTCGCCGCCTTACAAAGGCGGCCTACAACGGCGTCTTCGTTCGCCGCCTCACAGAGGCGGCCTACAACGGCCGGGCTCCGCATTTGTAGGCCCGCTTTGTAAGCGGGCGCCTTCGTTCGCCGCCTTGCAAAGGCGGCCTACAACGGCGTCTTCGTTCGCCGCCTTGCAAAGGCGGCCTACAACGGCATCTTCCTTCGCCGCCTTACAAAGGCGGTCTACAACGGCATCTTCCTCCGCCGCCTCACAGAGGCGGCCTACAACGGCCGGGCTCCGCATTTGTAGGCCCGCTTTGTAAGCGGGCGTCTTCGTTCGCCGCCTTACAAAGGCGGCCTACAACAGCATCTTCGTTCGCCGCCTTACAAAGGCGGCCTACAACGGCGTCTTCGTTCGCCGCCTCACAGAGGCGGCCTACAACGGCGTCTTCGTTCGCCACCTCGGCCGAATCCGGCTCCGGTGTCTCGAGCATCCAGTTCATCTTGTACGTGTTGAGCGAGAGCGTGAAGCGGTTGCCGTCGTCGGTCAGGACGGAGAAATGGTGGACGGGATATCCGCCCTCGCGCGTTATCCAGGGATAGAGGACCTTGGCGACCTTGTGCGTCCGGCCGGCGTACCGGAATTTTACCGGGCTGACGGTCTTCTTCCGGAATATGCTGATGACGTCGATTTGCTCAGACATTGATAATGCGCCATGTGAATGTCAAATACCAAAGCCCCAATAACAATTGAAATCCAAATCCCCAAGTTCCAAAAACAGGAGTGGCAACCGGCCTGTTGAAAAGCTCATAACAAGAAACAATAGAGATTCTTCGCTTCGCCCAGAATGACATTTCTCGCTAACGCGCGACTACGAAGCGGCCGCCGCAGTCGCCGTTATCCTGAGCCCTTCGACTTCGCTCATGACAGGCTCCGGAAAGGGTCTCTGTTCTTAACGGAGCGGGCGGCAACATCGTTTGTCATTTGGGCTTCATTTGGTATTTGGATTTCGGCATTTGTTATTCGTTACAGTTCCCTCAGCACCCCGATCACTTTGCCCGCGATAATGACCTCGGAATCCGCCGCGCTGATGTATATGGGCGACATCGTGTCGTTCGCCGGCTGAAGCCGGATGCGGTTGCCCTCGTGGAAGTACCGCTTGACGGTCGCCTCGTCGCCGATGATGGCCGCGACGATCTCGCCGTTCTCCGCCGTGTCCTGCTTGCGGACGAACACGTAGTCGCCGTCGTAGATGCCGGCGTCGCGCATGCTGTCGCCCTTGACGCGCAGGCCGAAGACGACGCCCTCCTTCGCGAAGAAGCGCGCGTCGACGTCGATGCGGTCCTCGATGTTCTCGACGGCGAGGAGCGGCTCGCCCGCGGCGATGCTGCCGAGGACGGGTATGCGGCGGGCGCCGGACGTCAGCGCGGCGTCTTCGCGCTGGACGAGTTCGATGCCGCGGGCCGAGCGCGGCTTCAGCCGGATGTAGCCCTTGCGCTGGAGAGCGCGGAGATTGTCGCGGACCGTCCCGGTCGACCGCATTCCGAAGTGGTCGCCGATCTCGCGGATCGTCGGCGGGCGAAGGACGCTCTCCATATGCCCGAGGATAAACTCATACACCTCTCTTTGCCGTTTTGTCAGGCCCTTCATAGCTTTCCCTCCGTAAGCTGTGAACCTTGCTATGCGGTAGGGCGGAGCAGCGCGCGCCAACAGCAAAAGGCTGCCTGGGCGGGCCGCTCCGGCCCGATTTGGGCATCCCTACCACAAATATGTATACCACACACGTGGATGGATGTCAAGCGAGAAAACATGATATTATTTGCCGGAACATATTTGTGTGCCACACGAATGTCACAAGAATAGGTACCACAAGGACTTGTTCATATGCTTTTTTGGTGGAAGATATCAGCCATGCTAGGCGGGGCATCAACGGCTCGTCCGGGTCGCCAAGCCCCAATACGCGAGCGCCAGCACGAGCGCGGCCACGGCCAGGTGCCGCCACAGCGGCACGCCGCCGCGTTGGCCCGGCGCGAGGATGGCCCTCTCGTCGTCTTCCGACAGTGCGGATGACGTGCCGGCGTTCGCCGACTCGGTCGGGTGCATCATGTTGACGGCGTAGGAGGTCTTCGTGTCGCCGCTCGACACGGTGTAGATACCGGCCCTCGTCGGCAGGAAGTAGCTGCGAGCGCCGCGGCCGGCGATGAGGGGCACCGTTTCGCCGTTCGGGCCGCGGAGCGAGAGCGTCCCGTCGCCACGGCCCCGGACCGCGATATGTTCGCCGGTGAGCGAGTACGTCGGCGCGTGCGCAGTGCGGCGGCCCGCGACCTCGTCGATCACGTTCGACCAGAAGATGGGGAACGACGGCAGTTGCGGCCAGTTCGTCTCGGGCAAGACGAGGCCGCAGCCGATGACGGTCACGCGTGTCGTCTTGTCCTCCCACTGCATCAGTGCGGTGCCGTTTCCTTCCGCCGACGTGAGGAGAGCGGCGGCGCCGTCGGCGCGGACGGTGATGAGCCGCGTGAACCGCAACGCTCCAACATCAACGTGTCTCAGCAGCGGCGAATCCTTCGCCTTGGTCACGCGGAGGCCGCTCGGGTCGGCGGCCGCGCCGCGCACCGTGAACGCGCCGACCGTGCCGACGGGGTCGATGAGGATCACGTCGCCGGCGGGCAGTTTGTCGGGCGTCACACCGTCGTAAATGTAAAGGTCGAAGACGCCTTCCACATCTTCCGTGAGGCGGAACTGCGACACGGTCACGCCGGGCAGCAGGCCGAGCGCGCGCGTGATGAACTGGTTGCCACGTCCGACGTGCGCGACGCGGAACCGATCCGGCCCCGAAAGCGTCGCGGCCGCGCGGTTGTCCGACGCCAAGTCGTCGTGGGGCTTCAACTCGACCACGATCTCCTTTGGTTCGTTCGGGCGAACGATCTGCGAGGTGACCGCCATCCCCTCTCGCGGGGCGAGCTGAGCCGCCGCTTCGTCGATCAACTCACCGTCGGCGCGGACGTGCAACGCCGCCGCCAACGGCCGGCCGCCATGGTTCGTTACGGCGGCGAAGACGATGATGCCACCCTCCCCTGTCGTCACATCCAGCGCGTCGATCGCGGCGTTGTTCGACGGCCCGCCGTGCGAGATGACGAAGACGGGCCGGCCGGCGAGCGTCTTCGGCGTGATCGCGGCGTTGTCGGTCAGCACGATCACGGCCGACGCGTTGCGGGCGATGCCGGCGCAGCGCGAGAGCCCGGCGATGAGGTCGAGCGGCATGTCCGTGGGGGAGGCATCGCTCAGCCTCGATCGCGCTTCGGCAGGGGTCAGTTCCTCGATGGCGGGCCCGGCTGCGAGCGGCAGCCCGATCAGCGTGACCTTGCCGCCATCGAGGCGGCCGAGGAGCCTGGCAATGTCTTCGACGCTCCGCGCCCAGCGAGTCGCGCCCGACTCGGTCTTGGTCCCCATGCTCGCCGACCTGTCCGCGATGACGAGGATGTGCGGCGCCGCGCTCGCGCCGGTGAGAAGCGTCGGGCCGGCGGCGCCAATAATCGCCGCAGCGAGACAGAGGAGTGCGAGTATGAGCGGGAGGTCGAGCGAGCCCATTCGCTTGCCCGTCTCGGCGGCGGCCTCGGCCGCGGCCGTCTTCCAGAGCATGAGGGTGGGCACGGCCGCCTCGCGCTTGCCGGCGCGGCGGATGTAGAGCAGCGCCACGACCGGCAGCAGGAGCAGGGCGAGCAGGATGCGCGGATGGGCGAACGTCATCGCAATTCGCGCTCCGAACCGGGCGACGGAGGCGCAGCAATGTTCTTGGCGACGCCGGGCGTTCTTGTCCTAATCGTAATCTTGATCATAATCGTAATCGCCGTCGCCGGAAGACGTGTGAATGAATCGTGGTGATGGGGTCGGGATGAAGAGCAGCGTTACGATTACGATTAGGATTAAGAGTAAGATTAAGAGTAAGAGCGGGAGGGATCATCGCACGAGTCCTCCGTGCCGGAGGTACTTCATGACGAAGTCCTCGAACGGGACGTCGGTCGTCGTCGAGAGGAAGCGGATGTCGTGCTTGCCGCAGAAGCTGCTCCATCGCTCGCCGAAGTTGCGGAGCGCCTTGCGGTACGCGGCGGCCGCGGCGTCGGTGATGCGGAGCGAGACGGCCTCGCCGGTCTCGGCGTCGCGCAGCCTGATGCGGCCGCGGGCCTCGGGCTCCGTCTCCTCGCGCGCGAGCACGTGGACGATGGAGATGTCGAATCCTTTCGCGGCGAGGGTCGACAGGATGCCGCGTGGGCGTTCGTCGTCGAAGAGGTCGGAGACGAGCACGATGAGACACTTTTTGCGCGACCGCCCGAATGCCTCTTCGAGTGCGCCTGCGATGGACGTTGCGCCGGCGGCCTCGAGCTTGCCGAGGTGATCGATCAGCCCGAAGATGCCGCCCTTGTTCGAGCCGGCGGAGAACCAATCGCAGCGGCTATCCGCGAACGATGCGATCTCGACGCGGTGGTGCGCTGCGAGGCCGACGTAGGCGAGCGCGGCGAGGCACGCGGCGCCGTACTCGAGCTTCGTGGGCGAATGGCCGCCGCGCGGGAAGTCCATCGACGCACTGCGGTCGAGCAGAAGATAGACGAGGTACTGCTCCTCGCGCTCGAACTGCTTCACGACGAGGTCGTCGGTGCGGCTGAGGACGTTCCAGTCGACGTGCCGAAAATCGTCGCCGGGCGAGTACTCGCGGTAGTCGGCGAACTCAATTCGCCCGCCGTGATGGGGGCCGGACCGTTCGCCCTCGGGTCGCCCGCGCTGAGCGCGGCGGAACGCGACCTCGAGCAGTTCGAGCTTCGCGAGCAGATCTTCGCCGATGAGAGCGTTCGGGCTCATAGTCCTGGAAACGTTGCCCCTGCCGGTCGGTTCGGACAAAGCGCCCGTGCGAGCCGCGGCTTCGGACGTAGCACGGCCATCTTGGCCGTGGCGCCGCACGGGCAGGCCTGTCCTGAGCAGAGCCGAAGGGATGCCCGTGCCACAAGGAGCCGCGCGCCTTCTGCCGTCCAGGCAGAAGGTTGGCGAGAAGGCCAACGCCGCCGCCCGGTCATGCTTGACGCGTTGGCAGAGAGAGTATACCCTATTCAGGACCATGTAAGAAATACAAGTCCAAAGAGAGATTCTTCGCTGCGCTCAGAATGACAGGATCCACGCTCAGCGTATGTTTGTGTCATCCTGAGCGAAGCGAAGGATCTCTATGTCTGTCCGTTGCACTTGCATTACTTTCCTGAAAGTCAATAATTCAGGCTCCCCTGAAACGGGGCGTTGGGAAAAGGCCGAAACAGGCGAACGGGCGATGTCACTCTATTCCGACGTGCTGAAGGTGATCCGGCGTCACAGGCTGCTCAGCGGCGTGCGGGCGGTCGTCGTCGCGCTTTCGGGCGGGCCGGACTCGGTCTGCCTGCTCGATCTTTTCGCGTTGATGCGCGAGCGCGGCGAGATCGACGCCGCCATCCACGCGGCCCATCTTAATCACGGCCTCCGCGGCGAGGAGTCCGACGAAGATGAGCGTTTTGCGCGCGAGCTGGCCGAGCGAATGGCCCTGCCGATAACGGTCGAGCGGCGAGACATCGGGGCAGCTCGGGCCGAGGACGGCGGCTCGGTCGAGGAAGCGGCGCGCCGCGAGCGCTACGCGTTCCTGGCATCGGTCGCCGGGAGCGCCGGCGCCGATGCGGTCGCCGTCGGCCATCACGCCGACGACCAGATCGAGACGATCCTGCACCGCCTGATTCGCGGGGCGGGGCTAAAGGGCCTGCGTGGCATTCCGCTGACGCGCCTGATCGCCGAGGGTTCGCCGGTCCGGCTGATCCGGCCGCTGCTCAACTCGCGGCGGGCCGAGATCATCGAGCACCTGAACGAGCGCGGGCTGTCGTTCCGCGAGGATTTGTCCAACGCGGACACCGCCCATACGCGGAACAGGATTCGCAACGAGCTGCTGCCGCTCATCGAGTCGGAATACAATCCGGCGTTCGGCGAATCGCTGCTGCGTCTGTCGCGCTCGGCGACGGACGTGCACGAGCTGCTGCTCGATCTCGCGCACACGGCGGCTGCCGATTGTCTGTCGGGCAACACGATCGGCATCGATGGGTTCGGCCTTGCACACGGCGCCGTCCGGCCGCTACTGATTGACCGAGCGGTCGCGGCGGTCGACCCGCAGCACCCGCAGTTCGACGCGAAGCACTACGACGCGGTCGTCGAGCTCGCCTTCGGCGGTCGGGCGGGCTCGCGTCTGGACCTGCCGGGCGGGATCGTCGCCGCGAGGTCGAGGGATGCGATCTCGTTCGCGAAGAGCGCCCCGTATGATTCGGCCCCGCCGGTGCACGTGGCGCTTGTGTGTCCCGGCGAGACGGCCGAGCCGTTGGCGGGTGTTACCGTGACGGCCGAGCTGCTCGACCGGGCGGCATTCGATTTCGACGCTTTCCTGGCGGCGAAAACGCGCTATGATGAAGTGATGGACGCCGACGCCGCGGACGGCACGCTCGTGCTGCGGTCGTGGCGTGAGGGCGACCGGTTCGAGCCGCTGGGCGCCGGCGGCAGCAAGAAGGTCGGCGATTTTCTGACGGACCTGAAGGTGCCGGCGGAGGAGCGCGGCCGGGTGATGCTCGTCACCAGCAGCGGCCAGCCGATATGGCTCGTCGGCCACCGGATCGACGAGCGCGTTAAGGTGACGGGGGGCACGAGGCGGCTGCTGCGGCTGTCGGTGAGGATGGGTGAGGGTCGAGAGTGAACGGGAGCGAGAGGCCGTTTCAGAAACGTAGCACGGCCATCTTGGCCGTGCGTCGCACGTCCATCCTGGGCGTGCACACCACGGGCAGGATGCCCGTGAGACTCACGGGCGGGACGCCCGTGCTACGGAGGATACGACATGGCGAAGTCAGACCCGGATTGTATATTCTGCAAGATCGTTGCGGGCGAAATCCCGAGCGAGAAGGTGTTTGAGAACGATCACGTGCTGGCGTTCATGGACATCAATCCGACGAGCCGGGGCCACACGCTCGTGATCCCGAAGGACCATTCCGAGAACCTCGTGTCGACCGACGTGAACATGCTGCTCCAGGTGACCGCCGCTCTGCCGAAGATCGCCGCGGCGGCGGTCAAGGCCGTCGGGGCGCAGGGCTTCAACGTCCTTCAATCGAACAGCCCCTGCGCGGGCCAGGTGGTGCCGCACATCCATTTCCACATCGTGCCGCGGAACGACGGCGACGGAATCGGGCTTGGATTCCGGCAGCGGCCGCCGGTCGGGGACGAGCTGGGCAAGACGGCCGAGGCGATTCGCGCGGCCCTTTATTGAACCATGCATAGATAATGGAAAATGGTGCGGAGGTGTAAAATGAGGAAAAAGGGGAAAAGGGCAAAGGGGGAAAAAGAGTGTTCCTGCCGCCCAAAGGGCGGCAGACAATCGTTTCTTTCCCTTTTTCCCTCTTTTCCATTTTCCCTTTTCTTACACATCCGTCCGTTCCATTATCAACGCATGCATCAATAGGACGTATCATGGCCGAAAAGAAGCCATCATTCCGGCGCCGTTCACTTCACGTCGTCATCGTGTTGCTCGTGTTCTATCCGATCGGCGTCTACATCTACAGCCAGTCGGTCAACCGCGCGACCACCCAAGAGATCGTGATGAAGAACATCGACGCCGGGCTCACTTACTGCCTCGAGGTGAAGGCGGCCACGGAGGACCTGCTGGCGGCGCCCGAGGACGCAGGGCTGCAACGCTACGACGTGCTCCGGCGATACCTCGACGACCCCGACCACACGGTCCTCGAGCGCAGGCTCCGCCGGCTCTCCTACACGAGCGGCCTCGCCGAGGCGCTCGTCCGATTCACCGAGTTCTACGAGGGCGACCGGTGTTTCCTGCGCTGGGGGGACGACCGGCCCGAGCGGATCATCGCGCACGTCGAGGCGGACTACCCGATCGATCGCGCGGCGATCGTCGGGCGGCTCTACACGGCGACGGCCGGCGGCTCGATCGATGGCACCTGCACGGCCTCGGTCCCGCTCGACCTCGGCGACGGCAAGCCGCGGCGGATCGTCGTCGGGCTGGTCTCGCTCAACATCGGTTCACAGCTCGGCGCTCTCTCGGAGAAGCTGAGCTTCCGGGCCCTCCGCCTCTCGCTGGTCGGCACGTCGCTGCTCGCCCTGCTCGCCGCGTACATCGTCTATCTGAACGACCGCACCCGCGAGCTGCAGCTCAAGCTCGAGGAAGAGAAGCGCCTGGCATACGTAGGCACGATAGCGGCCGGCATGGCGCACGAGATCCGCAACCCGCTGAGCTCGGTCAAGATGAACATCCAGATGATCGAGGACAAGCTCAGCGACCGCGACGACGAGCGGGACGACTATCTGGTGAACAAGGTCGGCCGGATCCACCGCGAGACGGCGCGCCTCGAGGAGGCGGTCAACAACTTCCTCGCGTTCGCCAGGCCCAAGCCGCTCGACCGGCGGTGGGCCGACCTGAACGGCGCGGTCGATCACGTCGTCGAGTTCCTCGAACCGGCCTGCAGGCAGGACGGCATCCGGATCGTGCGCGACTACACGAACGACCTGCCGGAGGCGTACATCGATCCGGAGCAGCTCGGGCAGGCCGTCGAGAACCTCCTCCGCAACGCGTACCAGGCTATCGGCCGGGACGGCATCATCGAGGTCTTCACCGGCCGGCACGGCAGCCATCTCGAGGTCCGCGTGTCCGACGACGGCCCCGGCGTCCCGCCGGAGTCGCGCGACAAGGTCTTCGAGATATTCTACACGACGAAGGAAGGCGGCAGCGGGCTCGGGCTGACAATCGTCAAACAGATCGCCGAGGCCCACGGCGGCGGCATCGCGTTCGAGACCGTCAAGGACCGCGGCGCCGCGTTCACCATCTACCTGCCCATCGACGAGGAAGCATGAGCGAGCCGGGAACCGGAATCAGACAGACCATCCTCGTCGTCGATGACGACCGCACCGGCCGAGAGACACTGGCCGAGGCGGTGGCCGAGATGGGCTACGAGGTCGCATCCGCCGCCGGCGGGCCGGAGGCGCTCGACGTCCTGCGGCAGCGCGAGATCGACATCATCCTGACCGACCTCAAGATGCCGGGGATGGACGGGCTCGAGCTGCTCGCCCATGCGAAAAAAATCCGGCCCGACGCATTCGTGATACTCGTCACCGCGTTCGCGACGATCGACACCGCCGTAGCCGCGATGAAGGCCGGCGCATACGACTACGTGACGAAGCCCATCGACCTTCGCAAGATCCGCGCGCTGCTCGACCGGGCCGGGCAATCGCGCGACCTGCTCATCGAGAACGACCTGCTGAAGGACCGGCTCGGCGAGAAGTATGACTTCTCGAACATCATCGGCAAGAGCCCGGCGATGAACAGGGTCTTCGACCAGATCCGCCAGGTGGCCGACACCGAGGCCGTCGTGCTCATCGAAGGCGAGAGCGGGACGGGCAAGGAACTCGCCGCGAACGCCATCCACGTCAACTCGAGCCGCCGCGAGCAGCCGTTCATCAAGGTCAACTGCGCCGCCCTGCCCGAGACGTTGCTCGAAGCCGAGCTCTTCGGCCACGAGCTTGGCGCGTTCACCGGCGCCGTGCGGCAGCGGAAGGGGCGGTTCGAGCTCGCCGACGGCGGCACGCTCTTCCTCGACGAGATCGCCGACCTCTCGCCGGGCACGCAGGCCAAGCTGCTGCGCGTGCTTCAGAACTACGAGTTCGAGCGGGTCGGCGGCACCGAGACCCTGCACGTCGACGTCCGCGTCATTGCCGCGACGAACGCCGACCTGGCCGCGCGCGTCGGCGAGGGCCGGTTCCGCGACGACCTCTACTACCGCTTGCGCGTTGTGCCGATGGATATCCCGCCGCTGCGCGACCGCGCGGGCGACGTGCCGCTGCTCGTCTCTCATTTCGTCAGGCTCTTCGCCGAGCGCAACAGGAAGGACATTCGCGGCGTGTCGGCCGAGGCGATTAACGTGCTCTGCGCGTACCCGTGGCCCGGCAACGTCCGCGAGCTTCAGAACTGCATCGAGAACATGGTCGTGATGTCGACCGAGCCGATGCTGGGCCCGAACCTCTTGCCGGTCGGGATGCAGCAGACGACGGTCGTCAGCGACGAGGCCGGCTTCCCGATCGGCTTCTCGATGCGGCAGATTGAGGAGAAGGCCATCCGCGAGACGCTCGCGTCGGTCGGCGGCAACCGCAAACGCGCCGCCAGCATACTCGGCATCAGTCTCCGCACCCTGCACCGCAAGATCACCGATTACGGCATCGACCGGATCCGGAAGGGGTGACGGGGGGAGCGCGGCCGCGATCACGGCCACGACAGAGCGTGGCCCTCCAGAGACACACGTCTTCCGTCGCGTTGTCCGTTGCGCGTCCGCAGGGGCGTGGTTCGTTGCGTCCGCAACGCTGCGTCCGCGCGATGGCGCGATCACTGCTGATTATGAGGCGAAGCGACAGATACTCGAAATCATCTGTTTGAACTTCAGGCTCGACGGTGTGACCTTTGTTCCAGTAATGAGAAGGCCCTTCAGCTTGCTCGCCGAAGGGCCTTGTCTGATGGCTGGTGACCCCGACGGGATTTGAACCCGTGTTACCGGCGTGAAAAGCCGATGTCCTGGACCAGGCTGGACGACGGGGCCGACATCTGTGTTATCAACGGTGCGTAGTGTAACTGAAAACGCCGCGAATCTCAAGCCCGAAGGTGCCGCGCGATCGTTCCGAAGAACGTGTGGTCTGTGTAGGGGCACGGTCTGCCGTGCCCACGCACAACGATAACACGACGAGGGCACGGCAGGCCGTGCCCCTACATTGCGGATCGAACGAGCCAAGCTTACCACACACACCGTGGAACAATCACCCCCGGCCGGGCCTGTTTCGGCGGCGCGTCTCATCATGCCCCGACGGCCGCGTGCGCATAGCAGATAACAGCGACAAGGATGAACCCGCCGTCGACGACGAGCGCACACCT
>JBDREM010000029.1:0-2387 GCA_043819695.1 Planctomycetota bacterium
GCCCCGGCCGCCGCGGGCGGCTGCGTCGGCGTCGATCCTGCCTTGGGCGATCATCGTGTCGTACACGAGCTGCCACTGGTACCAGGCCGCGTTCCCCGGCCCCTGCCCCTCACGCAGGATGTAGTCATCGTACGCCTTGCCCCACTTGCTCTCCTTCGGCCCGTACCAACGGGCCTTCGCCCCCGTCAGCGATGCGCAGGTCGCCACGGAACGGATGCCCTTCTCGTGCATCGCGGCCAGCCGGACGTTGCGCTCGTCGAGCGCACGCTTGGCCGCGTCGACCCGCGCCTGCAGATACTGGTCGGGCGTGTACTTCACGGGGCCCGTGTAGTACTTCAGCAGGCCCTTACGCCCGCCGCGCTTGTATTCCAGCAGCGCCCGGCGGACCTGGCAGAGCGCGTTGCCCGCCCCGGCGCCCGCAAACTTCCCCGGCGGAGTCTCGCCCGCCTTCGCCTTTTCGGCCCACTCGTACAGGTCCCCGCCCGTGTTCTTGTGAATGAAGCGCCCCCACTTCTTCCTCTGCTCCGCCGTCACCGGGTAGTACGCGTACATCCCGTAGTGCGTGCACCCTCCTGAGTTCGAGGCGTCGGGCAGGAACGCGTGCGGGAAGCCGGGGTGATACCATGCGCCGGGGCCGCCCGCGTCCTTCAGCGCCTTCCAGCACTTCCAGTTCTCCGGCTTCAGGTCGAACTGCCTCAGCTTCTCGAGCGTGTTGTAGGCCCTCTTCATCAGCTCCATGTGCCGCTCGTTGCCGTCCATCAGGTAGAGCCAGGTCAGCAGCGGCCCCATCGACCGGTTCAGGCTGCTGGGATAGCAGATCTCGATCTCGTACTGCCGCGCCCGGATCGGCTGGGCGTTGTCGGCGTACTGCTCGCTCCAGCCGACGGCGTCCCCCACGCCGATGTTCGCGTCCTCGATGTGCGGCCCAAGCTTGTGGAGGTTGGCGACGTACTTCGGGTCCTTCGTTATGTGGTACATCATTACCATCAGCACGAACTGCGCGGTGGTCGCGCTGTCGTTGTGCGACGTGCCGTACACCACGCCGGTCTTGACCCTCGGCGCGCCGTCGAAGCACCACTGGTCGCCCCAGCCGCCGCTGTCGGGCCGCTGCAGCGTCAGCAGAAGATCCGCGCACCGCCTGGCCGCCTCGAAGTACTTCTTGTCCCCCGTCAGCTTGTAGGCGTACAGCAAGATGGTGGAGGGCTGATCCTGGAACCTGTCCTGGATGCGGGCGTACCGGCCGTCGTTGATCCTGTTCTGGGACCAGTTGCCCCGCGGCGTCTGGTCGCGCAGGAACACGTCGACGCGTCTCAGGCCGGCCTCGAGGTACTTCTTGTCTCCCCAGATCTCGTAGGCGCGAAAGAAGGTGGCCGTCCCGGTGTTCAGGTGCGACAGGGACACGTGCGTGTATATGGACCAGTCCTTCGTGTAGTCCTTCTCCCAGCCCTCTTTCTTCAGGGGAGCTGCCGCCCGCTCATCGAGCCACGCGCGGATGTCGGCCTCGCACTTGTCGACCAGCTTCATGTCGATCTTCGCGAGCAACTCCTTCAACTCCTTCTGCTTCGCCTTGCGCTGCTCGGCCGTCAGCGGGCCGTAGGTCGCCGTTTCGCCGCCGAAGAGGCGCGTCCGCTCCTCCCAAGACAGGCCCTCGTCGCTCAGGGCCTCATAGGACATGTCCTTGTAGTGCCCGGTCGCCTTGTCGAGCACCATCGGCGGCGTCTTGTCGGCCTCGGCCGCCGCTCCAACACCCGACTGCAACGCGACCGCTGCCAGAAGGACCAGTGCTCCAATGATTCTTCTCATCGTCATCTCCTTCCTCTACTTTCGTACGCCTGTCGACTGTGTTGGCCCGGCGTACGGTTCCTTCAATACCTGTGCTACGCCGAACTTCCTGCGATTCGTGCCCGAATCGCGAACGCGCGGCCACGGCTGGCCGCTACGGTCTCCCTATCTCTGTCATACACTCCGCCCCCCGAAGTCCCAAGACGGACGGTAGCGCAAGATGACCGATAATGAAAGTCTAGAGGAACATCCGCAGACCCAGATTTCATCGTCGGCCGTGATGCAGAGGTTCCAGGGCGTGAATTCCGACCAGACCGCCAGCGACTTGCCGTTCGCATCGAAGACCTTGATGGCGCCCCCTTCGCGGTCGGCGATATAGACTCTGCCCTTTGAATCCAACTGAACCATGTGCGGAGTGATGAACTGGGTCTTGCCTTCACCGAACCCGCCCCATTCGCCGACGTATTTGCCGGACGCATCGAACCGGACGACCCGCGCGCTCCCGTAGCCGTCGGTCACAAACACGTCTCCCGCGGCGGAGACCGCGATATCGGTCGGCAGGTTGAAGTGCGCCGCGTCGTTGCCGGGCTGTCCGGGCGTGCCCA
>JBDREM010000030.1:0-7903 GCA_043819695.1 Planctomycetota bacterium
CTCGAAGAACGCCTCGGCGTACATCCCGCCGACGAACTGGCCGGCGTAGAGCCCGTCGCCGTAGTTCATCATCCGGCCGAACTTCTCGCCCAGCTCGATCGTCAACTGCGGCATGCCGGGGGCGATCAGGCCGCTGTAGTCAGCCTCGATCTGGTAGTCGATGTCGTCGGCGTGCTTGGTGAAGTGCGGGTGTCCCGAGTCGGGCGGCGCGATGCCGCGGCGCAGGTTGTCGCGGCCGACCTGGTTCGCATGCGCAAGACCATAGCCCGAATTGGCGAAATCAACGCCCGCCTGGCGGATCGTGCAGTCCAGGCCATGGGTCTCGAGCGTTCTCAGGAAGGTCATCTCCACGTAGATATCATCCTGCCCGAACTGATTGATCATCTGGGGGCGCCACTTCGGCACGCCGTTCGCGGCCATGATCCTCCCCTGGCACCTGAACTCCGTCGGTCCCCCCCATCCAACGCCGGCCATCTGGCCAATCCAGCCGCCTTTCATCTTGTCCACGTATTCCTCAACGGGCAGACGGCGATGCTCTTCGGCGGCGGCGATGTTGGGCGAACAGAAACAGATCAGCATCCATATGGCGAACCTTGTATACTGCATGTTCCTCTCCTTTTCGAACGATATGGATGACGCTTCATCAGAACCTGTTGCCCCTCCCTCAAACTCCGTCCGCGTTGCAGCACATGATTATATCACGTATGTCCGCGGCTTGGAAAGAAGAGCGGCGATAATCAGATCCGTCTAGCCGTTCTTCCCCGTCGTTCTCCTGGTCGGAGCTATTCCCGCCCTCGTTTCTCGGCCGGATGGATCTTTCGGGGGACAGGGTCGCCGCAGCCGAGGCCTTCGTTAGCCAGCGGTCCACGGTGTTCGTTGTATTACTTCACCGTCACCATCAGCTTCAATGATTTGCCTCCTTCCAGCTTGACGGGCAACCCCTTCCGCAGCTCCTCGCCTGTAATGGTCTTCTTTGTATCAGCCGCGGTGTCCTGCACTATGTACTTGGTCTTGTCCGGTTCAACGACAAACCATTCAGGCAGCGTGTTCATGCGGGGCCAGTCCTTCTTGAAACCCATGTGCACGCGGTGGCGCGGAATGTCGAACACGAGCCTGCCTTCGTAAGGCTTGTCCGACTTCATGACAACCACGATGCCCTTGTCAATGTCCGCCGCGCCAAGCTTGAGGTCTTTGCGCCAGGGGCGCGCGATCGTGCCTCGAGTGTGCATGAGGGCGTGGATTATTGATGTCCTCACGCCGTTCGCCTGCAGCTTGCTGGTGCCCCACAGTCTATCAGGGAACTTGGAGTAAACGATGTTTGTTGCCACTTCCTGATCCGCCCAGGCGATTGCTTCCGGAACGGGCAGGCGGTTCACAATATACAGTCCGCCTTCCACGGAGTCTGCGAACCCGTCTATCGACCTGCCTTCCCACGGGAAATTCTTGTACTTTGGTTTCGAGAGATTGCGAAGTGTCCTTTCCATGTGCTCGCGATATACCGGCTTGCCGGCAACCATGTCGTAGCAGAGATATGCCACGTAGTTGTAGCCCCACCCGTCACTGAGGCCACTCCCCGGATTGCCGTAAGAGTTGAACATGATTCCGTCCTCGTTGATTCCCTTCGCCAGGACCGCGTCCAGCATCTTCTTGATGAGCGGACGGTACACCTCGGCCTTCTTCGGGTTGTGTACCGACTCAACGCCGAGCAGAAGGCCCAGCCCGCCGATAATCTCGCAGCCATGGTCACGGAGCTGCTTGGGGATGAAGTCGCCCGGCAGCAGGTAATGGTCCGCGATCCGTTCGGCGTACTCGAGGTATTTCTTCTCTCCGGTCATCGTGTATATTCGGGCGAGAGCCTGGATCTGTTCGCCGTTGATCTCGATGTTTGTTGAGGGGATCTTCCCGTACTTGGTGTCGACCGTAGGGTTGGCCCATATCTCGTCCTCGATGGCTTTCATGCGGTCGAACCATTCATCCTTGCCGGTGACCTCAACAATGGCGATCAGCCCGTCCTTGACATATTCACTGCCGCCGTACGTGTTCGCCGGCTTCTTGAAAAACCCCTTTTCGCAGTGCTTGATTTCCGCGTGGAGCGCCTTCCTGACGGGGCCGTTTAGCGCCTCGAGATCGGTGAGCCAGGCCGCCCACAGGAAGAAAGGATAGCAGTCCGCCCAGGCGTCCTGGTAATTGAAGCGGCCACGCGGGTGATACAGGCCCGTGTCCGGTTCGATCCTCTTGAGCGCCACTTCGTGAAGCCAGCGCTGGACCTTGCTTATGGTGAAGCCTGCGATTTCTGCCGACTTGTCGGCCTGCTTGAAGCTTTCTTCCATCCTGTCCGCCCGCACCGGGGCAGATGCGGCGGCGAAAACCGCCAGCGCGAGAAACAGATATCTATTCATTTCATTACTTCCCAATGTTCTCCTGCGGCCCCGCGTACTTCTTCAGAAGCTCGGGCAGCTCTTCGGCCTTGTCCAGCGGGAACGCGTAGAACCGGTTGGGGTCGAAGAAGGGCCGCCCCCGCAGGTGGTTGCGGGCGCCCGTGTGGCGGAACACGTTCCCGACCACCGCCATCGTGCACGACCCATCCACCCAGAACGGCCGATTGACTCCTTCGAAAAGACAGTTCTGCGAGAGCAGATTCGCACCCCCGACAACGAAGTGCCCGTACGTGCTGACGCCCTGGTAGTGGTTGTTGTAGAAGTGCGCTCTGAGCAGTTGACCGGCCGCGGGCGCCCGGCAGGCCGTGTTCCGGAACCACGTGTGGTGCAGCGTCATCTGCATGGTGGTCTTGGTGTCCCACCCGCAGCCGAACGTCTTGTTGTGATCGCTGAAGATGCACCAGGAGACCGTGACGTACGTGGTGCCGGCCCGGTTGTCCAGGCACCCGTCCCCGTGCCGCCGGAAGTGGCAGTGGTCTACCCAGATGTGGTGCGCACCGTCCATCTGCAAGCCGTCGAAGTCGTTCCGAATCCCGTGCCAGTCGCCGGCCAGGAACGTGTCGCGGATGGTGAGGTTCCGCAGGATCACGTTATGCGTGCCAGGGCCGATGAAGAAGCCGCCGTTGACGATGTGCCCGCTCTTGCCAACGCCGACGATCGTCTTGTTGGAGGCGATGTGCATCTCCTTCGTCGTCAGATGCTCGTAGCGGGTTTTCGGGTTCTTCTTCTCGATGAACTTGATCTCCCCCTTGACGCGGATGACATACGGCTCCTTCGCCTGCGCGTATTTCTTGAGATCGGCCTGGGTCGTTACGGTAACGACCTTGCCGCCGGCGCCACCGGTGGTGCCGTTCTGGCCCATCGCATCTACCGCGGCGAACCCGCCGGGCCGGTCGGACCACTTCTTCGCCGCCTCCTCGCCGGTGGCCGGCGCGGGATCCCCCGCCTCCAAGGGAGCGAGGGGCCCCAGTGGGCTCGGAGACCCTCCCCACTTGCGCCCCGTCGTGCGCCACCGCACGAAAAACGGATGCTGCTCGCGCCCTTTGATCGGCGTGGCTGGCTCGAAATCGATCTTCACGCGCACCTCGTGGTCCCACCTGTCGGTGGGGCGATCGACAACCGTGTAGTCGCAGATCGTCATCTTCGTGCCGCCGGGCAGCAGATACGGCTGGTGCTTGTGCCCCGCCGGAAGCTTCTTGGCGCCGTACGGCGCCAACGCCGCGACGATCTTATCCATGTTCGACACGAGTTCCCGCCGCGCCGACTGCGGCATCTCGGGGTAGAGCGACTTCATGTTCTTTACCCACGCCAGTAGCGGCCGGCCCATATGCAGGCGGATGAAGGGGCTGGCCGATTTCACCGCGTAGTAGTTCGTTTCATACGCCCGGTAGTTCCAGACCTTCAAGCCGGGAGAGTCGGCCGGCTTCTTCGCGGCCGCCTGCTGCCATTTCATGTTGCGCCAGTCGTGGATGGCGCGCCGGTTCACGAACATCGCCGGCGGGTCCCCGCTGCCCGGGAAGGGCTCGGTGCCCTCCGGGATCAGTTGCTTCTTCAGCGCCATCGCGTCCCAGTTCCACGGATCGGACAACTCCAGCAACCTCGCAAGCAGGGGGAACCCCTCAATCAGCGCGATCACGTCCTTCCCGGCCTCGGGGAAGGACTCGGCCATGGACAACGGCTTGGCCGTGAACTTCACGCCCTCGCAGTGAATGCGCAGTTCGGCGGCCGCGCCCATGTACTGCCCCCCCATTGCCGAGAGGGATCGCAGCCGGAAGTAGCGACCCTTGACGGGGGCGTCGAACTTGACGACGCTCTCCCCCTTCGCGTCCGTGAACGCGCCCTTGGCGATCGGCGTGCCCTCGGCGAGGGGCGTGCTCTCCTTCGGCGAATCGCTCAGGTAAACCTCGTAGTCCTTGATGCAGCGGTGTGCCGGGAGGTAGGTGAAGCCGGTGATCTCGTAGACCGATTCCAGGTCGACCACGATCTCGTGGGGCTGCGGTGTCCTGTTCGGCCGCCAGCACGTATGCCAGATGGTCTTGGGGTCGCCGTCCATGGCCCTGAAGGCCTCGACCCCTTCCTGTGGGCTGTCCGCGGTGACCTTCACGCGGACGACGCGGTCCTCTGCGAATGCCACACTAGACAGCCCGGGCAGCGCGATGGCGGTCAAGACGGACAAAACAGCAATTGCTCTTCTCATCGTCTTTCTCCTCATCTGTGAAGCGGCGAGATGCCGCCTCTACTTCGCCGGCGGTGTGGCCGGCGGTGCTGGAAGAATCGTGAAGCCGAGCTTGCTCTTGCCGTCCTTCTCGAACAGCACCGCCACGCGGCCGTCGGGCAGAGCGAGGATGTCGCTGTAACCCGAGGCACCCTGGTAGTACTCCTTCTTCCACGGCCACGTCTTGCCGTCGTCATAGCTGGCATGCAGTGTGCCCTTGGCACGTGCTGTGGTGCTTCCGGGGCCGGAGTACAGGAGGATGCCCGGCTTGCCGTCTTTCGGCCACGAGTAGCGCATGACAGCGCCCTGACAGCCGATGTGCACCAATTCCTTCGGTTCCCACTGCTTCGTTGCGTTTCCATCGCCGCCGTCTGCGACGATGACCGCACGGCGGTGGCCTCTTACCGGGCCGAGCCCGACGAAGAGCAGCGACCCGTCCGTCAGCTCTGCGCATCTCGACTCGCCTGCGTCTGTGCTCAGCGTCGGGCCCGCCTTCCAGGTCGCTCCGCTGTCGTCGCTGTAAACGATCCTGTGGTTGATCGAGATGATTAACCGCCCCGCGCGCTTGCCACGCTTGAGCACGATTCCCGAGGCCGGCCACGGGGTGCTGACGGGCTGTCCGCTCTTGACCTGCTTGGCCAGCGTCTCGGTCATGTCTTTCGACTTGCTCCACGTCTTGCCGTCGTCGTCGCTGTAGGCGAGGTACAGGCGAGCGAACTTGCCGTCTCCCCGGTGCATCCAGACCCAGATGCGGCCGGTCTTCGGGTCGACAACCGGGTTCTGGTTGTTGATCGAGTTGACGCCGTCGTCGAGGACCAAGATCTCCGGGCCCCAGGTCTTGCCGTTGTCCTCGCTGCGCTTCACGACCGCGTCATTGTCGCCGAAGTCGTTCTTGTGGAGCCGGCGTGCCTCGGCGAAGGCCAGGATCGTACCCTTCTTCGAGACCGCCAGCGCCGGAATCCGGTAGGACGCCGCCCTGCCGTACACCGGCTTCTTGAATGTGCCCGAGCCCTCGCCCACAAGGATCTCCTGGATGGGAGCCGCGGAGGCGAAGCCGGTCTGCAGCCTGTCGCACAGCTTGTCTGCCGTCAGCTTGATGCTCTTGATCTTGCAGGTGACGAGCAAGGCATCGAACCAGATCCGTAGGTTCGCGTCCGGATCGATCGGCTGCTCGTTGATCTGCTTGTCGTCGTAGTGAAACGAGATCTTGTCCTTGACGCGCTTCACGACGATCGAGTGCAGGTTGCCGTCGTACGGGTTGTTTCCGGTGGCCATGCCGCAGACCTTCAGCGGCAGGGGCTGCTTTCTAAGGCTCATCCAGATCGTGGCGCCGTCCCGGGAAAAGACCAGTCGACCACGGTCCTGGATGTGAACAATTGGTTTGGCCGTGCCCCGCCCGTCCGGGCAGGCGAAAACCACCTTGAACTCGCAATCGCCCAGGGCCGACTTGGCCGTCATGAACCGCGACCAGTTCGGGCGCCCTTTATACGCGGGGCCAGTGACGTAGAGGCCGTTGACCGTCTCGCCCTCGCACAGATAAACCTTGTCGGTGGATTTTGTGGCCCCGGGGGTAAGCGCTGCCTTGTCAAGCACGCCGTCCTTGACGATCCACAACTCCTCGGCGGCATTCGCCGTCGAGAGGCCCAACAACGCAATGACGGCCAAGGCCGACACAACAACCACTGTCCTTCTCATTGTCCCTCGCCTTTCTTCAATGGTCAGGAATCAGGGCTGTCTCCTGACTCCTGTTCCCTGTCCCCTGCCTCCTGCCTACTTTTTCCTTCCCTTGATCGGCACGTCGAAGTGGTTCTCGACCTCGACGGCGTGGTTGTCGTACTGCCCGATCACGTCCCAGGAATCGAGGTTGCTCATGAGGTGCTCCGTGCCCCGTCCGCCGCGGGCCGCGGCGTCGGCGTCGATCCTGCCCTGGGCGATCATCGCGTCGTAGACGAGCTGCCACTGGTTCATGGCCCCGAGGCCTTCCCACCACCCATCCTTTCTGAGGGCGTAACCCTCGTACGCTTTGCCCCACTTGCTCTTGTCCGGCCCGTACCAACGGGCCTTCCCCGCGAGCAGGTCCGCGACGTCCTTCACCGACTTGATGCCCCTCTCGTGCATCGAGGCCAGGCGGACGGTGCGCTTGTCCAGCGCGCGCTTCGCCGCGTCGACCCGCGCCTGCAGGTACTGGTCGGGCGTGTACTTCGTGGGACCGGTGTAGTACTTCAAGAGTCCCTCGTACCCGCCCCGCTTGTGCTCGAGCAACGCCCGGCGGACCTGGCAGAGCGCGTTGCCCGGCCCGGTACCGGCAAACGTGTCCGGCGCACCCTTGGCCGTCTGGACGTCCCGGCCCCAGTAATACAGATCCTGATCGCCGCCGTGAAGGAAATGTCCCCATTTCTTCCTCTGCTCCGGCGTCACCGGGTAGACCGGGTGCATGCGGTAGCCCAGTACCCGGCCCGCGTTCGAAAGGTCGGGCAGGAACGCGTGCGGGAAGCCGGGGCGATACCACGCGCCGGCGCCGCCCGCGTCCTTCAGCGTCTTCCAGCACTTCCAGTTCTTCGGCTCGAGATCCCTCTGCCGGATCCTCTCGAGCGTGTTGTAGGCCCCCTTCATCAGCTCCATGTGCTTCTCGTTGCCGTCCATCAGGTACAGCCACGTCAGCAGATAACCCATCGACCGGGTCAGGCTGCTCGGGTAACAGATCTCGATCTCGTACTGCCGCACGCGCTGCGGCCTCCCCCCGTCTGCGTACGCCTCGGCCCAGCCGACGACGTCGCCCACGCCCAGGTTCGCCTTCACGAGGTGCGGCCCCAGCTTGTGGAGGTTGGCGACGTACTTCTTGTCCCCGGTCGCGTGATACATGATCACCATCATCACGAACTGCGCCGTGGTCGCGCCGTCGTTGTGCGACGTGCCGCCGATCACGCCGCTCGAGCCCGTCCTGCCGCCCGGGAAGCACCACTGGTCGCCCCAGCCGCCGGTGTCGGGACGCTGTACCGACAGCAGAATATCCGCGCACTTCTTCGCCGACTCCAGGTACTTCTTGTCCTTCGAATGCTTCGCGGCGTAAATAACGACGGACCACGGAAGGCTCTGCCATCCGTCCTGAATCCGCATGACGTTGGCCGGCTTCAGCCTGTAGGCCCCGTTCGGGAACTGGGCCTTCACGAAGGGGTCGGCGCGTCTCAGACCCGCCTCGAGATACTTCTTGTCGCCCCACATCTCGTAGGCCCGGAAGAAGCAGACGGCC
>JBDREM010000031.1:0-11506 GCA_043819695.1 Planctomycetota bacterium
TCTGTAAAGGGCGTCCATTCCGCTCTCCGAGGCGTTCCGCGGAATGCCCTTCCACGTTCTTGAAAGCACGAGGGTTGCGGGCCAAGTGGAACATCTACCGCCACAAGATGTTACGTCGTCGGCGAAGTCTGACAGTAGAACTAATACCCCGCTTGCATGAAGTGTTGCCCCGCCTCAAAGATGGGGCGACTATACTGGAGAGGACATTGGCCATCAACGAAAAACGCGGCGCGCACATGTTGCCCCTGAGCAACGTGTCGGGGCCTCGGGTTGCCTTGCTGCAACGCGCTGAATGCCTGCACGCCTCGTCGTCGAACCGGCGCCAGGACAATCCATGACCGAACTCCTTGACATGGAGCACCTTACAGTTCTTGCCCACCCTCCGGCATTTCTTGCCACATTGTTGGCACGGTACTTGCTGTGTGCTGCATGGCATGTGGCCGAGAGTCTCGGCCGAAAAGAAAACGTGCGCCTTGGGTGCGCCGTGCGCGGGGACGTCGCGCGCGCACAAGGCCCATAGTGTGCGTCGAAGGCCGGCGTAGTGACCGGGCCGCCATCGGATGTCGGTCTGAGGTCCGGATATTGGATGTGGCCCCAAGAAGGAGAACTGTGATGGGCAAGCGTCTACTTGTGGCGGTGGAGGTGGTGGTGGCGGCGGCTCTGGTTTCGGCGGCAGCGGCGCGAGCGGACAACGTCGGCTTTGTCTCCGTCGACGGCCACGCGTTCGAGCTGAACGGCCGGCAGTACAATTTTGTCGGCGCCAATTTGTGGCAGGGAATGAACCTGGGCGTCGACGGCCCGTCGGGCGACCGCGCGCGGCTGGGCCGCGAGCTCGACCGCCTGCAGGCTGCCGGGGTCACCAACCTGCGCGTCATGGCGAGCTCGGAGGGTCCCGACACCGAGCCGTACCGGATGGTCCCCTCGCTCCAGCCCTCGCGGGGCGTCTACAACCCCGAGGTGTTCGCCGGGCTCGACTATCTGCTCGACCAGATGAACCAGCGCGACATGCGGGCCGTGATGGTCCTCAACAACTACTGGCACTGGTCCGGCGGCATGGCCCAGTACGTCAACTGGGCCGGCGGCGGCCCGATCCCCTATCCCGGCGACTGGAACACGTTCATGGACTACTCCGCCCAGTTCTACGCCATCGACGACTGCCAGACGTGGTACCAGGAGCACATCCACGAGGTGGTCAACCGCCTCAACCCGCTGACCGGGACGGCATACAAGGACGACCCGACCATCCTCGCATGGGAGCTGGCAAACGAGCCGCGGCGCTTCCCCGCCGACTGGATCGACACCACCGCGGCATACATCAAGTCGCTCGATCCCAACCACCTGGTCACGACCGGCTTCGAGGGCGCGATGGGCGCGGAGGACTGGCTGCCCGGATGGGAGGACCGGACGTTCATCCAGACGCACAACGGCCCCGACATCGACTACGCCACCATCCACATCTGGCCGCAGAACTGGGGGTGGTACGACCCGACCGATCCCGCGACATACGCCGCGGCCGAGGCCCAGGCGCGGGCCTACTTCCAGACCCACGAGCAGCAGGCGCTGAACGACCTCGGCAAGCCGATGGTGCTCGAGGAGTTCGGCCTGGCACGCGACGGCTGGACCGGCCCGGACTACCACGATCCGGCCGCGCCGACATCCGACCGCGATGCCTTTTACGCCGCGATGTTCGGCGAGGTATACGCATCAGCTTCGTCGGGCGGAGCCGCCGCGGGCGACAACTTCTGGGCGTGGGGCGGCGAGGGCCGGCCGAGCGACCCGGCCCCCCAGTGGATCGGCGACCCGCCGCACGAAACCCCCGGCTGGTATTCCGTCTATGACGCCGACGCGTCGACGCTCGCCGTGATCTCGTCGCACGCGTCGGCGATGCAGCAGCTCGTCATCCCCGAGCCAGGCCCGCCCGCGCTACTGGCGCTCGGGCTGAGCGGAATCGTCGGCCTCAAGCGGAGAACGCGGGCCCAATGAGCCCGAGCCCGAATGACCGGGTCGGCCATTCGCCGCTGTCGGCGAAGGAAGATTCACGACTTCTTGCTGAGCGAATGAGTTTTCTTGACAGCAGCGTCCGGGCGAGCGATAATTACAGCGTCATCATATCAGATATTTCGGCGGGCAGCCGCCGGAAAGGGGGCGCAATGAAAGCTCGCACTTTGGTGATCGTGTTGCTTGGCGTGCTCCTGGCGGGGCCGTCCGCTCTGGCCGCGGGCTCCCGTGCGTGGTACAACGGCCGGGAACTCGACAAAGCCAAGAACGAGGCCAAACTGTTGGGCAAACCGATGGTCATCATGTATCAGGAGACCGGGTCGGGCTGTCCGAAGCACAATGCCCAAAGGGCAAAATGGCGGAAGCTTTCGACGCTGAGGCAGTTCGTGTGTATCGAGCTGGACATGTCCGAGGAAAAGGCGTTCATCAATTCTGTGCGGAGCAAGAGCGGCGGCAAAGAGGGGCGCTATATCCCGATGCTGTTCCTGACCACGCCCGACGGAAAGTTCCTCGAGGCCATCCCCGACAACGCATCGAGCACCGCACTCAACAGCCTCGTCCGGGCCGCGCAGAAAAAGTTCGGCCCCGTCCTCCCTCGCGCGAAGGCCATCTGGCTCTGGAAACAGCTCGCCAGCGCGCGGAAGCTGTGGAAGGAGCAGAAACACACCAACGCCCTCGCCTGCTACCGCACGGTCGCCTTGGCCAAAAATGTCAACCCCAACCTCCCGATTGTCGCGGAACTGAAGACTGACGAGGAAGCGATCAACGAACACGGAGCCAAGCCGCTCAAGGAGGCTGAGACGCTCCGCGGCAATGCCGAGGTCGCCAATGCCGAGAGCCTGTTGCGGAAGATCATCGCGACTTACGAAGGCTTCGATCCCGCCGTAAAAGCGCAAGAACTCCTCGATCAGATCCACGGGAAAGACAAGAAGCAGCCTCAACCACCGGGCGAATGACACGCCGGGCGGCGGAACGGGTGCCCGGCGGAACGGGTGCCTGTCACCTTGCTCTCGCGGAAGTGGCTGCGCCGCAGGAGGATACGGCGGCGTTCTGCATTTCGAGGATGGGTTCAGGCCGAGGGCGAAGGGCCGGGGCCGAGTTCGTCCGGCGTGGGAACGGCGGCCTCGATCTCGTATCGCATCACGGGTTCCTCGCCCTCGAGCTGTTGCGGCGGGGTTCTCACGCGGCGCGTGACGGTGGCGACGTAGACCTTTTTGACGCCGGCTCGCTTGAGCACGCCGGCGCACTCGCTCGCCGTGGCGCCGGTGGTCAGGACGTCATCGATGAGAAGGACGGACTTCCCGGTGACCGCTCTCGGGCTCGGCACGACGAACGCGCCCTTGACGTTTGCCCGCCGGCTCGCGAGTGACATCCCCCGCGACTGAGGCGGCGTATTTACCACCCGGCGCAGCACGCGTGGCGCGACCATCAGCGAGAGCCGCTCGCCCAGGCGCTCGGCGAGCGAACGCGACTGGTTGAAGCCCCGCGACCGCTGACGGCTCCGATGCAAGGGAACGGGCACGATCAACTGAACTTGTTCGGGAATCTCGGTTTCTTGAAGCCGCGCCGCCAGGAGTTTCGCGAGCGGGAACGCGTTCTGCTTTTGCGCGGCAAACTTGAATGCGAGCAGCAGGTCGCGAGCGGCGCCGGCATGGTGAGCGGCTGCGACCGCGCGGTCGAAACGGAGCGGCGTGTTGCGGCAATTGATGCAGCGTTTGGCCTGCTTGGTGAACGGCCCGAGCTCATGGCCGCATTTCGGACATGTTGGCTCCTGGACGAAATTGATCGCGCCGATGCAGTCGCGGCACAGATAGCGGTCCTCGTGCTCGTCGGCGGAGCGTCCGCAGACGGCGCAGTGGGGCGGGTAGAGCAGCCGGCCACAGGCCTCGACCAGGCGCGCGGCCCGTGGGCGGATGTTCTCGAGGAAGGTATTAACAGCGCTTGTCATCTGATCACTGACTGGCGGCTGACAACTTGTTCCAATCAGCCCAGGCTGTCGCGCGGCGATTCGAGGGCGCCCTTGACCGCTTGCAGGAACGTTGCCGCGGTCGCGCCGTCGGCGATGCGGTGGTCGATGGCGAGCGTGACGGCCATCATTTTCCGGACAATGACGCCGCCGTTGACGACGACCGGCTTCTCCTCGATCTTGCCCACGCCCAGAATGGACGCCTGCCCGGGGTTGATGATCGGCAGGAAATTGGTGATGCCGAGCATCCCGAGGTTCGACACCGTAATGCTGCCGCCTTCGTATTCTTCGGGCGTCAGCCGCTTGTTGCGTGCCTTCTCGATGAGCGCGCCGGTCTGGGCCGCGATCTCGGCGATGCTCCGCCGCTCGACGCCGCGGACGACGGGCGCCATGAGGCCGTCGTCGATCGAGACCGCGAGTGCCACGTCCATCGTATCGTGGATGCCAATGTTCCCACCGACCCACGACAAGTTCATCATCGGCACGGCTTCGAAACCGATGGCGATCGCCTTGATGATGAAGTCGTTGAACGAGACCTTCGTTCCCGCGGCCTTCATTTCCTCGCGCACCGCGACGGCCTCGGTCATGTCGATGTCCATCAGGAGGTAGAAGTGCGGCGCCTCGCGTTTGGACTGGGCCATGCGCTCGCCGATGATACGCCTCGCGGCCGTCATTTCGAGCAGCCTGACGCCGGCGGCAGCGGGCCCGGCAAGCGGCCTGGCCTTTTCGACGTCCTCTTTCGTGATGCGGCCGTCGGCCTGGACGGTCAACAGGTCCACGCCACGTTGGTATGCGACTTCCCTGGCCGTCGGTGTGATTTTGAGTTCGGCGACATTTGCCGCGTACGCGACGACGTCGGCCTCGACGATCCGGCCTTCGGGGCCGGTGCCCTTGATGGCGAGCGGCGTGACCTTCTCACGCTCGGCCAGCTTCTTCGCGCGGGGCGAGATGAGAAGGCGGCCGGGCCGTGCGAAGGCGGGCGCCGCCGGGGCAACGGGCTGTGCGGCGGCCGCGGGCCGAGCCGGTTTCGCGTCCTCAGCAACGGGCACGGCGTGCAGGGGCGTGGGCGGCTCGTCCGGCGCCTCGTCGGCGTCCGGATCGCCGACGTAGGCGATGACGGCTTCCACGGGGACCTCGTCGCCGGGTTCGGCATAGATTTTGAGGACGGTGCCCTGGACGAAGGACTCGACCTCGAGCGTCGCCTTGTCGGTGGTTATTTCGAGAAGGATGTCGCCTTTCTTGACGGTGTCGCCTTCCTTGACCTGCCAGTTTTCGATGATGGCGGACTCGACGGTCTGGCCCAGCCTGGGAAGCAGTACTTCCTGAAGCAAGCTGCGTCTCCTCAAGTCACCATGGTTCGGTTTCGTTTTCAAGGCCGCCGTTGGCGGCATCGGGGTCGAAGACATGATCCTCGTCGACGCGCAGTTCTTCGTTGTACCAGTCGATGCCGCTGCCCGACTGGCGGAGTCCGTCGAGTATGTCGGTGGCCGTGACGGCGCCGGGGCCGGCGGAGCTGGGGGCGCGATCCCCGGCGAGGCCGTGCCAGTAAACGGCTGTGCGGGCCGCCTCGAACGGGCTGTGCTTCTGGGCGACGAGTGCGGCGATCATGCCGGTCAGCACGTCGCCGGCGCCCCCGCTTGCCATGTACGGATTGCCGGTCGTGTTGACGAAGACCTGTCCGGAGCCGGCGACGACGGTGCTGGCGCCCTTGAGGACGACGGTGACGTGGTGCTTCTCGGCGAAGCCGGTCGCGACACTGTGGCGGTAGTAATCGATTTCGTCGGTTGACTGGCCGGTGAGGCGCGACATCTCGCCGGGATGCGGCGTGACGATGACGGGTGCCCTCGCCTTGTCGAGCAATTCGGGCCGGCCCTCGAGCGCGTTCAGCGCGTCGGCATCGAGCACGAGGGGCAGGCAGGAGCGCTCGATGATCCGCCGCACGAGCAGTTCGGTCGACCGGTTGCGGCCGAGGCCGGGCCCCGCGGCGATGACGGTCGCCCTCGAGCAAAACGCCTCGACGTCCTTCCACGCGCCGAGCGCAATGCCGCCGTCGCGCGTCTCCTTGAGCGGCAGTGTCATCACGGTCGGGCATGCCTGCGCAGTCGCCGGCTGCATGCTGGCGGGGCAGGCGAGGGTGACGAGGCCCGCGCCGGCCCGGGTCGCAGCGATGCTGCACAGCTCGGCCGCCCCCATCATTTTCCGCGAGCCCGCGACGACGAGCACGTGGCCGTAGTCGCCCTTGTGGCTGTCCTCCTTGCGCGGCTCCGGCAGCGGGGGCACGTCAACCTGGTAGAAGTCCGGCAACTCCTTACTCCTGTTATATCGGTCTTATCGTGGCTTGGCCACAGCCAAGTGATTTATGATCGAGGCAATATAACCGGCCCCAAACCCGTTGTCAATATTGACGACCGAGACGCCCGCGGCGCAACTGTTCAGCATGGTGAGGAGCGGCGCGACCCCGCCGAAGCTCGCCCCGTAGCCGACGCTCGTCGGCACGGCAATCACGGGCGCCTCGGCCAGCCCGCCGACGACGCTCGCGAGCGCGCCCTCCATCCCGGCGACGACCACGATGGCATTCGCGGCCTGAATATCTCTCGTGTTTGCCAGCAGCCGGTGAATGCCGGCGACGCCCGCGTCGTACACCGTGGTCACGTTGTTGCCGTAAGTCTCGGCGGTGACGCGCGCCTCTTCCGCGACGGGTATGTCCGACGTGCCGGCGCAGACCACGAGCACATTCCCGGCCGGCTTCGGGCGGCTCCGGCGGAGGACCGTCATGATGCGGGCGGGCTCGTGGTACTCGGCGCGCTTCCACCGCCGCTTGAGAGCATTGAAGAGCGGGCGCTCGGCGCGCGTGGCGAGCACGTCGCAGCCCGCCTCGATGAGTTTTGCGGCGATGGCCGTCACCTGCTTCGCCGTCTTGCCGGGGCAGTAAATCACTTCGGCGGCGCCCGACCGCAGCGCGCGGTGATGATCGACGCGGGCGAAGCCGAGGTCTTCAAACGGCAGATGCCTGAGCTTCTCGAGCGCGGCGTCGGGGTCGAGCTTGCCGCCAGCGACTTTCCTCAGGATCGAACGGATGCCGTCTGCGTGCATTGGTGTGCCCTACTGTAATCCGCTCAGTTGAGGGACTGCGTCCAGATCGAGCGGCGCGGCCTCGCCCGCTTCGTACAGGTGGAAGGCGACGCCGGCTACCATCGCGGCGTTGTCGGTGCAGTATTTCAGCTCGGGCAGGAACAGGGCGACGTCTTCCTTTTTCGCGGCGCGCTCGAGCTTCTCGCGAAGACGCTTGTTGGCGGCGACGCCGCCGCCGATGGTGAGCCGCGGGCATGCGTATCGGTCGCAGGCGGCGAGCGACTTCTTGATGAGCACGTCGACGACGGCCTCCTGGAAGCTGGCCGCGACGTCGGCGATATCCTGCCCGCCAGGCTCGGACGCATTCTGCTCGCTGCCGTCCTGCCCGCAAACGTGATACAGCACGGCTGTCTTCAAGCCGGAGAAGCTGAAATCGAGCGATCCGGGTTTGAGGAGCGAGCGGGGGAAGCGGACCTTCGACGGGTTGCCGCGCCCGGCCGCGCTTTGGATCGCCGGCCCGCCGGGATACCCGAGGCCGAGGATGCGGGCGGCTTTGTCGAACGCCTCGCCGGCCGCGTCGTCGATGGTCGAGCCGACGAACCTCACCTCGGCCGGGCCGGCCGCGTGGCAGAGGCTGGTGTGGCCGCCGGACGCGACCAGGCCGACGACGGGATACTCGAGCTCGCGCGGCAGCAGGTTGGCGGCGTACACGTGCGCGGCGACGTGGTTCACGGGCACGAGCGGCAGCTTGTGGCACCAGGCGAACGTCTTGGCCGCGGTCAGGCCGATGAGGAGCGCACCGACGAGCCCGGGCCCGTTGACGGCCGCGACGGCGGCGAGGTCATCGGGCCTGACGCCCGCCTCCGACAGCGCTTCGCCGATGAGGTACGTGATCGTCTCGATGTGGGCGCGGCACGCGACCTCGGGCACGACGCCGCCGAATTTCGCGTGCAGCTCGTCCTGGCTCGCGACGGCGTTGCTCATGACCTCTCGCCCGTCGCGAACCACGGCGGCGGCGGTCTCGTCACAGGAGGTCTCGACGCCGAGGATGAGCATGTTACTTCGCCGCCTTCTTCTCCGCCGGGGCCAGACGCACCTGGGCGAGGATCATCCCCTTCAGCGCGTTCACGGCCGCCTCGAGGGTCCTGTCGTGGAACTCCTTCGGCTGCTCGTCCTTCTTGTCCGCGTCGTCATAGGGCTTTGCGGGGATCCAGTCGTCGTCCGCGTCGGGCTTTGGCGGCTCCTTCTTTGGTTCGTCCTTCTTCTTGGGCTCGCCGTTCTTCTTCTCGGGCTTGTTGTCCTTGCCGTTCTTCGGCCCGTTCTTTTCGCGGACCTCGGCCTTGTGCCTGTCGCGCCAGTCCGTCCACAGTGCGAACTCCTCCTCAGGCGTAAGCTTGACCTCGATGTCCGGGTCGATCCCCCATTCCGTCTGGTCGGGGTTGTTCGGGTTGCGATGGATAAGGCGGCCGGACGGCGTGTAGTAGTGGGCCGTTGTCAGCCGGATGGCCGACTTTCCGTCCTCGAGCTTGATGAGGCTCTGGACCGACCCCTTGCCGTAGGTCCTCATTCCGACGATCACGCCGCGCTTGTGGTCCTGAACGGCGCCGGCGAAGATTTCCGCCGCGCTCGCGCTGTGCCGGCTGATGAGCACGGCGATCGGGAAATCGGCATACGTCGCGCTCTTCGTCGCCTTGAACGTTCGCGGCAGGCTCTTGCGGCCCTTGGTCGAGACGATCACGCCTTCGGCCAGGAAGCGGTCGGAGATGTCGATGGCGGCGTCGAGCAGCCCGCCCGGATTGGCGCGAAGGTCGATCACGAGAGCCTTCATCCCTTTCGCCTCAAGCTCCTTGACCGCGATGTCGAGGTCCTCCGCCGAATGCTTCTGGAACGACGTCAGGCGCAGATAGGCGATCTTCTGCTTCCCGTCCACGAAATGCGGGTCCTTGATGCTCTTCGGCTTGATGATGTCGCGGATGATCGTGATGTCCTCGATCTTGCCGTTCTCGTGAAGGACGGTGATCTTGACGGGCGAGCCCTTCGGGCCGCGGAGCTTGTTGACAGCCTCGCGGATCGTGATGCCCTTCGTGCTCTTGTCCTCGATCCTGATGATGCGGTCGGCCGCGAGAACGCCCGCCTTGAACGCCGGCGTGTCCTCGAGCGGGGTGACGACCGTCAGTACGCCGTGCTTGTCGAGCGTTATCTCGATCCCGAGCCCGCCGAACTCGCCCGTCGTCTCGATCTCGAGATCCTCCTTTTCCTCGGGCGGAAGGAACGCGCTGTGCGGGTCGAGCGTCTGGAGCATCCCCGAGAAGGCGCCGTAGAAGAGCTTCTGCGTGTCGACCTCCTCGACGTAGTTGTTCTTCACGCTCGTGACGATGCGGGAGAACGTCTGGTAGTGCTCGTAAAGGTCGCCGCTCTTGCCCGCGTCGTTCCCGGCGACGGTCAGGCACGACATCACGATCACGGTAACGACGACGAAGACGAAATCTCGAGTTCTCATTGCAGCCATTCCTCCGGTTCGGTCGGCGTGGTTTTGCGGCATTCGCCCAGACCGCAGTCTAACAGCGCCGTTCATGCGTGTCAACCGCCGGGGCGGCGGTAGGGTCGATACGCGAAATGGGGGGTGTTTCGCCGCAGTGCGTGCAACCGCCCGCGCGAACGGGTTCTCAGCAGGAATTTCGCCCGATTTCTTTACGCGAACGGGGGGCATGGCGATATAGTATAATGGGTGTATCGGGCGGACGCCGAAGGAAGGGCGGCAGAGAGGGAGGTGCGATGATGACGAAGCGGACGTGTGTGTTCGGCGTGCTGGCGGCGCTTGTTGCCGTGACGGCTTGCGGTCGAGACGAGGACGCGCCGGTGTCAGCCCCGCCCGCGCGCGGGGGAAGAAACTTCAACTCCAAGGTGGCGTTCGACGTGTACGTCCGGAAGACGCCCGACGACTACGGCGCTGAACCCATCGGCCGAACGCCCTCCGACAAGCCGCTCAAGATACCGCCGGGCGTGTCATGGTGGGTCGAGCCCGTCGGGCCCCGGGACATGGCGAAGGTCCGAGCAGCAGTTCGTGTTGCCGGAATCTCAGGACTGAGACTGTGGCCCGCCGGCGATGCCGATCTGGCACACCTGAAGGGACTCAAGGAACTGCAGACCCTCGACCTCGGCGGAACCCAAATCACCGACGCCGGCCTGGCAAACCTGAAGGGGCTGACGAACCTGCGGACGCTCAACCTCGCCCACTGCAAGCAGATCACCGACGACGGCCTGGCGCACCTGAAGGGCCTGACGTCGCTACGAATGCTCGGCCTCGCCTCCACAAACATCACGGATGCCGGTCTGGCGCACCTAAAGGTACTGAAGGAACTGCGGACGCTCGACCTCTCCGCCACAGAGATCACGGACGCCGGTTCGCCGCACCTGAAGAGGCTCGCAGAACTGCGGACGCTCGACCTTGGCCAAACGCAGATCACCGACGCCGGCCTGGCGCACCTGAAGGGACTCAAGGAGCTGCGGATGCTCGGCCTCACCTCCTGCAAGCAGATCACGGACGCCGGCTTGGCACACCTGAAGGGACTGAAGGCGCTACGCATGCTCCGCCTCAGCTCCACAAAGATCACGGACGCCGGCCTGGCGCACCTGAAGGGCCTCACGGACCTGCGGGCGCTGCACCTCGCCTACTGCGGACCAGTCACGGACGCCGGCCTGGTGCACCTGAAGGGACTCACGGAGTTGCGCACGCTCAAACTGTGGGACACGCAGATCACCGACGACGGCCTGGCACACCTGAAGGGCCTGACGAACCTGCGGAGGCTCAACCTCTGTCGCTCCGAGGAAATCACCGACGCCGGCCTGGCACACCTGAAGGGACTCAAGGAGCTGCGGAGGCTCGAACTCGCTTCCTGCAAACAGGTCACCGACGCCGGCCTGGTGCACCTGAAGGGCCTGACGAAGCTGCGGACGCTCGACCTCACGGACTGCGATCAGATTACCGACGCCGGCCTGGCGCACCTGAAGGCACTCAAGGACCTGTGGGAACTCGGTCTCTGGCACTGCAAGCAAGTCACGAAGGAAGGCGTTGCCGACCTCCGGAAGGCGCTGCCGAACACATCCATCGGGTGGCCGTAGGGCTCGAACGCCCGGCCTACTTGCCGCTTCATTTGCTCCCGCCATCCGGGAGCACCGTTCGGGCCTTCCCCGTCCCGCGCCGGGAGTCACTGTGACCAGCCGGCAATCGTCGTCGTCCTCGTCGTCGTCTCCTGGTTTTCGCGTCGAGTACGAGGACCAGCACGAGAACGACTGAAACGGGGGCGGTTCGGTGGCGGATCATCGGCGCGGGGCGCGGGCGATGCTGTGGCCGGGCGGCTCGACGGGCTCGGGGAAGTCGGACCGGAAATGGACGCCGCGGCTCTCCTTGCGTTCGAGGGCGGCCTTGACGATCAGATCGGCAATCGTGAGCATGTTCTGGATTCGCCA
>JBDREM010000032.1:0-32015 GCA_043819695.1 Planctomycetota bacterium
ACGGGCAGCGTGGTCATCGAGGCGAGCACGCCGGCGAGATGCGCGGCGCCGCCGGCCGCGGCGATGATGACCTTGTAGCCCGCGCGCTCGGCGCCGGCCGCGAAATCGTGCGCCGCCTTCGGCGTCCGATGCGCCGAGATGACGTCGACGCTGAACGCAAGGCCGAGCGCCCGCAGGGTCTGGATCGTGTTCTCGAGCTTCGGCAGGTCGGAGTCGCTGCCCATCACGACGGCCACTTTCGGCTTCGCCATGTCTTCCCTCCAGAAAAATGCCGCTTGTCGTATCTGATTGCCGTATTATAATTCGGCGTGGGCGGCTGTCAACGTGCGGAGGGACAATGCCCGGCGAGCGCGATACGAGCTTCATGCGGGCGGCGCTGCGGCTGGCGGAGCGCGGCCGCGGAACGGTCGAGCCGAACCCGATGGTCGGCTGCGTGATCGTGCGCCGGGGCGAGGTGATCGGCCGCGGCTGGCACAAGCGTTTCGGCGGGCCGCACGCCGAAGTCAACGCGGTTCGCGACGCGGGCGGCGGCATCCGGAGAGCGACGGTCTACGTCACGCTCGAGCCGTGCTCGCATCACGGCAAGACGCCGCCCTGCGCCGACCTGCTCATCAAGCACAAGCCGAAACGTGTGGTCGTGGCAATGCGGGACCCGTCCGCGCGGGTTTCCGGGCGTGGCATTCGGAAGCTCCGAGACGCGGGCATCAGGGTCGAGGTCGGCCTGCTGGGAGACGAGGCCCGCGAACTGAACGCTCCGTATCTCAAGCTCGTCAAGACCGGCCGGCCGTGGGTGATCGCGAAGTGGGCGATGACGCTCGACGGCCGGATCGCGACGAAGACGGGCGACTCGAAATGGATTTCGTCGCCGGAGGCGCGGAAGCTCGCTCACAAGATACGCGGACAGGTCGACGCGGTCGTCGTCGGCATCGGGACGGCGCTGGCCGACGATCCCGAGCTGACGTGCCGGCTGGCCCGCGGGCGGGCCCCGATGCGCGTCGTGCTCGACAGCATGGCGCGGCTGCCGCTCAGGAGCAAGCTCGTGCGGAGCGCGCGCGAAGTGCCCGTGGTCGTGGCCGTCTCGGCGAAGGCGCCGGCGCGGCGGACCGAAGCGCTGATGAGGCGCGGCTGCCACGTCGTCACGCTGCCGGCGAAGCGCGGGCGGGTCGACGTGACGCACCTGCTCGACTGGGCCGGCTCGATGCAGATGACGAACGTGCTGGTCGAGGGCGGGGGCGAGGTGCTCGGCTCGTTCTTCGACGCCGGGCAGGTCGACGAAGTGATGGCGTTCGCCGGGCCGCAGGTCGTCGGCGGCGCCGGCAAGCCGCCGGTCCTCGGGAACGGCGTCTCGAAGCTCCGCGACGCTCTCCAACTCGGCGGACTGACGACGAAGAAGCTCGGCGACACAATCCTTCTCCGCGGTCGTGTGAGGTGAACGATGAAGCAGGTCCGCATGGCGGTCGTTGGTGTCGGGATGTGGGGCACGGTGCATATTCGCGCGTACGCGCAGCACGCGTCGGCGGAGATCGTTGCGGTGTGCGATCTCGACGAGAGACGCGCCCGCGAGACGGCGAAGCAGTGGCGCATCCCGGCGTGGTACACGTCGGTCGAGGAGATGCTGGCGAGCGAGAAGCTCGACGCCGTCTCGGTGGCGACGCCGGACACGGCGCACACCGACATCGTCGTCCGGTGCGCGAATGCGGGCGTGCACGTGCTGTGCGAGAAGCCGATGGCGACGACGGTCGAGGAGTGCGAGACGATGCTGGCCGCGGCGAAGGAGAGCGGCATCAGCCTGATGATCGACTGGCACAACCGCTGGAACCCGCCTGTGGTCGAGGCGTGGAGGTCAATCCGCGACGGCGAGCTCGGCGACGTGCGATACGTCTACTATCGCCTGAGCGACACGGTCTACGTCCCGCTCGAGATGCTGCCGTGGGCGGGGAAGTCGAACGTGCTGCTATTCCTCGGCAGTCACGCGCTCGACACGACCTGCTGGCTGATGGGGAAGACGCCGGTCCGCGTGACGTGCCGCCGGATGGAGGGCACGCTGAAGGCGATGGGCGCCGACACGCCGGACATGTACGTGACCGTTCTCGATTTCGAGGACGGTGCCGTCGCCGTGATCGAGAACAGTTGGCTGCTGCCGCAGAGCTCGGCGTCGCTCATCGACCACAAGGTCGAGATCATCGGCACGAAGGGGACGATCTACCTGGATCCGACGCACTGCCGCGCGGTCGAGAAGTACACCGACCGCACGCCGGAGGGCTTCCCGCATTCGTCATTGCCGGACATGTTTGTAACGCCGGAGGTGCACGGGCGGCAGCTCGGGCTCGCGGTCGAGAGCATCTATCACTTCGTCGAGTGCGTTCGGAACGGCGCGGCGCCGCTCGCGACGGGCGAGGACGGCCTGCTCAACACGAAGCTGCTGCTGGCGGCGGAGGAATCGGCCGACAGGGGGGCCGTGCCGGTGGACGTGTCTTGAGGACGGCGAGGCTCACCGCGCCTCGCGCGGCAACGCCTGACTTTATCGGTATGCTTCCCTGCGGTGTTTGACGCGCATGACCCTTACGGCTTTGGCTTTGTCATCGACCTCATAGATAACGCGGTAGCTGCCGATGCGGATTCGCCAATCGTTCTTCGAGCCGGTGATCTTGCGGCAACCGGAGGGCCTGGGGTGTGCTGAAAGCGCCTTGATGCACTCGATCACTTGACGGAAATACTGCGGCGACAGTTTCTTGAGGTCCCGCTCAGACGTTCGCTCAAGATAGACCTCATACACCAGCGGAATGCTCTTTCAGAAAGTCTCCCAGCTTTCTGAACTTCAACGGCTTCTTCCGCATCTCCTCCAGGTCTTTCAGAGCCTCAACGTCTTCGAGCCGCTCCAACATCTCTTGATACTCGTCGATGTCGAGAATCACCGCGGCCGGCTTCCCTTCCCGAACAACGATCTGGGGCCGTCGCCTTCGTGTCCTCGTCCTCACGACTTCACCTCCGAACAGCGACCGAAAACGTCCTTCACGACATCATCATTGTAGCCGTCAAGCCGGTCTTATGCCAGTCTTACCGGGGCGCCAGCCGCTCTGAACTATTTCGCGGAACCCTGGGGCGCGTACAATCCCGTGCCATGCTATCGGTTCCGCGCGACTCCGAAGATACACAGCCGGAGCGACGGGAGCGACAAGACGGGCTCAGTTGGCCTTGCGCCCGCCCGTGCCTTTGGTGGAGCGGGTGACCTTCTTTGCCGGCTCTTTCGGGCGGAGCGAGCGGGTGGCCTTGCCGGCGCGCCACATTTCGGAATTGCCGATGGCGGCCAGTTCTTTCGCCAGTTGGTCCTGGTAGTCGGGCTTGCCGCACGACGAGAGGACGCGCGCGGTCTCGGCGCCGGACGCGACGCGCTTGTAGAGCTCCTTGAAGACGGGCAGGACGGCCTTCTTGAACTTCGGCTTCCAGTCGAGCGCGCCGCGCTGAGCGGTGGCGGAGCAGTTGGAGTACATCCAGTCCATGCCGTTCTCGTCGACGAGGCGGATGAGGCTCTGCGTGAGCTCTTCGACGGTCTCGTTGAACGCCTCGCTCGGGCTGTGGCCGTGCCCGCGGAGCACGTCGTACTGCGCTTCCATGATGCCCGCGAGCGCGCCCATCAGGACTCCGCGCTCGCCGGTCAGGTCGCTGTAGACTTCCCTCCTGAACGTGGTCGGGAAGAGGTAGCCCGATCCGATGGCGATGCCGACTGCGATGCAGCGCTCTCTCGCGCGGCCGGTGTAGTCCTGCTCGACGGCGAAGCTCGAGTTGATGCCGGCGCCGGAGAGGAAGTTGCGGCGGACGGACGTGCCCGAGCCTTTCGGCGCGACCATTATCACGTCGACGTTCTTCGGCGGAATCACGCCGGTCTGTTTCCTGTAAACGATCGAGAACCCGTGCGAGAAGTAGAGCGCGTCGCCGGGGTCGAGGCATTTCTTGACCGCGGGCCAGATGGCCTTTTGCGCGGCATCGGAGACGAGCATTTGGACGATGGTGCCGCGCTTGGCCGCCTCTTCGATGTCGAACAGCGTCTTGCCCGGCTTCCAGCCGTCCTTCCGGGCGCGGTCCCAGTCCTTCTTGAACCGCTTTGCCTGGCCGATGATGACGTTGAACCCGTTGTCCTTCATGTTCAACGACTGCGCGGGCCCCTGCACGCCATAACCAAGAACGGCGATCGTCTCGTTCTTGAGAACGCTCCGCGCCTTGAGCATGGGGAATTCCTTGCGCATAACCACGTCTTCCTTCGCGCCGCCGAAATCAACTTTTGCCATCAATCGTCCTCCTGTTCACCCGTAACCGCGGGCAACCGCGCCCGCCGCATCTGCTGTTGTCAAACGCCGCCGGCCTCGCTCGCCATCATCTGATCAAAGAATCGCCGCAACTCGGTTTCCAATTGATCGAGCGTTTCGGCACAATCAAGGACGAGCGGCTCCATCTGCGCCTACTCCAGACGCAACGAATACCCGTGTCGAAAGAAATGCCGGAAGTCGAGGTACTTCTTGAGCCGCGTCCGCAAGACCTCCGAGATCACCGCGGGGCGCGAGCCCGACGCGCGGCTCATGCTGTTCAGCAAGTCGACGTGCCACATGGGAGACCGCGGCACGCCACCATTGAGCAACTCGGCCGCGCGTTTGAAGACGTTTTCGATCCCACTGTAGAAAGAGTGCATCACCGCCGCCAGAGCCAGGACCTCCACCTGACTGGGCAGCTCGGACCGAGGCGATTCAAACAAAGAGGCGTGCTCAGTAAGGAGCCGGCGGAGCAACTTGAGTTCGCATTCAGCCTGCTCACGAAATTCACGCGACACGGACAAGCTTGCCTTTCTCTCTTAGATAGTCGGTGAACGGATCGCCGTGGTCGAGGCTGATCAGGTCAACCTGTCGCTTCAGGATATCACCGGCTTCGGCCATCATCGCGAAGAAGACTTCCGGCGGGAGCCCGGAGACAACCAGGTCCACGTCGGACCACTCGTCGAGTTCGCCGCGCGCGGCCGACCCGAAGACATAGACTTCCTTCGCGCCGGCATCCTTCAATGCGGCCGCTGCCTTTCTCAACAGTTCTTGCAGCGTCTCGTCCATGGTTCTCGCCCGGTAGTATACCGGATTCCGCCGCTGGCTCAAGGGCAGAGGGCCGGCCGCTCGGCTTACTCCTCCTTCACGCCGCGGGCCATGGCGATGCGGCCGGAGCGCACGACCTCCTTGATGCCGTAGGGCCGGCAGAGGGAGATGAAGGCGTTGATCTTGGCCTCGGGGCCGGACAGCTCGATGACGATGTCCTTGTGGCTGATGTCGACGACTTTGCCCCGGAAGATCTCGACGAGATCGTTGACCTCGCCGCGCTTGCCGGGCGGCGTGGCCACCTTGACGAGCATGAGGTCGCGCTCGACGTACTCGCGCCCGGAGAAATCGATCACCTTGACGACGTTAATCAGCTTGCGGAGCTGCTTGATGACCTGCTCGATGACGGCATCGTCGCCGCGCACGACAATCGTCATGCGCGAGACGTCGGGGTCCTCGGTCTCGCCGACGTTGAGGCTGTCGATGTTGTACGCGCGAGCCGCGAACAGGCCCGAGATGTGGGCGAGCACGCCAACCTCGTTCTTGACCAGTGCGGAAATGACGTGTCTCAAGAGCCAGCTCCTTATGCGAGGTCTATCATTTTGTCGATACGTTCGCCGGCCGGGACGATCGGGAAGACGTTCTCCTCCGGGTCGATCCGGAAGTCGAGCAGGACGGGGCCGTCGATGCTCAGCGCCTTCTCGAGCGCGGGCCGGACCTCCTCGGTCTTTTCGACGGCCATGCCCGCCACGCCGTACGCTTCGGCGAGCTTGACGAAATCGGGATTGCCATTGAGCTTCGTGTGCGAGTAGCGCCGGTTGAAGAACAACTCCTGCCACTGGCGCACCATGCCCAGGTACCCGTTGTTGAGCAGCGCGATCTTGACGGGGACGTTGTTGTGGGCGACCGTCGCCAGTTCCTGGATGTTCATCTGGATGCTGCCGTCGCCGGCGATGTCGAAGACGGGCGTGCCGGGCCGCGCGAATTGAGCGCCGATCGCCGCGGGAAAACCGTAGCCCATGGTGCCGAGCCCGCCGGACGTGATGAACTGCCGCGGCCGGTCGAACGTGAACCACTGGGCCGCCCACATCTGGTTCTGGCCGACCTCGGTGCAGATGACGGCGTCGCCGCCGGTGACCTCGCGGATCTGCTGAACGACGTACTGCGGCTTGAGCTTGCCGTTGTCCCGGTACGTGAGCTTGTGTTTCATGCGCCAGCTCTCGATCTGCTCGACCCACGCGGCCCGGTCGGCCCTCTTGATGAGCGGGACAAGCTCGACGAGGATCCGGTGCGCGTCGCCGACGACGGGCAGTTTGACGCGCACGTTCTTCCCGATGGACGACGGGTCGACATCGATGTGCACGATCTCCGCGTGCTCGGCGAACTCGGAGATCTTACCGGTGATGCGGTCGTCGAACCGGACGCCGATGCCGATCAGCAGGTCGGAACTCATCACCGCGTAGTTCGCCGTCGGCGTGCCGTGCATGCCGAGCATGCGGAGCGCGAGCCTGTGGGTCTCGGGGAAGGCGCCGAGCCCCATGAGCGTGGTCGTCACGGGGATGTTGCCGGCCTCGGCGATTCTGAGCAGCTCCTCGTGTGCGCCGGAGGCGATCACGCCGCCGCCGACGTAGAGGACGGGCCGTTCCGATTGGTTGATGAGTTCGGCCGCTCGCTCGATCTGCCGCGCGTTCCCTTCGACGCTCGGCCTGTAGCCGGGGATGTCGAAGTCGTGCGACAGCTCGCCCTCGACCTTGCTGGTGCTCACGTCGACTGGCACGTCGATGAGGACGGGCCCGCACCGGCCTGTGGTGGCGATGTGGGCGGCCTCGCGAACGATGCGCGGGATGTCCCTCGCGTCGCGCACAAGGTAGTTGTGCTTCGTGATCCCGCGCGTGATGCCGACGATGTCCGCTTCCTGGAACGCGTCGTTCCCGATGAGGTCCCTGCGGACCTGCCCGGTGATGGCGAGAATGGGGACCGAGTCGAAATTGGCGGTCGCGATCCCGGTGACGAGGTTGGTCGCGCCGGGGCCGGACGTGGCCAGGCAGCACCCGAGCTTGCCGCTGGCGCGGGCGTATCCGTCGGCGGCGTGGGCCGCGGCCTGCTCGTGGCGCATCAGCACCGCCCTCAGCTCCGAATCGTAGAGCACGTCGAAGATGGGTATCACGACGCCGCCGGGTATCCCGAACAGGATTTCGATTCCGACGTCTTGCAGCGAGTCAATCAGCAACTGTGCTCCGGTTCTTTCCAACTACAATCTCCACTAAAACAAGAGCGCCCGGCGCGACTGGGCGCCGCAGCGCATCTTCTGGTCCGGCGCCGGCCGGCGCGCCAGACTTGCCCATGTGCCTTCTTCCTCGGCCGGCGGCCATCCCGGCCTGTTACAGAATGCCGCCGCTGAACGAGTCCGGCTCGCCCGGAGGAGGAGGAGGAAGAGGAGGAGGAGACGCTGGCTCGGCCGCGAGCGGGGCCTCGACCCCGGGATCCTCGTCAGCCGCGGGCTCCGGCATCGCGTCGTCCGCCGCGGATCTGTAGCCCGGCACCTTCGACGCCACCACTTCCTTCTCGTACGCCTCGAGCACCCGTTTCTGGATCTTGTCGCGGCAGGCCGAATTAGTGGGGTGCGCGATGTCCGCGTGCAGCTTGGCCCGGCCTGCCTCGTCGTGACCAACCCGGTCCGGGCGGAGGCTGCCGCCGCAGTCGTTGCAGTATGGCGCCCGCAGATGATTCTTTCCGCCGCACGAAGGGCAGCGGTCCATCAGCTTGCGGCTGGGCATCGCGACGAAGTGCCCCTTTGTCCCTTCGATGACCTTGATGTCCCGAATAACGAACTCACCATCAAGTGTAATGCTGCAAAACGCCTTCAGCTTGTCTGTCTTGTCCGACACCAACTTGACCTTCGCTTCCGTGATGTTCACCGTCGCCCCCTCCATGGCTCAGCCATGCTATCCAACGACGCAATCTCAAGCTCTCTTCAACAACTGCCGCTCCAACGAGGCCGGCTCTCGCCGCCTTCGGCCTCTGATCGCGCGAGAAATACTCGCCCAACTTTTTGGTCTCTCGCGCGCTCAGCCGCTTCGGCTGCCGCAACCACTGACTCCAGCAGGACATACACTGCCGAGCCGCTCCCGGTCACGAAACACGCCGCCGAGGCAGCCGCCGCAAGCGCGTCTCTCGCCCTTGCGACCTCGGGGGCTAGCGACAACGCCACCTCGCCCAGCCGGTTGAACAGGCCGGCGCGCGCAGACGCAACATCCCCGTGCGCAAGAGATTCCAGCATAAAGCTAGCACTGCGCGTTTCGCTTGTCAAGCCGAATCTAACCAGATTCTCATACACCTCCCCCGTGGCCAGCGCCCGGTCGGGGCAGCAGATCACATAGTGCCCCGTCCACGCCGCCGGAGCGGGGATAACTTCCTCGCCTCTGCCCCGGCAGAGGGCGGTGCCGCCGAGAAGAAAAAACGGTATGTCAGAGCCGAGCCCGGCAGCCAGCTCGGAAAGGCGCTCGCGGCAAATCCCCAGCCCGAAAAGCTCGTTGATGCCCGCGAGCACGCCGGCCGCGTCGCTGCTGCCGCCTCCGAGGCCCGCGCCCGCCGGGATACGCTTCTCGAGCGAGATCGACACGCCCGCGCTCAGGCCCGCGGCCCGGCGAACGCACTCGGCGGCGCGACATACCAGGTTCTCGGGCCCGGCCGGAAGGCCCGGATCGGAGCATTCAAGCACGGTGCGGCCGTCCGTCCGCGGGCGGAGCTCGATGTCATCGTACAGCGTCACCGCCTGCATTACGGTTTCGATCTCGTGATATCCGTCGGGGCGGCGGCCGTGCACTTCGAGAAAGAGGTTCAGCTTGGCGGGGCAGCGCACGGCAACGCAGTCGTCTTTTCGCGTCAGTTTCATCGGCGCAGGTCCGCCAGAACGCGGCAGATGGAATCCTGAAGGCTGTCGGCCGCGGACGCTCTCAACTGCGCGCCGTTGATCAGGATGCTGAAGGCGACAAGGCGGCCGTCGGGCTTCACGTAACCCGAAATGACGCTGACACCCCGGAGGTGGCCCGTCTTTCCGAAGACCTTGCCGGCAGTGACCGGCTCGGTCATACGGCGCTTGAGCGTGCCGTCGACGCCTGCGACCGCGAGCGAGTCGATGAACGGGGCCGCGTGCCTGCTGCGGCCCATGTGGCGGAGAACAGTCGTGAGCTGCTCCGCCGAGAACGCGTTCTCGCGCGCGAGCCCGGAACCGTCGGCCATCGTGTACGTCCCCCGCCTGATACCCATCTTCTCGAGCTGGCCGGCGACGACGCGCACGCCGCTCGCGAAGGACGACGGGCGCGAGACGCGGAGGCCCATCGTCTTCAGGATCATCTCCGCGTAGAAGTTCTGGCTGCGCTTGTTCGCCGTCCGCACGGCGCTCACGAGCGAATGCGAGGTGCCCGCAAGCGGGCGAAGCCCGGCCGTGTCGATCTTTTTCGCCGCGATGACGATGTTCCCGCCGAAGCGAACGCCGGCCGCCGCCAGGCGCTCCTTCAACACCGTCGCTGCGAACTGCACCGGCTGGACGACGGCGACGGGCGATGACGCGCCGCGGCGGCCCGGGCTGAGCCGGCCCGAGATCAGAAGCGTGTCCCGCCCCGGCGTCCGGTCGATGTACGCGCGTGACTGGCCCGACGCGACGGTCCAGCAGGTGTTGCGGACGTCGAAGTACGCCGTCGGCGGGTCGAGGGTCACCTCCGCTGCGAGGCCCGGCCTGCTGCCGGGCTCGACCTTCACGTCGATGCAGTTGTCGTTCAGCGCGAACGCCGACACCGGAGCGCAGTACCAGCGGACGAGCTGGTCCTTCGGCCACGACGGATGGATGAACTGCCGGTCGAAGAGCGTGGCGTCGATGACGAGGTCGCCCCTGACGAACGTGATCGTCCTGGCGATCTCGGCCGCCCACGCGTCGAAGACGGCCGTCGTTCCGCCGCCGTGCTCGCGGCCGGAGATGGCCGGGTCGCCGCCTGCGGCGACGACGATGTCACCCTCGAGCACGCCGCCGGCTGATGCCTTGCCGGAGGCGTAGACCGACGTGCTGAACTGAAATTCTTCGCCGAGCACAAGCAGGGCCGCGCCGGTCGTGATGAGCTTAACGTTCGACGCGGGCGTCATCCGCCGCTGCTCGCCGATCGCGCATAGCACGTCGCCCGTCTTGACGTCGACGATCGACACGCCGACGTGCGCGGCGCCGAGCTTGGCGGCGGCGATAAGTTCCCCGATCTTGGCGTTCAGCGCCGGTTCGGCGGCGCGGGCCGGCGAACATGACAACACAAGTGCGGCGGCGCCGCGCATCAAGAGCGCGAGACTGGCTGTGCGCAAGGATGTTTTCACCGGCATCATCCCCGGCCGGATATGGGCTTGGCCGGCCGCGCCTCGGCTACTTGTCGTCGGGCCCAGGCTCCGCGCGGCCGGGCTTCGTTTTCGGCATGATGTCGTCGAGCCGCAATTTGGCAAGCTTAACCAGTTCCATCACATCGTGATCCGCCGACCCGGAGTAGAGCTTGACGAGCGTCGTGTACGCGGCGGCGGCGCCTTCGTAGTCGCGCCTGAGCCGGCAGCTCTCGCCCAGCCGGTAGAGCACGAGCGGCCGGAGCACGTCGGCCTTTTCGTTGTAGTCGGCCAGCCAGGCGCGGTAGGCGACTGCGGCCTCGTCGTATCGCTCGGTCTCGAACAGTTCGTTCGCGCTCCGATACCGGCGATGGCTTTCCGGCTCGCCCTCGAGCCATTTCGAAATGCTTTGGCAACCGCAAAGCAGGAAGGGGGCGAGCATCGCACAAACAACGGGCCAACGCGCCAGCTTGGGCAGACAACGGATCATCGGACTTCTCCTATTCTTCTCGGCGGCGGCGCGAACGTCCCGGCCCGGCCGCCTGAACCACAGCAAGCTCGCGAGACCGGCGCCGTTTCAGTTCGTCGCGCGGAAGCCTTCGAGCGGCCGAACGGTCTTCGACGACGTCGAGCCCAGCGGCCCGCGGAGAGCGTTCTGCTCGCCCGTCATCAGCAAGACCGGGCTCGCGATGAAGATCGACGAGTATGTGCCGGCCACGATGCCGACGAGCAGCGTCGCCGCGAACGGCCTGATGGCGGCGCCGCCCAGGAAGTACAGGGCCCCGACGGCCAGCAGCGTGGTGACCCCCGTCAAGAGCGTCCGGCTCAGCGTCTGGTTGATGCTCAGGTTCACGATGTCCGGGAACGCCGTCTTCCGCACCGTCTTGCGGTTCTCGCGGATGCGGTCGAAGATCACGATCGTGTCGTTGAGCGAGTAGCCGACGATCGTGAGCAGCGCCGCGATCACAGTCAGGCTGATCTCGATCTGGAACAAGGCGAGGAAGGCGAGCGTGATGCTCACGTCGTGAACGAGCGCGATCACGGCCGCCAAGCCGAAGCGGAACTCGAACCGGAACCAGATGTACGCGACGATGGCGAGCAGTGCGAGCCCCATCGCCACGATGGCCTTCACGGTGAGCTCCTGGGCAACCGAAGGATAGATCTTCGTGACGCCGCCGAACGGCTCGAGCGTGGCGATGTCGTTGATCCGGAGCGCGTCCTTGATCTTGGGCAGCGCATCGGCAGCGTTCGTGGTCGCCACGAGCACAACGCTCGCCTTCCCGTCCCGGAGCTCGCCCACCGGTCTCACATCGGCGTCCGGCACGCGGGCGGCGACGACTTTCTTGATGTCCTCGGGCTTCGCGGCGGTCTTCAGGGCGATCCGGGCGGTCGTGTCGGACAACACACGGACGCCCTCGTCGGCCAACATGCTCGTGCCGTCGTCCTTCCTGAACGCGCGGCGGATGTCACCCGTGATCAGTTCGCTGCCGAACACGGAGCGGACGTTGGCTTCGAGGTCGTTGATGGCGTCTTGCTCTTTATCCTTGTTGCGGACGACGAAGGTGAACAGCTTGTCCGCTTTCGGGCCCAGCTCGACGGTGCAACCCGGGGAGCCGACGTCGGCGAGCCGCGCCTCCATTTCCTTGGGGTCGGCCTCGCGGTCAGCCTCGACGAACACCTGCGCGCCGCCCTCGAATTCGGGACGCTCGGCCGCGTCCACCCGCCCGCTCTTCGTCACTTCGATGACCGGCACGTATTGAAGGCGAATGGAGAAGCTCGAACTGCCCTCGTCCGCGAGAACGCCGCGGCTGGCTTCCTGGACCTGGGCGTCCTCATAGTTGGCGGCCTTCAGCTTCGAGCGAACGACCTCCGCGTCGACCTTCTCCTTCAGGTTCACCTCGACACGCGTGCCGGACCTGAACTCGATCCCGAACCGCTCGCCGGCGCCGGAGAAGAAATACACGAGCCCGCCGACGACGAGCACGGCGGAGGCCGTCAGCCATATTTTGCGCGTCGCGATGAAGGGGATGTTCGGGCTCTTGATGATCTCGAGCATCGTCAGACTCTTGAGGGTCTTGAGCTTGATGAGCGCCTCGAATATGATCCGCGTCACGACGACGGCCGTGAACATACTGATCACGATGCCCCAGGAGAGCGTGTACGCGAACCCCTTGATCGGCCCGCTGCCGAACTCGTGCAGGATGACGCCGGTGATGAGTGTGGTCAGGTTGGCGTCGAAAATCGTTACAAGCGCCTTGCTTTGGCCGTCGCGCATGCATTTCAGGAGCGGCTTGTCGGCCATCTTCTTCATCTCTTCGCGGATGCGCTCGAAGATGAGGACGTTCGCGTCGATGGACATGCCGATGGTGAGCATGATGCCCGCGATGCCGGGCAGCGTGAGGGTTGCGCTCCGCAGCGCGAGCAAGGCGACGAGGATGAGCAGGTTGAGCAGCAGGGCGAAGTCGGCGATGAGGCCCGCCTTCAGGTAGTAGATGAGGATGAAGATCACGACGGCGATGAAGCCGATGGTGATCGCCTGGCGGCCGTCCTGGATGGACTTGAGGCCCTGATAAGGCCCCACGAACCGCTCGCTCTCAGGCCTCAGCGGCCACTTGAGGCTGCCGGACTGGAGGACGAGCTTGAGCTCCTCGGCTTCCTTCTGCGTGAAGCCGCCGGTAATCTCGGCCGATCCCAGGATGGCCTGGCGAATGACGGGGGCGGAGAACGCCGTGCCCGCCTCCGCCAGTTTGCCGGCCTGGTCGCGCACGTCGTCGAGGATGATTGCCAGCCGCCTGTTGACGTTCTTCTTCGTCAGCGTCCAGAACTCATTCTCGTCCTTGAACGACACGTGCACGGCGATCTCAGAGCCGGCCTGCCCGCCGCGCCCGACGCTCACGCTCTTGATATTCTCGCCCGTCAGGCCCTCGCCCGGCTCGAGGCTGTCGCTGACAAGGATTCTCTCTTCCTTCGTCTTCGCGGGGTCATCGGGGTCCGTCTTTTCGATCGTGTACCAGTGCCAGCCGGCCGGCGGCTTGTCCTTCGTTCTGGCCTGGTTCAGGACGGCTTCGTTGACTTTCGGATCGGCGACGAGGCGGAATTCGAGGCGGCCGGTGCGGGTGATGATGGACTTTACCCGGGCGACGTCGCTGGCGTCGACGCCGGGGATCTGGATGAGCAGGCGGTCTCTGCCCTCGACCTGCACGCGCGGCTCCTTGGAGCCCGAGTTGTCTATGCGTTCGCGCACGATCTGCGCCATGTCGTTTGCATCGACGGTAATGTCTTCCGTAACGTTTTCGGGAGCGATGATCCTGTAGGTCAGCTCGGTGCCGCCCTGGAGGTCGAGCCCGAGAACGAGGCCGCGCGAGATGCGCAGGACCTCCATCCGCACGATCTTCCGCGTGCGGTCGTCGTTCCAGCGTTCCGAGATGAGCTTGACACGCCGCTCGGCCACGTGGTGGAACGGCATCGTGATGAGCGCCCACTGGTTGTCGAGCCTCACGCGCCGGAAGGTCTTCCGGCTCTCGATCGCGGTCGCGTCGATGCGGTTCGTGGCATCGACGTAGGACGGCCCGCTCTTCTTCTTGCCCTCTTCCTTGCTCTTCTCCCTGCTGAACTGTTCCTTCAGCGTATATTCGACCTCCCACACGCCGATCTCGGTGTCCTGGATGGGATAGTTCACGAGGCACACGAGGACGGTCAGGAGGAGGATCGAAAACAGACGCCCGTAGGTGTCCTTGAACAGCCATCCGGCGAAATGGAACGGAGCTTCAACGATCTTCTTTATCATCTAGCTTGCCCTTGTCATGTCCTTGTCGATTAGCGCCAAGAGGCGGCCGCGGCTCACTTCCGCGATTCGTCTCCTTCTCCTTTGTCGACGCGCGCGATGGCGCCGCGCGAGAAAGTCATCTTCTGGTCGTTGCCGACGTCGAGAACGATTTCGTCGGGCTTGACCTGCCAGATTGTGCCGTGTATGCCGCCGATGGTGACGACTTTCTCACCCTTGCCGAGCGCATCGAGCATCTGGCGGCGTTTCTTCTCCTTCTTGCGCTGCGGCGCGAAGATGAAGAGGTACATCAGCACAAAGATGATGACGAACAGCGGCAGCATCGACATTAGCCCGCCCTGCTGAGACGTGCCGCCGGGGGCCGACGTGGGCGCGGGCGCGGCCGGGGCGTCGGCGGCCAGCATGCACCACCAAACCAGTTTCGAGACCATCTGTTCCTCTCCAATTACAGGCGGCGGTCACTCGGCCATCCTGGCGAGCTCCTCCGCCCTGAACGCTGCGAATCCGTCCTCGAATATCGCCTGCCGCGCACGCCGCATCAGGCGCTGATAGAACGTCAGGTTGTGCAACGACACCAATATCGACGCGGCCATCTCGCCCGCCATGAAAAAGTGGCGGAGCGCGCCGCGCGAAAACTCGCGGCACGCCAGGCAGTCGCACTCGTCGTCGAGCGCCCGCGCGCTCTCGACGTGCTCTGCGTTCCGCAGCCGCACCTTGCCGTGCGACGTGAAGGCGCATGCGCCGCGGGCGTTACGCGTCGGCATGACGCAGTCGAACAGATCGACGCCCCGGCCGATCGCGGCGAGCATGTCATCGGGCGGGCCGACGCCCATCAGGTACCGCGGCTTGCCCGCCGGCAGTTCCGGAGCGGTGCATGCCACGGCCTCGTCCATCAGGAGCGGGCCTTCGCCCACGCTGACGCCCCCGATAGCATACCCGTCGAAAGGCATTTGCGCCAGTGTTTGTGCGCATTTCCCGCGCAAATCGGGATATGTGCTGCCCTGCACGATGCCGAAAAGGGCCATTTCGTTGGTGTGCGCCTCGATGCTGCGGCCGGCCCAATCGATGGTTCTCTCCATCGCCCGCTCGGCCCGGTCGCGCTCGCACGGATACGGCACGCACTCGTCGAGACACATCATGATGTCGGAGCCGAGCGTTTCCTGTATCTCGACGGCGCGTTCGGGGCTTATGAAGAGCTCGCGGCCGTCGACGTGCGACTGAAACCGCACGCCCTCGTCGGTCAGCTTGGCCAGTTTGGCCATCGAGAAAACCTGGAACCCGCCGCTGTCGGTCAGGATCGGGCCGTCCCAGGCCATGAAGCGGTGCAGGCCGCCGAGTTTCCTGACGACTTCCTCGCCGGGCCGGACGGCCAGGTGATACGTGTTGGCCAGGATGATGGCCGCGCCGGTCTGTGCGACGAGCGGCGGGACGAGCGCCTTGACCGCGCCCTGCGTGCCGACGGGCATGAAGACCGGCGTACTGACGTCGCCGTGGGCGGTCTTGATCGTGCCGGCGCGGGCAGCGGTCTCGCGGTCGGTGTGCTCGAGGATGAATTCCATCGGCCTGCGCTAATACTCCTTGACGATCTTCGCTCCGGGGTAGTATCGCTCGAGTATCTGGGCCGTGCTGCTGCCCGCGTCGGCCATTCCCTTCGCGCCCCACTGGCACATTCCGACGCCGTGGCCCCAGCCGCCGCCGTCGAAAACGAAATCCTCGCCATCGGCCCTGACCTTGAAGCGCGTGCTCAGGATGTGCATGTTCCCGACGCGGTCTCTGAACTGCGTGCCGGCCATCACGAGGTCACGCTCGCCGGCCCGGATCACTCTCACCTGGGCCACGCGCCCGTCGAGCAGCCCGACGCCCTCGAGCTTGAGGCCGGTCAGGCCCGGGAGGCGGAGCTTCGCCGCCAGCTCGCTCCTCGAGATGCGAAACGACCACTTGTACTTCGCGGCCTTGTCGCAGTAGCCGCAATGTGAGCTTCGCAGCGGCTTGGCCGGGTCGGCGAACACTACTCTCGCGTCGGCCGTGTCGCCGCCACAGGCTGCGTGATAGTAGGCCGTGAACAGACGCCGGCGATACTTCAACACCTGCCCCGCGGTCGACGCCACGGCCGCGTCCGTCCGCTCGTCTTCCTTCGCGAGCCCGCCATAAGCCTGGTCCCTGGTCGTCGGGCGCAGGTGGAAGGGCTGGTCGCTTCGTTCTTGCACCTTCGAGAGAGCATAGGTGCGGGCGGCGATCGCCTGCGCCTCGAGGGCCGCGCGCGGCCACGTCGGATACACCTCGCTCGGAACGACGCCCCGGAGGTATCCCTCGAGATCGAGCACGTTGACGACCTGGAGCTTCCCGCCGTCCGCGCTGATCCGCAGAAAGCCGCGGTAGAGCCGGCCGTTGATTTTCACCGGCGCGTTGTGCGGAATGAGCTCGACCGTCCGTTGCGTGCGGATGACCCCCTCGATGACCACGTCGGGGCCGAGGCAGAAAACGGAGCGCGACGACAATTCGTCGCCGGCCGTCAGCTTCCGCGGCTCATCTCCGCTCGCGGCCAGCACAACCTCGTACGGGCCGGGGATCGAGACCTCGGCCTTGCCGAGCTTGTCGAACAGCAGGACCCTTACCAACGGGACGCCGCCCGCCGGCGGCTTGACCTCGACGCGCCGCGAGCACGACGCCAGCAACGCCGCGGCCAGGCACAGAATGGCGGCGGCCCTTGTCTCTAAACGGCCTCTATGCACGATGAATCTCGATATTCGTGTCCTTGTATCGGTCGTACTCGCTGAAGATGCAGCCGCAGTATTCCTGGCGGTAGAGGCTCATCTTCTTCGCGATGGCGTGCCCCTCCGCGCTGCGGCCGCGCAGGTCCAGGTACGTAAACTCGACGCCGGACTCCGCTGCCGCCCGCTCGCCCGCCCGGCGAATGGCCTCGTGGTCCTGGTGCGTGCTCGAAACCATTGTGGTCGAGAACGCGTCGGCGCCGACCTCGGCCGCGTACTGCGCCGTCCGGCCGAGCCGCTCGCGATAGCACAGGGCGCATCGGCCGGCGCCGTCGGGCGGCACGAGTGCGAGGAACCGCCGCAGGCCGTACGTCCGGTCGAACGCCGCCTCGATCTTCTCGCGCTCGGCGAAGACCTCGACGGCCTTGAGCCGTTTCCGGAACTCGAGCAGCGGATGTATGTTGGGATTGTAGAAGAACGGAACGACGTGGCCGAGCTCGGTAAACGCCGGCAGCGTGCCGGCGAGGCAGGGGGCGCAACATACGTGCAACACGATTCTCATAGCGGGAACGACGCCTCGGCCGGAGGCACACCGAACGCGAAGACCAGGCTCCGTCCCTCGGACTTACTTCGCTGGAGGCGGCCGGTCTGGCCTTTCGCTATTCTGCGCCGTCCGGGGTTTCGCCGCGGAGGGCGAGGTTGTGCAGCGCGAGCTTCTCGCGCACCTCTTTGAGCGAGGCGCGGCCGAAGTTGCGGGACGCCAGCAGCTCGTCCTTGTCCTTCGCAACCAGTTCGCCGATTGTCGCGACGCCCGCACTGTCGATGCATCGCCGGGCCCGCACGGAAAGCTCCAACTCGTCGATGCCGTGCTTGAGGATGTCCCTGCCGGTCTCCGCCTCCGCCTGCCGTGTCGCGGCGAGCACCCGCCGCGTCACCTCATCCATCGTCTCCTCGTCGAACATCCCGAGATGAAGACCCTTGCTGTTGAGCACGTCCTTGATCTCCGTCAGGGACGTCTCGCCGAAGTTCTTGTAGCTCAGGAGCTCCGCCTCGGTCTTCTGGACGAGGTCGCCCAGTATGATGATCTGCATCTTGGCGAGGCAGTTGCGGCTCCTCACGGACAGCTCGAAGTCGGAGATCGGCACGCGCAGGATCTCGACGCGCCGCTGCACTTCCTTCTGCAGGTCATCGTCGACGATGGTGTCGAGCGAGGCGACAGCCTCCTTGTGATAGAGCCAGGCGCGCCGTTCATCGGGCTTGACCTTGAGCACCTTCTCGAAGCATTCGGCGGCTTGCATGTGGTGGCCCTTGTCTTCGTAGAGAATGCCCAGGTTCATCAGCGCGCCGGCGAAGCTTGCATCATCCGCAATGATCTCCTCGTAGAGCTGTATGGCTCCCGCCTCGTCGCCCGCGAGGTTGGCGTTGTATGCCAGCCGGAACTTGGACTTGAGAGCGCCGGGATCGATCTCGAGCGCCTTGTTGTAGGATTCCTCGGCGGCGTCGTAGTCGCCGGACAGGTCGTGGGCGAGGCCGCGCAGATACGCGACGTCGGCGGCGATCTCGCCATCCTTCGCCAGCTTGTCGAGCAGGGCCACGCCCTCGTCAATATCGCCCGTCTTGATTCTGGCCTCGGCCACGAGCAGCGCGGCCCCTGTGTCGGATGGGTCAGATGACACCACCCTCTCCGCGTGCGCGAGCGCACGAGCGTCCCAGCCCTGCTCCAGGCAGCACTGCGCAAGGAAGAAGCTGCCGTCGGCCGTCGTCGCGGCGGCGTTCAAGAGCTCTTCCGCCTCACGGACCCTGCCAAGCACCCAAGAAACGATTCCCCGCTTCAGGGCCGCTCGCCCGCCGCTCAACCCTTTCGAGATCTCCGAGGATTCGTCGGCCAGTTGTTCGGCGATCTCGACGATTGCAGTCCTGAGCTCGCGGTCAACGCAAGCCTGCCTGCGAAGCTCCGAGAGCTCGGCTCGTTCGGTCTCATCAGAAAGAAGCAGGGAGCGGACGTCCGGGGCCGCTGCCGTCTCTTCAGACATCATGGCCACCTCTCCACCATACATGGGCGATCGAGTCTGCGCGGCGCAAGGCGCTCCACGCTGCAAAACACTGAATTATAGCCTCTCTCGCCTGAAAGGCAAGAACTTTTGCCGAGTCGCTGTGATTCCGCTCAACGCGGGGAATCTCGTCGTGATCGCCGTCATCAGGGCGGCCCCGACCGAGCGGGGCCCTCCAAGCGGCGCGCCAAATCGACATGCCTGTCGCCGGAGGGACGCGCCCTGTCGCGTCCGGGGCGATCGAGGCGGCGGGCTGCCCGTTGGGCAGTCTGGCCGGCGAAGGCGGGAAGAGGACGAGAATGAGGGGGACGCGAGTACCCAGAACGAGTGCCAGGCACCCATTAAAGTCATAAACGCTTCGGAGCCACGATGTTATGGATTCCAATCTCATTTGCGGACGCGAATGGCCGGCGCAGGAGCCGGGGAACCGGCCGCGCGAACAAGCCGAAACATGCGGGCGCCCCCGAACGACGGTTCGCACCGGCCGACGGCGCCGAGGGCCTGCACGCTTCTCAACTCGCGCCACCTCGCTCCGCTCGCGGCCGGGCCGGGAATTGTCGAACTTTTTTTGCGCAAATCGGCGCGAGCTGCATATATATAGGTGGCCATTGCGTGAACAAGGAGGTGCCCAATGCCTAGAACTTTGAAGGTTATCCTGGCTGTGCTGGCGCTCGGGGCGGCCTCGAGCCTTGTTTGCCTCGGCGCGTCGAGTTGCTGGTCCGAGGTGATTCCGTGGTGATTCGGTTCACGGCCCGCGCCGGCCTCGCCAACGCGCGGCGCCCGGGAGGGAAATGCGGCCGCGCGGGGCTCGTGGGCGAAGCTCAGCGGCCCGTTGCCCGCGAGCGGCTCCACTTGGCCGCGCGCCGGCAATCGATAGGAATGGGGGGAGTCGGCGGAGGGGCCGGCCCGATGGAGTGTGCGGGCCGCCCCGGCCGCCGCATGCGCGCCGCATCATTTTTCTAAAGCGTCAGGTGCCTTAAGAAGCTTCTCGATCTCCGCCCAGGTTTTGACCCAGATGGCTTTCGCGGGCAGGCCGTCGTCGCGCTCGGGGCCGATGATGATGGCGTTCAGGCCGTTGGCGAGATAGGCGTTCGCATCGCTCACCTTGTCGCCCACGCCGGCGACGATGTTCGGGAACCGCTTCTTGAGATCTGCGATCTCGCGCGTCTTGTATTTCTCGTGCGAGGGTTCCTTGCCGAGGAAGTCCCAGAAGAAGACCGGCCCGTGCGGGAACTTCCGGAGCGCCAGCCAGTCTTTCGTCTTTCGGAGGAATGCGTCGTCGCGCGCGGTTACATAGATGATGTTATAGTGTATCGAGAGCCGCGCGAGCGCCTCGGGCGAGCCGGGCAGCGCGGGCACGTTCTCGTTCTTCTTGAAGACGAATTTCGTTGCGGACACGTCGGCGATGGTATGGTCGATGTCGCACACGATGAAGCGCGTCTTCGCGTCGCACACGTCGACGAGGAGCGCGGCTTCGTTCGCGCGATACTTCGACTTTGCACCGAACTTGACGGTGACGAAGTGCCGCCAGGGCTTCTCGTACTTGCGGGTGATGGCCGCGATGCCGTCGTCGTCGGTCTTTGCCGAGCCGAGGAGCTTGCCGCCTCCGTAGAACTCGAGCGTCGCCCCTTCGATGTCGGGCCGGAGCGCGAGCCGGTTGCCGCGTTCCGCCTTCGCGCGGAGCGCGACCTCCTCGCCGGGCAGGGCGAGCACGTCGTAGCCCTGGACGTATGCCTTTTTCTTCTCGACGTCCTGCGCCAGGGCGCACGGGCCGCCGAAAAGCGCCACGGCGACAAAGAGCGTAATCCAATGGCTGGTCGTTCTCACGCGCTCTGTTCGTTGAATGTGCCGACGTTGCGGCACTTGCGGCGCCGCTCGGCGACGAGTTCCTCGGGCGTTCGCTGCGCGGGCTCGCCGAGGAGGCGGACGAACGAGGCTTTGAGGTTCGCGGCCGCGCCGAGTCATGTCCCGGGCCGGCTCCTTCGCGCTCTCTTGTCAACCGACCCGGACTTTGAGGTCTTGCGGGGTGGCGAGCCAAGTATCGGGCCACGTGTACTTGATGCCGCCCTGATTCAGCGTGAGTTTCTTGAGGCTGTCGGTTGTGATGCCGAACGGCACGTGCTCTTCCGAATCGTCGTCCAGGTTTCGGAGGGTCGTGTTTATCAGCGCCACCTTGCCGATCTCGCTGGCGGCGATGTTGGCGTTGACGTAGAGGTCGGCCGGAGCGCCCTTGTAGCCGGTGATCCTGAAGCTCTTGATCTCAAAGTCGTTGAACAGATCGATCAGCTCCGGCAGATCGTTGACCCCGTCGCCGTTGCTGTCTTCGACGAGCGTGCCGACGAGCAGCGAGGCGTTGATCATGCTGCCGGTGCCGAAGGATTTGACGTCCGTCATCGTGATGCGGATGTTGGCCTCTTCGGTGTTCTCTGCCACTTGCATCTTCACGCCCTTCGAGGACGTGCCGCCCATGGTGACGTTCGTCTCCTGGATGCTCCGGAGATCGATCTGCTCGATGATGCCGTTGGGCATGTAGATGCCGCCGTCGATCAGGCCGCAGTCGCCGGCCTGGAGCTTGCCAAGCGCAGCGTTGCCGCCGATGAAGCCGATCGTGGCTCGGTCGTCGGCTCCGCCGCCCGCCTTGAACGTGATCTGGTCGGTGTCGGCGTTGACGACCATCGAGACCAGCTTGGCTCCCGCGTCGGCCTTGAGCTTGTCGCCCTTCAGACTGATGGGCGAGTTGCTGACGAACGTGAACGTCGCGCTGCCCTTTTTGCCTTTCAGTTGGATTTCAACGTTCGTCCCGTCCGGGTCCTTGTACTTGAGCTTACCCTTGTCCGCGAGGGTGACGACGATCGTTTGCTGGGTCGTGCTGACGACGATCAGTTCGTCGCTCGTCACGTCGAACGTGAAGGTTCCGTCGCTGTGACTTGCCCGGACGGCGACGTCGTAGGTGCCGAGGGCGAGCGGCGTGATGGTGTCTTCATCCAGCGTCCACGTCCCGTCCCCATTGTTGTGCGCCTCATAGACCCGGCCGTTGACCTGCACTTCGACGACGGCATTGGGGTCATTGACCGTGCCGGTCAGCCCCGGGCTCACGTACGAGGTGATGAGCGGATCGATCGTGATGATTCGCTCGTCGATGATGACGAGCTCGCCGGTGGTTGCGTCCCTGCCGACGAGGCCCGCGCTGGTGGCGGTGACTGCCACGTCGTACGTTCCGGGGGCCAGCGGGGCGATGATATTGTTGGGCACACGCCACGTGCCGTCGCCGTTGTTGATGGCGTTGTAGGCGGTTCCGTTGACCGTCACGACGACAACGGCGGCGGGCGTGCCGACTTTGCCGGTCAGGGAGGGTGTCCTGTCGTCCGTCGTCAGTCTATCGACCGAGACGGTGGGGACGTTCGTGATGGTCAGCGCTCCGGTGAGCGTTTCTGTCGTCGTGTTACCGGCCTCATCGGTAACGGTCACGGTCACGTCGTAGGTGCCCGCTGGCAGCGGAGTGATGTCGCCGTCCTTGACCTCCCACCACGCCTCCCATTTGCCGTTATCGTTGAGTTCGTAGCCCGTGAACGTGGCGTTGTAGTCGGTTCCGTTCACCGTGAGGACGATCTCGGCCTCGGCGGGGTTCGAGTCGGTGAGGGTTCCCCGGAACCCGGGTGTGGTGTCGCTTGTGGTGACGGTGCCGCCGGCGTCGCCCAGATCAGTGCCGTCGATGTTTTCGAGGGTGACCTCCGGCGGAACGGTCTCGATGGTGAGTTCATTGGCGGTGGTGTCGGTGGCATTGTTGCCTTGTGCGTTAGTGGCCGTTACGACCACGTCGTAGGTTCCGTCGTTGAGCGCGGCCACCGTGTTGTCGGGCAGGGTCCACGTTCCGTCGCCGTTGTTGACGGCATTGTAGTTGGCCCCGTCGACCCGGACCACGATCGTAGCGGTGTGGTCGTCGACGCGGCCGGTGAGTTCGGGCGTCGTGTCGTTCGTCCGGAGTTTGTCGACCGACACCTGCGGCGCGACTCGGATCGTGAGTTCGTTGAGCGTCTTGTCGGTGCCGGCGTTCCCGGCGGGATCGGTCGCCGTCACGGCCACGTCGTAGGTGCCGTGGGCCAGTTCGGAAATCCGATTGTTGGCGACCGTCCACGTGCCGTCGCCGTTGTTCGTCGCCGGATACGTCTTCCCGTTCACCGTCACCCAAACGCTTGCCAGGGCCTCGCTGACGGTGCCCGAGAGGGCCGGGGTCGTGTCGTCGGTATCCAGCCGTGTGACGGTGACAGCGGGGGCGGCGAGGTCGATGGTCAGTTCGTTGGTGGTCGTGTCCTGTCCGGTGGCCCCGCTTCCGGCGTCCACGGCGACGACTGACACGTCGTAAGTGACCTCTTTGGCCGGGAAGACCGGCTCAAGCGACGCCACGGTGTTGTCGGGAAGCGTCCACGTGCCGTCGCCGTTGTTTGTGGCCGTGTACGTGGCACCCTTCACGGTCACCCGCACCGTCGCGGCGGGGTTGCTCACGGTGCCCGTCAGTTCCGGCCGCGTGTCGTTGGTCACTAGCGGGTCGATGCCGACCGCCAGCGTGCGCTGAATGATCAATTCGTTGGTGGTCGTGTCGGAACCGGCGTTGCCCGCCTTGTCGGTCGCCGTCACCGCCACGTTGTACGTGCCGTAGTCGAGCTTGACCGGTGCGCCGTGGAACAGCGGTATGGCGTTGTCCGGGAGTGTCCAGGTCCCGTTGCCGTTGTTCGTGGCCTGGTAGACGTTCCCGTCCAGGGTGACCACGATCTTCGCGCCTGGCTCGGTGACGGTGCCGGACAGGGCGGGCGTCTTGTCGCCGGTGGTCAGCCGGTTCACCGTGACGACCGGCGTCGTAAGGTCGACCGTCAACTCGTTGGTGGTGTCATCATAGTCGGCCGTGCCGAAGGTCGAGTTGACGGCCAGCACGCGCACGTCGTAGACGCCGCTCGTCAGCGCGGCCACGATCCCGTCGGCCAGCGTCCAGGTGCCGTCGCCGTTGTTGACGGCGGCATAGGCCGTGCCCTTCACGGTCACCGTGATCGCGGCATCGGGGTCTTCCACCGTGCCGGTCAACTCCGGCGTGCTGTCGTTCGTAACCAGCTCGTCCACCGTGACGTCCAACTCCGGCTGGACGATGAGTTCGTTGGTCGTCGAGTCGGTGCCGACGTTGCCGGCCGCGTCGGTCGCCGTCACCGCCACGTTGTACGTGCCGTAGCCAAGCTCCAGCACGGTGTTGTTATCGAGCGTCCAGGTGGCGCCGAAGTTGAGCGTCCATGTTCCGTCGTCGTTGTTGCTGACCTCGTAGTCGTTGCCATCCACGTTGACGCTGATGGTGCAATCGGACTCGCTGATGGTGCCGGTGAGTCCGGGCGTTCGGTCGGTCGTGGTCAGGCGGGTGATTGTGACGACCGGCACTGTTGTGTCCACGGTGAGTTCGTCCGTTGTATCGTCATTGCCGGACGTCCCCGCCCCGGAGTTATTCGCTTCGACAACGACGTCGTAGACCCCCTCCGCCAGGGGATCGAGGGTGCCGTCGGCGAGCGTCCACGTGCCGTCGGCGTTGTTGGTCGCGGCGTAGACCTTGCCGTCGACGGTAACCTGGACATCGGCGGCGGGATCGCCGACCAGGCCGGTCAGCTCGGGGGTGGTGTCCGTCGTGGCCAGTTCATCGATCGTTACCAGGATCACGTCGGAGTTGATCGTAAGTTCGTCGGTCGTCGTGTCGGTGCCTTCGTTCTCGGCGGCGTCGGTGGCGGTGACCACTACGTCATAGGTCCCGCCCGGCAGCGGCGAGATCACGTTGTCGTTGAGCGTCCACGTCCCGTCGGGCTCGCCTGCATCGTAGTTGTGATGGGCCGCGTAGTCCCGGCCGTTCACCGTGACGATGATCGTGACCGCGTCGTCGTCCACGGTTCCGTTCAGCTCGGGCGTTGTGTCGTCGGTCGTCAGGGCAGTGATCGTGACCGCGGGCGGGGTCACGTCGATCACCAGGTCCTGCCGAACGTTGTCGGATGCGTAGGAGCCCTTCTGCGTGTTCTGGGCGACGGCGAGGACCTCGTAGTTGCCTTCCGCCAGCGGGCCGATCGTGCCGTCCGGCAGCGTCCACGTGCCGTCGCCGTTGTTGGTCGCGTCGTACGTCGCTCCGCCGACGGTCACCGCCACCTCGGCGTCCGGGTCGGAGACCGTGCCTGTCAGCGCGGGCGAGGTGTCGTTGGTGACAAGCTTGTCGACCGACACAGCCAGCTCCGCGCGGATGGTCAGTTCGTTGGTCGTGGCGTCGGTGCCGCTGTTCTCGGCCGCATCGGCGGCGGTGACGGCCACGTCGTACGTGCCGTAGTCCAACTCGTCGACGGTGTTGTTGGGAAGGGTCCACGTTCCGTTGCCGTTGTTCGTCGCCCGATATGTCTGGCCGTCCACCGTGACCCACACCACGGCGCCCGGTTCGCTGACCGTGCCGGTGAGCTGTGGCGTCTGGTCCGCGGTCTTGAGCGCCGATACGGTCACGACCGGGGCCGTCAGATCGATGGTCAACTCGTTCGCCGTCGTGTCCTGCGCCTCGGCGTCGCTGTCGGGGTCGCTCGCCGTGACGAGCACGCTGTAAGTGCCTTCGGGCAGCGCGGCCACCGTGTTGTCGGCCAGGGTCCACGTCCCATCGCCGTTGTTCGTGGCCGTGTACGTCGTCCCTCGAACGGCGACCTGGACGATGGCGCTGCCCAGGCTCACCGTTCCCGTCAGCTCGGGCGTGGTGTCGCTGGTGACCAGTGGGTCTATCGTCACCGAGATCGGAAGCTGCCGGACGACCGTCAACTCATCGGTCGTGGCATCGGTCGCCTCGTTGCCCGCTGCGTCGAAGGCGGCGGCGGTGACGTCGTACGTGCCGTAGTCCAGCGCCGCGACGATGTTGTCGGCGAGCGTCCACGTGCCGTTCCTGTTGTTGGTCGCCTGATGCGCGCTGCCGTTGACGGTGACCCACACAGTCGCGTCCGACTCATTGACCGTGCCGCTCAGCGAGGGTGTCTTGTCGGCGGTGACAAGAGACGAGACCGTGACAGTGGGCGCCGTCGCGTCGATGGTCAGTTCGTTCGCCGTATCATCGCTTCCGGCGGTCCCCTTCTCAGCGTTGACCGCGAACGCCAGCACGTTGTAAGTTCCTTCCGCCAGCGCCGGCAGCGTGTCATCGGCGAGCGTCCACTTGCCGAACCCGTCGTTCGCGGCATCGTACGCCGCGCCGTTAACCGTGACCTCGACCGCCGCCGCCGGATCGTCCACGGTTCCCGTGAGTTCGGGCGTCGTATCACTGGTCGCCAGTGCGTCGACGGTTACCGCGATGCTGCCGCTCAGCAGGAGCCGCGGCTCGAGAAACTCGAAGCCAACCCATGCCTCTGCGCTCATCGCACGGCAGCTCTGACCCTGGTTAAGTCTGCCCAACGCCGCTGCGTGCTCGGACCCGACAGCCCTAAGTGACGCCATTCCGGATACTCCAACTCAGAAACCGATTGGGACAGGTACCCTCAACTCATTGCGGGGCCGCCGGGGACTGCCCAGGTCGCGGCACGCCACGCTCCGCGCACCGCGCTCCATATACGAATAGTATAGCCGTGCGATTCGGAGGATTAATCATGAATTCCGGAAAAACTTCGGCCGGCGAACAATAAGGAGCGGACGGAAGTGATCCGCGTGTCTTACGCCCGTCTTCTTCGCGTTGCCCGGTCTGTGGTCCCCCGGCCTCGTACGTCTTGCCGTCGACCGTAACGCGGGCCGCCGAAGAGCGCGACGGCAACAAGGCGCGTAATCCGACGACAGGTCGTTCTCACGTGCTCCGCTCGGTGAATGTGCCGATGTTGCGGTACTTGCGGCGCCGCTCGGCGACGAGTTCCTCGGGCGTCCGCTGCGCAAGCTCGTCGAGGTGGCGGACGAGCGAGGTTTTGAGGTTCGCGGCCGCGCCCTTGCGGTCCCAGTGCGCCGCGGGAAGCGGCTCCGGGATGATCTCGTCGATGATCCCCAGCCCGGCCAGGTCTTGCGCGGTCAGCTTGAGCGCCTCGGCCGCCTGCACGCGCTTCTCGGCGGTGTGGAAGAGGATGGCCGAGCATCCCTCGGGCGCGATGACGGAGAACGTGGAGTGTTCGAGCATGCACAGCCTGTTGGCGACGGCAATGGCGAGCGCCCCGCCGCTGCCGCCCTCGCCGATGACGACGGAGACGATGGGCACGCGGATCTTGAGCATCTCGACGAGGTTGGCGGAGATGGCGTGCGGCTGGCCGCGCTCCTCGGCCTCGATCCCCGGGTAAGCGCCGGCGGTGTCGATGAGGGCGACGATCGGCGTGCGGAACCGCTCGGCCAGCTTCATCTTCAGGAGCGACTTGCGGTAGCCCTCGGGATGCGCCATGCCCCAGTTGCAGGCGAGACGTTCCTTTGTGGTGCGGCCGCGCTGAAGGCCGACCATCATCACGGGGCGGCCGTCGAGCCGCGCGAAGCCGCAGACCATCGCGCGGTCGTCGCGGAACGCGCGGTCGCCGTGCAGCTCGACGAAGTCGGTGCACATCAGCTCGACGTAGTCGAGAGCCGTCGGCCGCTCGAGGTGCCGCGCGACCTGCACCTGCTGCCAGGGCGTGAGGTTCCCGAAGATCTCCTTCGCCGTCCGGTGGAGCTGCTCGCGCAGGCGGGCGATGGGCTCCTGCAGGTCGTAACCCTTGTTGGTCTGGAAATTCTCGAGCTCGGTGATCTTCTTGCCGAGCTCGCGAAGCGGGGCCTCAAACTCCAGCCCGTTCCCGTTCATCGCTCTCCTCCTCCGGGCATTCGGCCGCAATAGACTTCTTCTTCGGCCGGATTGCGCACACTTCGGGCTATTTGTCAAACACCTCGATGCGCTTCATCCGGCGCATGACATCTTCGATGTCGCTGGGGCGCTGGTCGCGCTTCTTCGCGAGCATCTCGAGCACGAACTGGTCCATCTTCAGCGACACGTCACGGTTGTAGGTCCGCATGAACGCCGGCTGCTGGGTCAGGTGCATCCGGAGGAGCGCGTCGCGGTCCTCCGCGATGAACGGCGGCCGGCCCGTGAGCATCTCGTAGATCGTGATGCCGAGCGAGTAGATGTCGGTGCCCATGTCCGGCTTCTTGCGCCGGATCGTCTCGGGCGCGATGTAGGGCCTCGTGCCGGCGATCCGGCGCCGCGAGAGAAGTCGGCCCATGAAGCTGCCGGGCCGTTCGGCCAGGGCGAAGTCGATGATCTTCGTCAACCCGTCTTCGGCGACGAGCACGTTCTCGGGCTTCATGTCGAGGTGGATGAGCCCCTGCTCGTGGACGTACTTCAGCGCCTCGCATACCTGCAGGATGATGCGCTTCGCGTGCTCGCGGATGAAAGCTTCGCTGTGGACGATGTGCGTCTTCAGGTTCTCGGAGTTGAAGTACTCCATCACGAGCGCCGGCATCGGAGCGTCGCGAATGTACTCGATCGCCCGCACAATGTTCGGGTGGCTCAGCTTCAACGCGAGGCGCGCCTCGCGCTCCATCATCCGCTGGGCGCGCCGGCTCGCCGCGGTGTCGGGCAGCAGCATTTTGATCGCGACGAGCTCGTTCCGCGCGTCGGTTGCGCGGTAGACGATGCTCGTCTGACCCACCCACAGCGTCCCGATGATATGGTACTTGAGTAGCCGGCTTCGTGCCATCATAGCCGCCCAAAATTTCCGAACTTGTTCCGGCCGGAGGAGCAGCCGCCCGCGGCGGCGGTGCTCCTCCCTTCCCAGAAGCTAAGTATGATATCAGCGCCGTTGAACCGGAGGCAAGCAAAATCATCCGGAACCGCGCGGGCCGCGGGCGGCTGCCCCGGACCTTGATTCAGCGCCGTTCAGCGGTATGATGGCCCCGATGCCGGCGAAGTCGAGAAACGCGTCGCACAACATCAGCACGCTGAACGAGCGGCCGCTCCACGCCGCGCTGAAAAGGTGGTACTCCCAGGCCTGCGACCGCCACGAAGCGCTCGTCGACGGCTTCCTGATCGACATCGTCCGCGGCGACCTCCTCGTCGAAATCCAGACGGCGAACTTCTCGTCGATCAAACGCAAGCTGACCGAGCTGGCGGCGCGGCATCGCGTCCGGCTGGTGTGCCCGATCGCGCGTGACCGGTGGATCGTGCGGCAGTCGCCCGGCGGCCGGAAGCAACTCGGGCGCCGGAGATCGCCCAAGCACGGCGAGGTCGAGGACGTCTTCGGCGAGCTTGTCAGCATCCCGGCGCTGATGGCGGAGCCCAACTTCTCGCTCGAAGTTCTCATCACGCAGGAAGAGGAAATCCGGCGGCAGGGGAAATCGCGGAGCTGGCGGCGGAGGGGCTGGGCCGTTCACGAGCGCCGGCTCGTCGGCGTCGTCGACCGCCGCGTGTTCGAAACGCCCACCGACCTGGCCGCGCTCATTCCGCCCGGGCTCGCCGAGCCGTTCACGACCGCCGACCTCGCCGCGGCCATCGGGCGGCCCCGCTCGATCGCACAACAGATGGCCTACTGCCTCCGCGAAATGGGCGCCATCGATGCCGTCGGCAAGAAACGCAACGCGATCCTGTACAAGACGCCGGCAGGGTAAAAGCGGCGCGGGCGGGCGCCGCGTGCTATAATGACGCGGGATTTCCCGCGGCCACGTTGAAGATCCGCAGGACGTCGAATACGGTTCTTTTCAGAGGCCGATTCGGCGTTTTGTTGAACGCTTCAAAGCCGAAAGCAGGCGCGCGCGCGAGTAGAGAGAGAGAAAGGAAAAATGACGGGCATGGTAAACCAGGACGACGAGCATCTGAGACTGCTGTCGATCTTCCATTACGTGGTGGCGGGGATCACCGCCCTGTTCGCCTGCTTCCCGATCATTCATCTGATCATCGGCGTCGCGATGCTCTCGGGCGCTCTTGAGGGCCCGTTCGAAGAACATTGGGACGACGAAGAAGCGCGCGAGCCCGCCTGGACGGTGCCAGCCGAACCGGCGCCGCTTGAACTGGTGCCCGCCGAGCCCGACGTGGCGCCGCCGCCCGAAGCGGTGCCACTTGAACCGGCGCCGGCCGAACCTCGCGCGCAGCAGCCGGACGAGCCGGCTGAAACCGGCGAATGTTGCCGGCCGGCCGGCGGGCACAGGCGTCCCGGCCACGGGTTCCCCGGGACGCTCGCCGGCGTGATGTTCGTTGCGTTCGCGACGATCCTCATCCTATGCGGCTGGACGCTCGCCGTTCTTCTGTTCATCGCCGGCCGCTGCCTTGCCCGTCGCAAACACCACACGTTCTGCCTCGTCATCGCCGCAATAAGCTGCCTGTTCATGCCGTTCGGCACGGTCCTCGGCGTGTTCACCATTATTGTGTTGTCGCGGCCGACCGTGAAGGCGCAGTTCCAGGGCTACCCGCCGCTCGAATTGCAGCCGTAGGCGGGCAAGCCGGCACGTGGCAGGCCACGAAGCCAAGGGAGAACAGAGATGGGCATGGTGAGCCGGGACGACGAGCATCTGCGGATACTGTCGATCTGCCATTACGTGTATGGCGGGGTGCAGGCCGCGTTCGCCTGCATCCCGTTGATCCACGTGGCCATCGGCCTCGTTATGGTCTTCGCGGGTGTGGGGGAGGGCCGCGACGAGTGCGCGCCGCTGGCCATCATCGGCGGGCTCTTTGCCGTCATCGGCGCGGCGGTTGTGCTCTTCGGCTGGGCGGTCGCCGCCTGCGTCGTCTACGCCGGCCGCTGCCTCGCACAAAGAAAGTCTCACACGTTCTGTTTCGTCATGGCCGCCATCTGCTGCCTGTTCATTCCGTTCGGCACGGTCCTCGGCGTGTTCACCATTATCGTGTTGTCGCGGCCGTCGGTGAAGGCGCTGTTCGAGACCGGCCGGCCGCCGGCGCCGGTGGCCTGAATGACCCTGTACGATTGCGCCATATTGCGGCGCGATGGCGGGCGGCACGGGCATCTTGCCCGTTGTCGAACGCGGCCAGGCCTGCCCTGAGCGAAGCCGAGAGGACGGTCGTGCCACGATCGGCAGAAGGAGAGAACAATGAGAGCATTCGTCGCCGTCGGGCTGGCCGCCCTGATCTGTTCCGCCGCGGGATGCGGGCCGCCGAGGGAGAGCAATCCGGCCGCGGAAAAAGCCGGCGTCGAGGCCGCGGACAAGTGGCTGAAACTGATGGATGACGGGAAGTACGAAGAGAGCTGGGACGAGACCGGCGAGTACCTGAAGGCCGTCATCCCGAAGCAGCGGTGGACCGAGGGCGTCGCGCCCGCGCGGCGCGTGATGGGCAAGCTCGTCTCGAGGACGGTCAGCTCGACGCAGTACGCGACCACCCTGCCCGGCGCCCCGGACGGCGAGTACGTGCTGGTCCAGTATCAGACCGTCTTCGAGAACAAGAAAGCGGCCGTCGAGGCCGTTACCGTCTCGCGCGAAAAAGACGGCGCCTGGCGCGTCTCGGGGTATTTCATTCGGTAGTTCTGCAAACCAAGCTTCCCGACTTGCTTGCAGGAGTCTCTGACCGTCCCCTACAATTAGCTGGGATGTGGGAGGAGGGCACATGAAGATTGCGAGTCGCCGGGATATCCTTGGTATTGGCATTCTGTTGCTTGTGGCAGCCGGCGCCGTCGTCGTCGTCTGGTTCTACATCTTGGGGCCATACCGCAGAATCTCGGACATGGGCTGGGAGCGTGCTCATACAGAGCAGCAGGTGTGGGCCGAGACACAGAAGAGCATCAGGCGGATGGGCTGGGCGCACGACGACGGTTTCCGCGTTGGATTATGGGGCAACAAGGAATGGGTTGCACGGATTATGGACAACATGTCACCGGGCGATTCACTGTCATGCTCCGGCGGCCACAAGGAAATCGCTCTAAGCTGCATGACAAACCAGCAGGCCGGAGCCGCGGACGATTGGTTGACTTGGTGGCAGAAGAACAAACACAAGACCCAAGAGGAGTGGATTCGCGACGGCTTCGCGGCCCGGGGCATCCTTCTGCATGAGCCCTTGACCAAGAAAGACATCCTCGCCTTGCTCCGTGTGCTTGGAGAAAGGGACGTTAGCGGAGACGAGCAACAC